>DATGXO010000104.1:0-12757 GCA_035298965.1 Opitutaceae bacterium | reverse complement strand
CAGCGCGAGCATCGCCGCGAGCCCCGGTCCCACACCACGCGCTTCGGCCGAAACCGACACGACGATTGCTTTGCGACCTTCGCCTTCGACGAGTCCCACCGCACGCCGCGCCAGCGTCGGGTCGCCGCGGCGCAGCGCGTGAAGCGCGAAGTCCGACACCCAGAGCACCGCGAAACGCGGCAACGCTGTGACCGCGGGAATCATCCGGCCTTCTCCTCAAACGCGACGACGTCCGCGAATCGTCCGCGCGCGACCGCGGCCTCGAGCTCCCCCGCCAGTTCGGCCCGCGGCTGCAGTCGATGGCACAGGGGCAACGGCGCACGCAGCACCAATCGCCACGGCACCGCCGGCACGAGTGGTTGCGCGGTTTGCACGAGCACCGCACCGCCGTTTTGCGCGGCACGATGCAGTCGGTGCCAGACCGTTCCCGGCGTGCGGCGCAGGATACGCTCGGCGCACCCGCGCAGGTCGAGGACGACGACGGCGTAGTTGGCATCCCGCACGAGCAGATCCGCGGCGGCGAGCGCCTGCTCGAGATTCGTGCAACGCACCCAGACCAGGTGCTGCAGTTCGTCCATCGGCACCGACTCGGGCGTGAACGCATCGGTGGCATCGACGAGCGCCACTCGTTGGCGCGCGGCACGCGTCGTGTGCAGCAACTGCGCGAGCACAAGCTGCCCGCCGCAGCCGGGCGACTCAACCACGAGTTCGGTCAACTGCCCCAACGCCAGTCCGCCGCCCAACGCATCATCGATCGCCGCCACGCCGGTGGGCACGCTCGCGGGCACCTTCCCCATCGGCTGGGGAAAACGGGCGGCGAGCATCTGCCGCAAATCGGCGACTGACACGGGCGGACGGGACATTCCAGAAGCGCGGCATTCTCCACAGAGGTTCGGACATTCGCGGCACGCAGGCTCCAGTCACTTTTTCAAGAAACACTCCGGCGCAGCACGCCGACGACCACGCCTTGGCATTCGAGCCGCTCGGGAATGATGTCGGGGTAACGCTCGTTTTCCGCCCGCAGCACCGGTCGGCCGCGCACTTGCACCAGCCGTTTGAGCGTCGATGTGGTCCCATCGACGAGTGCCGCGATGATCTCGCCCGGGCGCGGCGCGCGCCGCACCAGCGCGACGATGTCGCCGTCGAGAATGTGGGCGCCGACCATCGAGTCGCCCTGCACACGCAAAGCCCACAGGTCGCCACACCGCGCACGCGGTACCCCGAAGAATGCCGGATCGATCGCGAGCGTCTCCTCGGCGAGTTGCTCCTGCTGCGTCGGGATTCCGGCCGGGATCGCGCCGAAGACCGGCACGTGGAAAAGATGCCCCTGCACCTCCCGCGCCGTCACACCCCAGCTGCCGTCGACGAGCTGCGAAACCTGGCCCTTCGCCGCGAGCGCCTTGAGGTGACAACGCACGGAGTTCTGGCTCGCGAAGCCGAACTGCCGTTGGATCTCACGCGTCGAAGGCGGGATCGAGTGTTCCAGCTGATGGGCGCGGATGAAGTCGACGACGGCCTGTTGGCGTTCGGTGAGCATACTGCTCATCTGAGCAGTATGCGGAAGAAAGCAAGCCTGCCAATGCGTACGTGTTGTCGGATTTTCAGGCACCCGTCGCCGCCGTGGCTCCGTCCTGAAGATGGATCAAGCGCGCGGCTTGCCTGCCATCACTCGGGGATCGCGCGCACTTCGCACAGTCGATCCGGGGCGAACAACAACCGCGCAAGGCCGTCGAGCTCCGCGCGCGTGGCCGACCGAAGAATGAGCACCCGGTCGCTCTGGCCTTCCAAAAACTGCGGTTTGCTCTGCGCCTCGCCGAGCACGAAGAGCCACCACGAGTTGCTCACCGCGTTGTCCTCCGCCTCGCGCACGAGCGGCAAGCGCGCGCGCTCGAGCTCCTCGGCAGTCACGCCGTCGCGGACCAGTTCGGCCACGACCTGCTCCGCCGCCTCCGCCACCCGGTCGAGCTGCTTGGGCGCGGTCTCGATCCGGCACCGCACGTACAGCATCGCCGGCGCGAGCGCCCGCTCCGACTGCAGGCCCACCTGCGGTGTGTAGGTCTTGCCCATCTCCTGCCGCAGACGCACGCGAATCCGGTCTTCCAGCACATTCGTCAGCAGCAGCATCCGGCAGTCGTCGTCCTGTCCCACCACATCGGGCAGACGCCAGGCGAGCGCCACCGTGCCGACCGCCTGCCGGCCTGTGAAACGCACATCGACGCGCCGCGGCGTCGGGCCGGGCTCGTAGGCCCGGCGATCGGCCATCGGATCGACGGTTGAACGCAACGGCAGCGCGCCAAATGTCCGCGCCACCGCCGTCTTCACCTCCTCGAAGTCGAGATCGCCGACAATCGTGATCTCGATCGGCGAGTTCTGCAGCTGCGGCTCGATCCAGCGGCGCAGGTCCGCGTAGCCGATCCGCTCGCTGTCGCTCCGGCGCGGCCGCGTGAGCGCGTGATGGCCGCCGAAGAGGTGTTCGCGCAACCGGTCCTCGGCCACGCCGGCCGAGGTGCGATCAAAGCTCGCAAGCCGTTCCTCGATGAACGCGCGCGTGCCCGCTTCGCCGCGGGAATCGAATCGCGGGTGCGCGACGTGCGCGGCAAACAGCCGCAGCGCCGTGTCGATCTCGCCTGCGGGTCCGTTGGCCCACAGCCCCAGTACGTCCGCCCCGAAACCGAAACCCACGGTCAGCCCGCTGCGTTCGCGCAATTCGTTCTCCTTCTCGGGGGGCAGATCGGTGATTCCGCCGTGGATCAGCGCGGCGACCCCGAACGCCAGTCCTTCGTGGCCTTGCTCGGTGCCCAACAATCCATGACCGAAGCAGACGCGCAGCCGCGCCTGTCCGTGCTCGAAGCGGGTCGGCTTGAAATTGAGCCGCACGCCGTTGTCGAACTCCACCAGCCAGCAACCGAGCGCCGCGGCGATCTCCTCCCGCACCACCTGGCCGGGCGGGCCGAAGCTCGTCGGCAGCTCGGCCGCGGTTTCCGCCACCGGCACGAACGCCGGCAGCTTCGCCCGGCGCAATTCGCCCATCGCGTTCTGCACGTTGCCGACCTCGGTCGCATACCGGTCCACCGGACCGGTGAGCACCAGCTGCGTGGTTTCCGCGGGCCAGAGTCGCGCCACGGCCGCGCGGCAATCCTCCGGTGTGACATCGCGCAGCGTCGCCTCGGTCCAGCGACGTTCCTCGGCGGCGGAAGCGAACACCCGATCGCCTCCGATCGCGTGCGCCAGCGCGGCCGCCACTTCCACGCCTGCGCGGTTCGGTGCGTCGCGCTCCGCCCAGCGCGCCCGGCGGCGCATGACGGTTGCGGCGGCGGCGACCTCGTCGCCGGAGAAACCGCGTTGGCGAGCGCGCTCGACTTCGGTGGTGACCGCCAGTGCCGCCATCGGCCAGTGCGCGGGCGCGACGCGTAACCGGAGGACGGAGATCACCCAACCGGGCACCTCGTGGGAAAACACGCTTTCGATCCGCGCCGGCACACCGAGCGCACGCGCGAGCCGCCGTTCGAGGAGAGGAATCGTGAGCGATTCGGCCGCGGCGGCGCCTGCTGAGGTGTCGGTGGGTTTTGGCCGAGGAGCGACGGCCAGCAACGCCACGATTTCCGTGGGCGACTCGCCTTCGGTGAAGGCCGTCACGCGCGGGCTGCGCCGTGTCGGGACCTCGACCGCGGGTTCCGTGGGCGCGGGAGCGGTGGGCAGCTGCATCGTGCCGAACGTCGCATGCACAAGCCCGGCGAGACGATGCGGGTCGAGCTCGCCCGCGGCGGTCACGACCATCCGCTCCGGGCGATACCAGGTTTCGTGAAACGCGCGGAGCGTCGCGGGGGTGGCGCGCTTGAGCGAGCGCGGCGTGCCGATCTGCGGGCGACCCATCGCGGTGCCGTTGAAGACCGCGCCGAATTCGTTGTCGCTGAGTTGGTCGAGGTTGGGCGCGAGAAACTCAAGTTCGCGCCCCCACCAGTACGCGATGCGGCCGGCGCGCACACTGCGCTCGGAGAGAATCACACCACGTTCGCGTTCGACGGTGTCGGTTTCGAAGAGGAGTCCGTCGGCGAAGTTGCGCAGGACCTTGATCGCCGTCGCAAGCGCGGCGGGATCATCGGCGGGGAGGTTGCGGATCTCGTAGGTCGTGTAGTTGCGGCCGGTCGAGGCGTTGATCTCGGAACCGAACGCGAGCCCGTACCGCTGCAGCGTCCGGATCGCCGCGTCTCCGGGGAAATCGCGTGTGCCGGCAAACGCCAGATGCTCGACGAAATGCGCATAGCCGAGCTGGTCGTCCGTCTCGTGCCGGCTGCCCACCTGCACGTAGAGGCAGAGCGACACGCGCCCAGGTGGTACCGGTTGCGGGCGGAAGGCGTACCGCAGGCCGTTCGGCAGGCTCCCGATGAGAACGGCAGGATCACTGCCGGGCGCACGCACCTCCGCCGCGACGGCGTCTCCACGCGCCGCATGCGCAGCGCACGCCAACCCGGAGGTGGCGACCAGGAGCAACCAAGGAAGAAAGCGTGCGCTCATCAGTGGGGGAACGGCGCGGCGAGCACGCCGAACAAAAACACGAACATTGGTCGTTTCAATCGGTTTGCGGCCCCGCGACCGAAGGGCAAAAGCCCAGCCCCGTCGCTTTCCCGCGACGAATTTTCGCGACGCCCTCCCGCTCCGCTCCAGTCGCGGCACACCGCCCTAATCCGTGTAGGGCGTGTACTCCGGGACGAGGCGCTTCATCGCGGCCTTGATCTGCGCGGCATCGCCGCTGTCGGCTACCGCGCGCAACGCGGTGATCCAACCGTCGTCCGTCTCGGCAACCGCGTCGGGCGAAGCCTTGAGCCGGAACACACGGGGATGCGTCGTCGTCTCGTGTGTCTCGTCGGTGTGCCGGAGCTCCTCGTAAAGCTTCTCGCCGGGGCGCAGACCGGTGATCCGCACCTCGATGTCGATGTCCGGCTTGAAGCCGCTGAGCTCGATCATCTGGCGGGCCATATCGAGGATTTTTACCGGCTTGCCCATATCGAGGATGAAGATCTCACCGCCGGTGCCGAGCGTGGCGGTCTGCAACACGAGGCCCACCGCTTCCGGGATGGTCATGAAGTAGCGGGTCATCTCGCGGTGGGTCACGGTCACGGGACCGCCTTGGGCGATCTGCCGGCGGAAGGTCGGAATCACGCTGCCGCTCGAACCAAGCACGTTGCCGAAACGTACGGCGAGGAAACGTGTCTTGTTGCCCGCCGCGCGCTGGCGCGCCTGCAGCGCTTTTTCCGCGAGACGTTTGCTGCACCCCATCACGCTGGTCGGGTTGATCGCCTTGTCGGTCGAAATGAGGACGAAACGCTCGACTTGGTGCTCGCTCGCCAGCCGCGCAAGCTGCGCGGTGCCGAAGGTATTGTTTTTGATGGCTTCGCAGGGCTGGCGCTCCATCAGCGGCACGTGCTTGTGCGCCGCGGCGTGGAAAACGATCGAGGGCCGGTGCGTCGCAAACACCGCGCGCATCGAGTGTCCGTCGGTGATGTCCGCGATCAGCGGCAGGATCCGGCGGCCGGCGGGCGTCGCGAGGAGCTCGTTTTCGATCTCGAACAACGCGATCTCCGTCTGCTCGACCATGATCAGGAGACGCGGCTCCTTCTCCAGGACTTGGCGACACAACTCGCTGCCGATGCTGCCGCCCGCGCCGGTCACGAGCACCACCTGGTCGCGCAACAACCGATCGATCCCCTCCCCGTCCAACGGCACCTGGTCGCGGCCGAGCAGGTCCTCGATGGCCACCGGCCGCGTCCGATCGACGCGTACCTGACCGCTCGCCAGTTGCACCGCCGACGGCACGATCTGGGTGTTGGCGCCGATTCGGCGCCCGAGTTCGACGATCTCGCGGATCACCTTCGGTCCGGCAGAGGGCATCGCCACCACGAGCTCGTGCAGCTGCAGCTCGGATGCGATCTCGAGAAGTTTCTCCAAAGGACCATGCACCGGCAGCCCATGGATGCTGCGCCCGATCTTGGCGGGGTCGTCGTCGAGAAACAGCACCGGGCGCAGTCCGCTGCCCTGCCGCGACAACAGCTCCTTCGCCAGTGCCTCGCCCACGTCGCCCGCGCCCACGATCGCGATCCGGCGCTCCGCTAATCCGGGACGAATCGCCCCGGCGGCGGCCCAAGTGCGGGCGACGCGCAAAAACAGCCGGAACGCCGAGAGCAGGGAAATGCTCAGCACGAAATCCATCAGGATCACTCCGCGCGGCGGCGACGCCCCGGGAGCGGCCACAACCCAGAGCCCGAGCATCATCATCGACGCCGCACTCATCGCGAGCACCACGCCGCTGAAGTCCGCTAGACCGAAGTAGCTCAGCATCGAGCGAAACTGCCCGAACGAGTGCAACAGAAGCACCTTGCAGAGCACGACCGCCGCCAGGAGCTGCAGGCGCTGCACCGTGAAATCCTGCGGCACCGAGAAATCCCAGCGCAGGTCGTACGCGAGCCAGAACGCCGTCGCGAGCTCCAGCGTGTAGATCGCCAGCAGCACCGTGAAACGGATCGCACCGTGCCGGCCGATATGGGTGTCGATCCAGCCAAGCACTCCGCGGAACACCTTGCGTGCTCGTGCGCGCGCCAGCGCCGCAGTGCCGGTGAAGCCGGTGTTCGGAATGGGGACTGCCATGATGTGGGAACCGGCAGCTCAGGCGTGTCCGAAGACTCCGCGCACGATGCGCACGACCCGCTGCAGGTCGCTGTCGGTCATGCCCGATCCGGAGGGCAGACACAACCCTCGCGTGAAGAGATCCTCCGCCACCGCACCGCCGATGCACTCAGCCTCCGCGTACAGCGGTTGCCGGTGCAACGGCTTCCATAGCGGCCGCGCCTCGATGTTGTCGGCTTCCAACGCCGCGAGCACCGCGTCGCGGGTCGCACGACCGTCGACGAGCAGACAGGTGAGCCAGCGCGTGCCACACCAGCCGGGAGGCTCGGGACGAAACTCCACGCCAGGCAGGTCGCCCAGCGCCGCGCGATAACGTTCATACAACGCCCGCCGCCGCGCGATCCGCTCCGGCAAACCGCGCAACTGCCCCCGGCCGATGCCGGCGAGCACGTTGCTCAGCCGGTAGTTGTAGCCGAGTTCGGCGTGTTCGTAGTGCGGCGCCGCCTCGCGCGCCTGCGTGGCGAGTTTGTGCGCGCGGTCGACCAGCGCGGGCTCGGCCGACAGCACCATGCCGCCGCCGCTCGTGGTGAGAATCTTGTTCCCATTGAACGAGTACACGCCGATCCGGCCGAAAGTCCCCGCCCAGCGCCCGCGGTACAGTGCACCCACCGCCTCCGCCGCGTCCTCGATGATCGGCACCTGATGCTGGGCCGCCGCAGCGAGCAACGGCTCCCAGTCCGCGCATTGCCCGTAGATGTCGGCGACGATGATCGCCCGCGGCAACCGACCCGTGCGGGCGCGCTGCGCGAGCGCGTCGGCCAGCAGCGCCGGGTCCATGTTCCAAGTTCGGCGCTCCGCATCGACGAACACCGGCCGTCCGCCCTCGTACAGGATCGGGTTCGCGCTGCCGACGAACGTGAAGGTCGAGCAGAACACCTCGTCGCCGGGCCGCATCCCCACCAACCGCAGCGCCAGGTGCAGCGCAGCGGTGCCGGAGCTCACGGCCACCGCTGCCTTCGCACCGCTGGCTGCGCACATCTCGCGTTCGAAAGCCGCCAGATGCGGTCCGGCGGGCGCGACCCAGTTCGTCGCAAACGCTTCGGCCACGAACCGCTGTTCGTCGCTGCCGATGTCGGGAGGGGAAAGGAAGAGTCGCGTGTGGGTGGCGCTGCTCATGGAGTGGAGGTCGCGGCGCCGGAGGGCGACGCATCGAGGCCCAGCCGCTGCAGGCCGTGGAGCACCTCAACGAACCCCGGATCGTTCCAGATCCGGTCGAAGGGCGCGGTCGAGGTGAGCCGGATGAAATACTGCTCGCGGCTGCCGCGGAAGGCTTGTTGCACGGCGTCTTTCCACCAGTGCAACGGGTGCGGCACGGCGTTGAAGCGTCCGCCCTGGTCGAGCACGCGACCGTCGACCAAGTGCCAATAGAGCACGTACACCGTCTGCCCGCTGTTGGGCGGCTGAAATTGGCGCCACTCCGCCGGCTGAAGCGGCCGATCGAGCACGTTCAGCGTCTGCCGGAAACGCATGTCGCGGCACGTCCAGCCGTTCTCCGTCCAACACCGGTCCGGCGTGTGCGAGGCGACGAGCCGTGTCGGCATCTTGCCCGCGCCCCAGTAGGCCACGTAGACGCCAAACGCCACCGTTGGCCGCGCGTACTCGCGATAGACGACGTCGTCGTAGTTGAGCGTCTTCACCACCGCGTCGCGCACCGATTCGTTCTGCCCGAGCGGGAGATTGCGCACGCGCCAACCGCGCACGCTCGACGGCACGTGGGCATCGAGATGGGGACCACGCGGCTGGGGCGTCTCCCGGAAAACGGCGATGCTCTGCAGCGCCGCCGCGACGAGCAGCACGCCGACCGGCACCAGCAACGACCAACGCAGCCACCAACGTCTCGGTTTCTCATCCATGCTTCACACCCTCCCCGCTCTTGGTTTCTAGAATCCGCGCCGGCGGTCCATAGACGGTCGCACCCGCCGGCACATCACGCGTCACGACCGCGCCCACGCCGACGATCGCTCCCGCGCCCACGCGCACGCCGGGCTGGATCGAGGCATGGCTGCCCACGAGCACGCCCTCGCCGAGCACCACGCCACCGGTGATGTCCACGTGGCAATGCAACTGGCACCAATCGCCCACGACAGCGTCGTGCGCGACCGTCGAGTGCAGGTTCACGCCGACGAAATCGCCCAACCGCGCCCCGGCCGTCACGATGCTGCCCGGGCAGAGGATCACGCCTTCGCCGAGCGTCGCCCGCGGCGACACCACCGCGGTGCGGTGGATCACACGGGCAAACACCGCCCCGCGCTCGCGCAGCGCCGCCACGCAGCGCCGTTTCGCGGCCACGTTGCCCAACGCGCACACGAACACCTCGTCGGAGCCCGGTCGGTGCGCGGCGATCGACCCGAGCAACGGCGCGTCGACCGCACGGCCCTCGAGCGCGCGCGGGTTGTCGTCGAGAAAGCCCTTCACGAGCCAGTCGCGGCCGAGCGCCTCCGACTGTCGCGCCCAATCGAGCACTTCGCGGCCGAACCCTCCGGCGCCGATGATGACGAGCTGCTTCATGCCGCGGGAACCGAACGGTCCTTCTTCATGTTGCGCGTGGCGGAGGTCGCCGCGACGAGCTTCACGACCGCGGGCAACTTGTGGCGCGGCAGACTTTCGCCCGCGTGCGCGTGCAACGCGCGTTTCACCGCGAGCGGATCCGTCTCGCCGCCACGCCACACGATCTCTGCCGCGACCACCTGGCCGAGCAGGGCGTTGCGCTCCGGATAAACGCGGCAGTCCGCCACCAGCGGGTGCGCCTGCAACACGCTCTCGACCTCCGCCGGCAGCACCTTCTCGCCGCCGACATTGATCAACTCCTCGCGCCGACCGAGCACGCGCACCGCGCCGTCGGGCATGCGTTCGGCGAGGTCGCCCGTGCGAAACCAGCCGTCGCGACCCAGTCCGCCCGCTTCGCCGCCGAGATAACCGAGCGCCTGGGCGGGGCTGCGTACCCACAACTCACCGTCGACGATCTTCCAACGGAAACCGGCCGTATCGTCGCCGAGCACGAGTCCGGCACCGCTCTCGGTGACCGGCACCGCGCCCGTCTCGCTCGTTCCGAAGCGCTGGACGAACTCCACCTTCGGCAGCGCCGAGCGCAGCCGCGCCAGCAATCCCACCGGCATCGGCTCCGCGCCATACGGCACGATCGCCAGCGAACCCAGCGAATGCCGCCGGTGCGCCTCGGCGGCGAGCAACAGATTCAGGAAGCTCGGCGTCGCCGGCATCACCTCGACACGGTGTTTTTCGACGGCGGCGGCGACATTCTCCGGCGTGAGCTCCGCCGGCGGCTCGACGAGCACATGGCCGCTGCCCAGCGCGCGCCACGCCATGTCGAGTCCGCCGATGTGGTCGAAGCGCATCAGCGGCATGATCCGCCGCGCGGCGCTCTGCTTCACCGGCACCGTTGCGAGCAATGCCGCGAGATCGTGCAACACGAGCTTCGGCGTGCCGGTCGTGCCACCCGTCGCGAGAATCAAGCCCGGTCGCCCCTGCTCGCGGAGTTGCGCCAGCAGTTGCTCGGCGGAGCCGCTGCGCTGCTCGGCCGGCAACGCTTCGAGCCGGTTGTCCCTCACGCGCCAACGCGGCGCCGCATGGCGCCGCCACGTGTCGATCTCGCCTTCTCGCTCGACGCGCAGCGGTGCGACCACCGCACCTTCGAGCGCGACGGCGAAAAACCACGCGAGCGCTCCAAACGTCGCCTCGCCGGGCGTGAGCACGATGTCTCCCGCGCGCACGCCGGCCGTCTGACAGGCGGCGCGCGCCGCCAGGATCGCGTCGCCCAACTCGCGCCAGACCTGCGTGCGCCCATCGCGCACCCAGAGCTCGCGAAGAGCGCGACGCTCGATGAGCTTCAGCAAGGTCGTGGGACTGAGCACCTCGTGGTCTGCCATGGGCCGGCGATCTCAGCGGTTCACTCCACCGAGGTAAAGCACCTGTCCGGTCACAAACTCGCTACGCGGTGAGAGGAAGAACTCGAGCGCGTTCGCGATGTCGTCGACCGTGCCGAACCGCCGGATCGCCTGCCGCGCGAGCAACGCCTGCATCTTCGCCTCAGGCACGTTGCGCACGAGGTCGGTCGGCACTGGCGTGGGGCCGATGGCGTTCACCGTCACGCCAGTCTCGCCGAGCTCTCGCGCGAGCACCTCGGTGAACGACTCGACCGCGGCCTTGCTCGCCGCATAGAGCGCTTCGCCTTCGAGGCGCAGTGGCGTCGCCACCGTCGAGAAGTTCACGATCCGGCCGCTCTTTCGGCGCACCATCGCCTTCGCGACCTCGCGGCAAAACAGAAACGTGCCATGGAAGTTCGTCGCGAAGATCCCGCGCGCGGTCGCGGCCGGCGTGAGGAGCGCGTGGTTCATCGCGGCGATGCCGGCGTTGTTCACGAGCGCATCGACCTGCCCATGGCGCCGCACGACTTCACGCACCATCGCCACGACCGCCGTCTCGTCGGAAACCTCGAGTTCCCAATGCGCATAGCGCCGGTGCTTGAGCGTCGCCGGTCCGCGGCTGCAGCCGCAGACGGTGTCGCCGTGCTTGAGAAAGTGTTCGGCCAGCCCTCGGCCGATGCCGCGGCTCGTGCCGGTGACGAGTATGACGCGTGAGGCTTTCATCGTCCGATGGTCACTCGTTCAACAACTCGGCCGCGTAGGCGGTGAGCGCCTCGACATCGCGAAACGGCGAACGGCTGCGGCTCATCGCGCGCTCGCTGGCGAGGACGACCTCGCGGTCAAACTCCTCCGCGATCCGGTACTCGAGGTCGGCGAGGAAGTTCACCAGGCCGAGGCTGTCGAGTTCGCTGCCCGGCCCGAAGACAACGGGATTCGCGCCAGAGCGCTGCGCCGCCGGCAACGTGGCCAGGATCAGTTTCCGAAGACGTTCGGGGCTGACATTTCCGCTCTGGGGCATGTGGGTCTCGCGAGGCTCGCGAGCTGGTCGCGAGGTGTCGAGGGAGGAGTTGGCGTCGACGCGCGCAAAACGCCACGCCCGACAGGCGTTAGCGCCGAAGCAATTCTCCGAGGATCTGCGTCAACGGCGGGAGCTTCGTCTGCACCAAGTCCCAGATGATCTGGTCGTCGACAGTGTCGTACCCGTGGATCAGTCGATTGCGAAGACCGACGATCCGCGGAATCTCCGCAACCGTCGACTGCAATCCGGACCCAGACGGATCGCCCGACCCAGTGCTTCGCCGACGATCTCGAATTGGCGTTCCACCGCCGAACGCAACAGAGCATCCGACGTATACTGAGTGAAGTCTTTACCCTCGGTGAACGACGCGATCGCCCGGCATGCTGCGTGCGCGTCGAAAAGCAACTTTTACACCTCAGGCCGCATAAAGATTCAGCCGGTCCTTCTCGATCTGCTCGATCAGGTGCGGATTACGAAGCGATCGTTCCGTCAGCAAATCCACCGGACAGCCAAGCGCTCGCTCCAACGCCTCGGCAAATTCCAGATAACGATCCGCGTACCCGGGACCGCCCGCCTCGGCAAACCGCACCAGCAGATCAATATCGCTCGCGCCCGCGACGAAATCGCCTCGTGACGCCGACCCGAAGACATCGAGTCGCTCCACCGCAAATCGCCGACAGAGCGCGGCGAGTTCCTCCCGACGGGAGGCAAGCAAAGCGATGGGCGTTCGGTCGGGCATCGACACCGGAGTGTTGTTCGCAGTCACAGAGCGGTCAAGGCATCGGCCGGTAACTGCGTCGGCCTTCACCGCTCTCCCTTCGGGCGAAGCTTCGGCATCGTGGCCTCGCCAGGCGCCGAGATTCCCTCGCGCGAACAGACGAGCGCGATCGTCCGCCACAGGATCTGCAGATCGAGCCAGAGCGTGCGATGCGTCGCGTACCACGCGTCGAGTTGGAGACGCTCGTCCCAGGTCGTGGCGTTGCGCCCGTGGATCTGCGCCCAGCCGGTCAGCCCCGGCCGCACCTCGTGCCGCCGGGCCTCCTCCGGCGTGTAGTAATCGAGATACTCGACCAGCAGCGGACGCGGCCCGACCAAGCTCATCTCACCCCGCAGGATGTTCCAGAGCTCCGGCAACTCGTCCAAGCTCGACGCGCGCAGTCGCAGCCCAAACGGCGTG
>DATGXO010000103.1:0-3525 GCA_035298965.1 Opitutaceae bacterium | reverse complement strand
GCTCGACTCCCGGCTCCCGCGCCTCGTCTCCGCGCCGCTTCTGCTCGTCCCCCTCGCCGCGCTCTTCGCCACCTACCGCGCCGACTATTTCCACCTCCAGGCCGTCCGCTCCTTCGGCGGCTCAGGTCTCACCGAGGCGATCAAGGCCTACACGCCGCCGCACACGGTCCTCGTCGTCGCCGGCGAGGACTGGTGCGCCGTGATCCCGTACTACGCCGAGCGCAAGGCCCTCATGATCCGCCGCGGTCTGGAAAACGACGCCGCCTACCTCGACCGCGCCTTCGCCGATCTCGTCGACGAAGAAGTCGCCGCGCTCGTGCTCACCAATGACCAGCGGAGCAACCGCGCCCTCGTCGAGCGCGCCGCCGCGCAGTTCAACCTCGATAGCACGCCCACGTTCACCCACCCGACCGGCGACGTCTATTGTAGCAACTTCTACCGCGAATCCATCCTCGAGCGCCTGCACGGCGCGCACGGCTACGACCAGGTCACCACTGCCGCCGCGCCGCGGCCGGGCACGACGCCCGCCGATCCGCTCATCGCGATCCCGGCCGGCGCCGCGCCGCACGTGTTCGACATGGTCCGCCCCGCGCCGTCGCACTATCGCTTCGCCTTCGCCTATGGCACCTGGCTGCTCGACGGCGACCGCTGCCTCAACATGCACGCCGAGAGCGACCTCGTCGTGCCCGCGCCCGCCGCCGCCCGCCGCATCCACTGGGAGTTCGGCCTCGTCCCCACCGCCTACGAACGCGACGGCGACACCACCGACGGCGTCGTCTTCCTCGTCGAAGGCGAGCTCCCCGACGGCACCCGCCGCCAACTCTTCCGCCGCGTGCTCGATCCGGTCATGGAGCCTGCCGATCGCGGTAACCAAGCCGCGGACATCCCCTACTCGCCGCTCCCCGGCGAACGTCTCTTCTTCCGTACCCGCAACAACGGCGCCGCCGACTTCGACTGGTCGTACACGCGTCGCATCACCGTCGACTGATCGCGCCGCGTTCTCGCCATGTTAAAACAACTCTTCGCCTGGCTCGACGCCCACCCGGCCGCCTACTGGACCCTCGCGCTCGTCGTCACCACGGCCGCCGGCGCGTGGCTCCTCCGCGCGCTGCGCCGCGAACGCGCCGGCATCCCCGCGCGCCGCGAAGGGATCGCCTTCGCGCTGCTCACGCTGGCGCTGCTCTTCGCCTGGCGTTGGCCGGTGTTGTTCCAAGCCACGCCGCTCAACCCCGACGAGGCGCAACTCATCGCCGCCGCGCTCACCTACCAGCTCGATCCCGTCCCCTTCCGCTCCGTCGACCTGACGACCTCCGGCCCGCTCAACGGCCTTGCCCTCCTCCCCACGCACTGGCTCGGCGTGCCGCAGGATTATTTCAACGCGCGCCTCGTCGCCATCCTCCTCGAGTCGGGCGCGCTGCTCGCGCTCTTCGGCGTCCTGCGCACACGCACGACCGCCGCCGGCGCAGCCCTCGCGCTGCTGCCCGGCATCGTCTTCCTCGCTCTCGCCGCCGACCTCGACTTCATCCACTACAGCTCGGAACACGTCGCCATCTTCCTCCTCGCGCTCGCGTGTTGGCTGTTGTGCCGCGTGCGCCGGCCGGAGCCGGGAACAACGACACCACCGCGCCTCGACTGGATCGCCGGCGGCGCCGTCCTCGGTCTGCTGCCCTGGGCGAAGCTGCAGAGCGTGCCCGTCGGCGGCGCGATCGGGCTGTGGTTTCTCGTGACAACGTTGGCCGACCGCAGCCGCCCCCTCGCCGACCGGCTTCGCTGGGCGGGCGCGTTGATCGCCGGCGCCGTCGCGCCCTCGGTCGCGATGCTGGCGTTGATCGCCGCCACAGGCCAATTCGAGGAGTTCCGCCTCTCCTATTTCGTCGCCAATTTCTCGTACATGGACACGGGCATCTCGTGGTTCGAGACGCTCGTGCAACTCGCCCGCACGACCCGGTTCACGTGGCAGTTTCCGGGATTCTTCGGCGCGATCGTGCTGCTGCTCGGTGTCCACGCGTTCTGGTGCCGCAGCACCCGCCGCCATCCCGACCAACTCTACTGGCTCGCGGCGCTCGCCACCGCCGCCGCCGTCTACGCGCTCTGCGCGCCGCGCCACGCGTTCTTCCACTACCTGCTGCTGTTCGTCCTGCCGGCGATTCTCTGGACCGGCATCGCGGTGCTGGAGCTGCGCGCCGGCCTCGCGTCGCCGCGCGCACGCCGGGCGTTCTTCGCGCTGCTCGTTGTCGCCGCACTGCTCGCGCCGCTGGCGCTGCGCGTGCGCCACGGCCCACCGGAAAACTACGGCAACCTCGCGCGCGACTGGCGTCAGCCCTACGACGATGTCGCGCGCCACATCCGCGCCGTCGCGCGGCCTGGTGACCGGCTCGCGATGTGGGGCTGGTGGCCGCATCTCCATGTCGAGACCGGCCTGCCGCAGGGCACCCGCGGCGCGCACAGCGAGTTGCAGCTGCGCGATTGGCCGATGCGCGACTCCGTCTTCCGCCCGCGCTATCTCACCGAGCTCCGCGCCAGCCGCGCGTTGTTCTTCGTCGATGCCGTCGGTCCGGATTCATTCGGCTACGACAAACGTGAGATCGACGGCCATGAGTCGTTCGCCGCGCTGCGCGACCTCGTCGCGGGCGACTACGTGCTCGTGAAGGATTTCGGCAGCCAACGTCTCTATATGCGCCGCGACGAAGCCGGCGCCCGCCACGCGCGACTCCCGCGCGTCCTGCCGCTCGCGCTCGACGGTTTCAGCGAGAAGGAGGCGCCCGGCGGCATCGCCCGCCTCGGCCACGCCGCGCCCGAGCCGCCCTTCGAACGCCGCCTCGCCGACGACCGCCTCTACGGCGATCTCGTGCCGCACCATCCGCTCGACATCTTCGCCCACGCGCCGTCGCGGCTCGTGCATCCGCTGCCGGCCCGAACGTTGCGCCTCCGCGGCGCCGGCGCGTTTCGCGACGCCGCGTTCTCGAATCCGGCGGCCGGTACCGACGGCGCCACCTTTGCCGTCCACTGGATTGCCGCCGATGGCACCCGCTCGCGCGCCTGGGAGCGCCGCCTCGACCCCGCCGCCAACCCCGCCGACCGCACGCCCGCGGCCTTCGATCTCGCCGTTCCCGCCGACGCCACCGCCGCCGAGTTCACGATCGAGCCCGGTCCGACCAACAGCTTCGACTGGACGTATTGGCACGATCTCCGGCTCGACGTGCGCTATTGCCCCTGAACCCCGCTCCGTCCGATCCTCGGCACTTCGTGTCGCCTCGCATGCGCTCCGCCACCTCCGAACGTCGTCTGACTGTGTTGCTCGTCGTGCTGTTCTGCGCGGCGGCGGCGGCCCATTTCTGGTTCGCGACGCGCAACTGGCATTACCGGTTCATGGCCGGCCACGAATTCCGGCAAACGCAGACCGCGCTCATCGCCCATTACATCGAGCAGGAGAACAACTTTTCGCCCGACTACTCCGTCCCGCTTCTGGGCAAACCGTGGGTGCTCCCGCTCGAGTTTCCCTTCTATGAATGGGGCGTGGTCGGG
>DATGXO010000102.1:0-1533 GCA_035298965.1 Opitutaceae bacterium | reverse complement strand
GCGTGAGCGCGTGCAGGCAGGCGAGTGCGCGCGGCACGTGGTCCATGCCGTGGCGGGCGACGTATTCACCCATCGACCAGACGGCCCAGCCGGAGAGGCCCGCATCGCGAGCCGCCTCGCCGAGGCCGACCGGCTCGCCGTCCGCGTCGAAGCCGATCGGTGACGCGAGCGAACGCTCGAGGATGGCACACGCGTGCGTGAAGTCGGCGGGGAGGGTTTGCGCGAGCGCTTCGGCGATCTGCAGGGCGCGCGCCTTGAGTTCGAGTCCCTCGAAGTTGTCGCCCGCGAGTTGCTCGAAACGAGCGCGGTCGAACTCTGGCCAGGCGCGCGCGAGGTGGCGCGCGGCGTGGGTGACGGTTTGCCGGCTGATGAGGTTCTTGAACGGCTCGGCCATGGGTATGCGGATGTGCGGCGAAGCCAAGCGGGAGGCGGCGTGTGCGGCAAGGGTGTGGCCGGGCGGAGCGGGGCGGCGTCGGCCGCGCGCCGACGGTGTGAACCGATGGCGGAGCCGATGTGCGGCGTTTCTTATCGGTCCATTTGCGCCGTGCGTGGACCGCGTCGACTGATGCGGCGCACGCAGCCCCGCCAAACCCGAGGAGGAGACCCATGGACAAACCGAAGAACACGATCTGCATCTGGTTCGACACGGAGGCGCTTGAGGCGGCGCGCTTCTACGCGGCGACATTTCCCGATAGCGCGGTGACTGCGGTGCACAAGGCGCCGGGCGATTATCCCGGCGGCAAGGCGGGCGACATCATCACGGTGGAGTTCACCGTATGCGGAATCCCGTGCCTCGGCCTCAACGGCGGGCCGGTGTTCCAGCACAACGAGGCGTTTTCCTTCCAGATCGCGACCGATGATCAGGTGGAGACGGATCGCTACTGGAACGCGATCATCGGCAACGGCGGGGAGGAGAGCGAGTGCGGCTGGTGCAAAGACCGGTGGGGCATCTCGTGGCAGATCACGCCGCGCGTGCTCACCGAAGCCATCGCGGCCGGCGGAGCCGAGGCGAAGCGCGCGTTCATGGCGATGATGACGATGCGCAAGATCGACGTGGCCGCGATCGAGTCGGCGCGCCGCGGGTGAGGGCGCGCGGCGTCGGCGAAAACCGGCGTTGAACCGAACGGCCTCAGGCCTATGGTGCCGGCCATGCCGATCACCGTGGATCAGATCGTCGAGGAAACCAGTCAGTGGCCGGCCGATGCGGTGGCCGAGTTGGTGGATCGCATCCTGCTCGCCAAGCACGGCGGGGTCGAGGCGACGGTCGACGGGTTTTGGCGCGGTGAGGTGCAGCGACGAGTTGCCGAGTTGGAAAGTGGCCAGGTTCAGGGGATTCCAATGGAGGAGGCGCTGGCAAAGGCCCGGAAATTAATCGGCCGGTGAAACGGGCACTCCATCCGGAAGCCGATGCGGAGTTTCTGGAGGCGGTGCGGCACTATGCGGCGATCAGCCCGGAACTGGGCGGACGGTTCTACGACGAGATGGTGGAGTTGATGAACGAGGCCTGTCTGCATCCGCAGCGATACCGGTTGT
>DATGXO010000101.1:0-21172 GCA_035298965.1 Opitutaceae bacterium | reverse complement strand
GTGATCAACGTGCAGGCGGACGAGCCGCTGGTGAGCCGTGCGCAGTTGCAGAGCCTCGCGGACCTTATCCGCGGCGAGGCGCCACTGGCGACGTTGGCGACGCGTTTCCGTCGCCCGGAGGATTTCGCGAATCCGAACCAGGTGAAAGTCGTGGTGAGCGAGCAGGGCAGGGCGCTCTATTTCTCCCGCTCGCCGATCCCGTACGCCCGCGACCGTGCCGGTGCCGTGGACGAGTCCTGGCTGACCGCAAACAACTGTTACAAGCATCTCGGCCTCTACGCCTACCACGCGGACTTTCTGGAGCGCTTCACGAAGCTGCCGCCGGGGCGCCTCGAACAGATCGAGAAACTCGAGCAGCTGCGTGCGCTGGAGAACGGTGCGGCCATCGCGGTGGGTTTCACGGACGATCCGAGCGTGGGCGTGGATACGCCGGAGGATGCGGTGCGCTTCGACCGGTTGTTGGGCGGAGCGTGAGGGGCCCCGGCGCGCGGTTTTTCGATTGGGTATTTCGCCCGATTCGGCGCGCGCGTATCCCTCATTTCGGAGCTCGGCGGGGCCTTTGTGCTCAAGTTTCGGGGGCGGCATGCGATACCCGCGGCGCATCTCCTATGCACATCAAGTCCGTACTGAAATCCGTTCTCTTCACTTCCGTGATTCTTCTCGGCTCGGCGATCGCCCGGGCGGAGAGCCCATTCGACGAAGCGCCCACACCGTTGCAGACGCGCGCTCCTGCCTATCCGCAGGATCTCAAGCGCGATGGCGTGTCGGGTCTTGTGAGCATCAACGTCACGATTGATGAAAGCGGCAACGTGACCAAGGCGGTCGTGGCGAAGAGTTCCCACGCCGGCTTCGAACAAGCCGCGGTCGAAGCCGTGTCGCAGTGGAAGTTCAAGCCGGCCAAGAAGTCCGGCCAACCGGTCGCCGTGTCCGTGGTTCTCCCGGTCCGCTTCAGCGTGCAGTGATCGCCGCCCGGGCGCGATGGCGTCCGCATGTCTCGCCAGGGCCGCCGATTGGCGGCCCTGTTTTTTCCGGGGTGAACACCCCGGGTCGTCGGTGTCGCCGTGACATAACGCGTTTCTTTTCCCCTCAAGTCGCGCAGGGAAAGAGACGATGTGGCAAACGCGAGGCACCCCAAAATCCCACAACTCCAGCTCCTTTTCAGAATGAAATACACTCTCCCCTGCCGAGTGATCCTTGTTTGCATCGGTGTGCTGCTCGGCTCCGCTTGTTATGCTCAAGACTCGAAGTTCGACGAGCCACCGATGCCCACCAAGACCGTTCCGCCGGTCTATCCTTCCACGCTGAAGCACGACGGCGTCAGCGGCATGGTCACCATGTCGATCACCGTGGATGAGAGCGGCAACGTGCAGAACCCAGTGGTGAAGAAGAGCACGCGCTCGGAGTTTGAGCAGCCCGCCATCGATGCTGTTTCGAAATGGAAGTTCGAACCGGCGAAGAAGGACGGCAAACCGGTGGCCGTGCAGGTCGTCGTGCCGGTGAAGTTCTCGGTCAACTGACCCCTCAAACGCATCCCCGCACAATGAACAGCTCACATTTCACAGTTGGGAGGCGCATGTCCGCCGGAGTCGGCGTGGTCATGGTGCTTCTGTGTTTGGTCGCGACGACGGCGTATTTCGCCCTCGGTCGCTCCGGCCGAGCGCTCTCGCAGACTGCCGAGGGCGCCGATCTGGCCGCCCACGCGATGGACCTCGATCTCTCGATGAAGGATCTGTTGCGGACCGTGAGCGCGTTCCAGGTGAGTGGTGCGAAAGAGGACGCCGCTTCCTTCGGCGAGCACGCGCGCCAGATGCGGTCGAGCTTCGAGAAGATGAGCGCCCGCGGAATCGACGCTGAAGCGCAGACCCTGTTGAAGGAATCCGAACAGTTGTTCGGAAAATGCGACACGCAGTTTCAGGAGATGGTCCGCCTGCGCGAGGAGCGCGACCAATTCGAGGCTTCGACTCGTCCGGCGGCGGAGCGCATCCAGAAGGCGTTGCAACTCGTACTCGTGAAGGCGCGCGACAGCGGCGACATGAGCGCGTCGTTCAAGGCCTCGTCCAGTCTGCAGTCGTTCTTCGAAGGGCTGATGCGCGTGAATCAGTTTCTCCTCACGTCGGATCCGGCGCAGTCGACCGCGGCCGCGCAATCCCTCGGCAAACTTGTCGAGTCCGCCAAGGCGATCGACAAGGAGATCGCCGAGATGGAGGAGTTCGACGCCACCTTCAAGGACCCGGAGCGGCGCAACGCGCTGAAGACCGCGATTACCGAGTGCGACGGCCTGCTCAAAGGACTCGCCAAAGTCAGCGAAGCCGTGGCCCGCAGCCGCGTCCTCTACGAAAAGGAGATGAAGGCCGCCGCCGCGGATTTCAGCGCGCGGATTCTTCGCCTCAACGAGACGCTCGCGCAGCGCCGTAAGGATCTGCAGACGAGCACCTCGATTGCGCAAAGCCGCAACGAGAAGCTCGTGCTCGGCCTGAGCGTGCTCGGCCTCGTCTTCGGCTCGGTCGCCGGTTTCTTTATCGTGCGTAGCGTGACTCGCCCGATCGCCCACGTGGCCGCCGTCCTCAAAGAAGGCAGCGATCGCACCGCGGCCGCTTCGCGCCAAGTGAGCAGCGCCAGCCAAGCCATGGCCGATGGTTCCTGTCAGCAGGCCGCGTCGCTCGAGGAGACGAGTTCCTCGCTCGTCGAGATGGGCAGCATGATCAAGCGTACCGCGGATCACACCGAGAGCGCGCGCCTTATGGCCGGCGAGACCCGCAAGGCTGCCGACCACGGTTCCGACGACATGAAGGCGATGAAGGAGGCGATGGATTCCATCAAATCCGCCGGCGGCGAGATCACGAAGATCATCAAGACCATCGACGAGATCGCGTTCCAGACGAACATCCTCGCGCTCAATGCCGCCGTCGAAGCCGCTCGCGCGGGCGAAGCCGGAGCCGGTTTCGCCGTCGTCGCCGAGGAAGTCCGCAACCTCGCGCATCGCAGCGCCGAGGCCGCCCGCGAGACCGCGGCGAAGATCGAGAACTCCAACCAACGCAGCGAGCACGGCATCCGTCTGAGCGAGCGCGTGGGCAACAACTTCAACGAAATCACCCAGCGGGCCCGAAAGCTCGATACGATGATCCAGGAGATCGCCGATGCCGCCAAGCAGCAGAGCCAGGGCATCGAGACGATCAACGCCGAGATCTCCCGCATCGACCAGATCACGCAGTCGAACTCGGCCAGCGCCGAGGAGACCGCGAGTTCCTCCGCGGAGCTTCAGGCCCAGGCCGACCGTCTGCGCGAGGCCGTCAACGAGCTGAACCGGATGGTGCACACCACGGCGGAGGCGGCGGAAACCGTCTCCCATGCGGCGGCCCAGACCGCGCCGAAGGCGCCGGCCGCGATGTCCGCGCCCATGATGCATCCGAGAACCTCCCCGACGCCGCATTCGGCGGTGCACCATCCCAAGGCCGCCGCAGCAGCGAAGCCCGCCAAGCTTGACGGCAAAGCTCCGGCGAACGCGGCGAAGGCCGCGAAGGCGGATAGTCCCGACAGCTTCTTCCGCGACCTCTGATTCGAGCGTTCCCGTCGCTCGCGGAAGTACCTCAGCCCGCTCCCGGCTCGCCGGAGGCGGGCTTTGTTTTGGGCGCGTTGCGGAAAGCAAAACGCCCGGCGAGCGAACTCGTCGGGCGTTTCGAGAAACAGATTGAGCTGCGCTCAGATCTTCCCGGCTTTGCGGGCTTCGATGAGGCGATAGAAGTCGACGAAGAGCGGGTCGGCGTCGTTCGGGCCCGGGGCCGCCTCGGGGTGGTACTGCACCGAAAACACCGGGAGCGATTTGTGGCGCAGTCCCTCGACAGTGCCGTCGTTGAGGTTGATCTCGGTGACGACCGCGCCGGCTTTCTCGAGCGACTGCGGATCGGCGGCGAAGCCGTGGTTCTGCGACGTGATGGAGACCTTGCCGGTCTCGACATTCTTCACCGGCTGGTTGCCGCCGCGGTGGCCGAACTTCAGCTTGAACGTGCTCGCGCCGAGCGCGTGCGTGATCATCTGGTGGCCGAGGCAGATGCCGAACGTGGGATAGTGCGGCAACAGGTCGCGCACGGTGCCGTGCACGTAGGCGAGGGCGGCCGGATCGCCGGGGCCGTTGGAAAGGAAAAGGCCGTCGGGGTTGAGCTCTTTCACCTGCGCGGCCGTGGCCGTGGCGGGGAGCACCTGGACATCGAAGCCGTGGCGGACGAGTTTGCGGAAGATCGTATGCTTGGCGCCGAAATCGAACGCGGCGACCTTGAAGCGTTTCGCCGGAATCGGAAACGCGCCGAGCGTGGTGCCGGTGGGCAGGTAGGCGACATTGGTCGGGTCCTGCGGATCCCAGGTAAAGCACTGCGCGCAGGTGACGTCCTTCACGTAGTCGGCGCCGACGATGCTCGCGCGGGCCCGGGCGCGGGCGACCGCATCGGCATCGGAGATATCCTCGGTGGAGAGGCAGCAGCGCATCGCGCCGTCGACGCGGAGCTTCTTGGTGATGGCGCGGGTGTCGACATCCTGCAGCCCGGGGATGCCGTGTTTGAGCAGATACTCGTGGACGGAGAGACGACTGCGCCAGTTGCTGGTGATCGGGCTGAGCTCGCGCACGACGAAACCGGCGACCTGGGGCCGCGCGGATTCCTCGTCCTCGAAATTGATGCCGTAGTTGCCGATCTGCGGCGCGGTCATCGTGACGATCTGGCCGAAGTAGGAGGGATCGGTGAGGATCTCCTGGTACCCGGTCATGCTGGTGTTGAACACCGCTTCGCCGGCGATGGTCGTGCGAGCGCCGAAGGCCAGGCCGCGGTAGACGCTGCCATCTTCAAGTGCGAGAATTCCGGAGGGCCGAGTGGACATCGGGGGGTCACGCAAAGGAGTTTCGCGGGGCCTGCCAAGGGTTTTCTGGCCGCAGAAACACACTCGCCGCGCGCGGGCGGCGGATGCGGATGGAACGAGCTCATTTCGCGTTGTCGTGATCACGCCGGCTGGAGATTCGCCGCGGGGCTACGGACCGGTTCACGCGTCCGTTTTTGCTCCCACGACCGCCTGCCGTGTGCCGTTTGACAGGGGCAGGTGCGACCCTAACGTCCGCGCCACGACGATGCCCTACACCGACAATCGCGACGAATGGACCAGCGGCCAGGGTCTGTGGAACCACGTGCCCGCCGAACAGTGGAACGACTGGGCTTGGCAGTTGAAGAACCGCGTGACCACGCTCGCCGATCTCGAGTCGCGGTTGGATCTCACCCCCGAGGAGCGCGCGGGTTGCGAGTACGCGAACCACAAGCTGGCGCTTGCGATCACGCCTTACTTTTTCAACCTGATCGACCGCGACGACCCGGACTGCCCGGTGCGCAAGCAGCTCATTCCGCGCGCGGGCGAGATGGTGGTCTCGCCGGAGGAGATGCTCGATCCGGTGGGCGAGGAGCACACGATGCCGGTGCCCGGTCTCGTGCATCGTTATCCGGATCGGGTGTTGTTCCTGATCACCGATCGCTGCGCCTCCTATTGCCGCTACTGCACCCGCAGCCGGCTCGTGAGCAACGCGCAGGACTACAACTTCCATCCCGAGTACGAGCGCGGCCTGCGCTACATCGAGGAACATCCCGAGGTGCGCGATGTGCTGTTGAGCGGTGGTGATCCGCTGCTGCTCTCCGATCGCAAGCTCGACCACATCCTCGGCCGGCTGCGCGCGATCAAGCACGTGGAGTTCATCCGCATCGGCTCGCGTATCCCGGTGTTCCTCCCGCAGCGCATCACACCGGAACTGTGCGAGGTGCTGAAGAAGCATGGTCCGATCTGGATGAGCATCCACGTCAACCATCCGAAGGAGTGCACCGCCGACCTGCGTGCCGCGTGCGAGCGGCTCAGCTATGCGGGCGTGCCGTTGGGCAACCAGTCCGTGTTGCTGCGCGGCGTGAATGACGACGCAGAGGTGATGAAGGCGCTCGTGCACCGCCTGCTGCGGATGCGCGTGCGGCCCTATTACCTCTACCAATGCGATCTGATCACGGGCAGCGCGCACTTCCGCGTCGATGTCCGAAAGGGCCTGGAAATCATGCGCGCGCTGCGCGGGTTCACCACCGGTTACGCCGTGCCGCAGTACGTGATCGATGCGCCCGGCGGCGGCGGCAAGGTGCCGATCAATCCGGAGTACGTGGAGAAGATCACCGACGACGAAATCGTCTTCCGGAACTACGAAGGGGAGCGGTACACCTACCCCCTGCGCACCCGTCCGGTCGCGCCACCGGTGGAAGCGCCGCGGCCAGGCGTCGAAAGGCGCTGCGGTTGCAGAACGTGAGCGAAGCCGACGCGGTGGGATTTGCCCACCGCGTTTTTTTTCGCCTTTTCGCTAAAGTCCCGACGGGGCGTTCCGATAACACGGCTGTAGTTCTCGCAGTTTGTTTGTGTTTAGGGTTTGCACGGGCCGCCAGCGCCCCTAGGGCGCGGCGGCCTCCGTGTTTTCCGGACCCGGAGAATCGCCTGTGGGCGACGGCCCCATGCTTGCGTGGGTGAGCGCCGCCGCTCTCAATGCCTGCGATGATTTCCTTCAGCGAGGCCAAGGCTGCACGCCGGAAAAAGAGCCGCCCGACCGAGCGGATCCTGCAGCTGAATCTCGTGCTGCGGGATTCCGACCCGCCGATCTGGCGTCGCATGCAAGTGCGCGAATCGATGTGGTTGTCGCGGCTCCACGATGCCATCCAGATCGCCTTCGGCTGGTTCGATTACCAGGTCCACCGGTTCGCTGTGGGCAGCACACTTTACGGCAATCCGGTCCGCCGTGAGAACGAGACGCTCGTCGAGGACGACCGCGACTTCAGCATCGCCGACCTCGATCTCGGTGTGAAGGACACGTTCATCTACGAGTACTGTTTCGGCGATTTCTGGCGCGTCGACATCTCGGTCGAGAAGCTGGAGCCGGCGAAAAAAGGCGTGCGCTATCCGCATCTCACCGGCGGACACCTCAACGGTCCGCCCGAGGATTGCGGCGGGCCGGCGGGCTACAAGGAAGTGCTCTATTCGCTCAAGCACCCCGAAGAGCCGCTCTCGAAGGAATGGCTCGACTGGCTCGGCGAGGGCTTCGATCCGCAGCACCTCGACCTCGCGAAACTGAACAAGGCGCTCGCGAAACTGCCGAAATGATCGCGCCGGCGTGAGGCCCGCGCGGAGCGCGCCGCCCGCTCCCGCCGTTTCGCCGGTATCTGGATTTCATCATGTCTGCCCGTCGCTCCGGTCGCGGTCGCTCCGCACCCGTCAAACTCGTCTTCTGGTTCAACGTCGCGCTGCTCTTCGCGCTCGGCGGCTGGTATCTCGCCCAGTCGGCCACGCGGCAGGAGGAGGTGCGGATGCTCGTCGGCAACTACCTCGAGCGGGAGAAACGCGTCGCGTTGCTCGATATCGTGCGCGATATCTGGACGCTCTACTACAGCGACCAGTTCGTGGCGGTGGAACGCCCACGCGCCGGGGCGCACGATGCGCTCTTTGCCGGCGGGGCGCGCATCGCGAACGGAGCGCAACGTGTGCGCGTGCTCGAGAACCGCGGCTACGTCGTCGGCTACAGCGACGCGCTGCGCACGCCGCTCTGGGCGGCGTACCGCACGTGGGATCTCGAGCGCATTCCGGTGCCGCCGGAGCGGCCGGACAAATTTGCCGAGGATGCGCGCACCGTGGCGCGCGTGCGACCGGAGGAGTATTCCGGAAGCGGGTACGATCGCGGCCACCTCGCGCCGAACTACGCCATCGCGACCCACTTCGGCGCGGAGGCGCAGGTCGAGACGTTTCTGATGTCGAACATCGTGCCGCAGAAACATGCGTTGAACGCCGGCCTTTGGAAGGATCTCGAGTTGCGGGCGGCGACGAGTTACCCGGCGCGGTTCCGCGAGGTGTGGGTGATGGCCGGACCGGTGTTTGGCGCGCGACCCGCGCACCTGCGCGGCGGCGTACCGGTGCCCGAAGCGTGCTGGATGGTGCTGGTCGACGAACACGAGGGACGCGTGCGCGCGCAGGCGTTTCTCTTCCCGCAGGATGCGACGGCTGAAGGCTCGCTGGCGCAGTATCTCACAAGCGTCGATCGCATCGAGGCGCTCACCGGTCTCGATTTGGTTCCGGACCTGCCCGACGCCGCCGAAGCCGCGCTCGAAGCACAGGTGGCGTCGAGCGTCTGGTGAGCGGATGCCGCGGCTGCGGAGACGAGAAACGCCGCGGCAGGCGCGGCGTTTCGGTTGGAGCGCGGCGACGGGGCGCCGGCAACGGCGAGGTTATCAGTAGCCGAGTCGCTGGAGTTGCGCGCCGAGTTCGGCTTGGAACGCCTGGATGTCGGCTTGGCTTGGCTTGTAGGCCTTATTGGCGGCGTCGAGCATGAGGCGGCCGTACTGATCCATCGCCCATTTCGCGGTGACACCATCGCTGAACGTGACGGTGCCGCTGACGAGCGAGCCGGGGCGGGTGAGGCGGTCGACTTCCACCTTCACGTTCGACAAGCCGGCGGGCGCGGGCTCCTCGGGCGGAAGATCGGCGGGCAGGTCGTCCTCGAGCGGTTCCTCGACGACCTCGGCCTCGTCGGCCCCGCCGGTGACGGCGTCCTTGAGCTTGCCGAAGAGCCCCTTCTTCGCGGGCGGCTCGACGGGAGCGGGCGGGGGCGGTGGTGCGACGGGCTTGGCCGGCGCGGGCGACTTCAATTCGAGCCCGAGGTCGTCGACGAGGAAACGCACTTCCATGTACGTCATGGAAACCTTGAGCTCCTCGGTGAGCTTGCGCTGGATCGTGGCGAGGTTGTCGCCCGCGGCGACCCATTGGGAGACGGCGGCGCGTTGGTCGGGAGTGAGAGTCATGATTGGCGGAGCAGGGCGCGGAGATTGCGGCGCGCTTCCGCGCTTGGCAAGTCGCACGGCCGCTCCGCGAAGCCGCCTTGGAAAACGCAGCGGTCCCGCTCGCGGTGGGAGCGGGACCGGTGGAAACAGCGAATGGGTCGGCAATGCTACTGCCAGTCGCGCAGACCGTAACGGCCGAGCAGCTTGGTGAGCTCTCCGGAGGCGCGCAGTGCGCGCACACCCTCGTCGAAAAGGGCGGCGAGCCGGCGACCTTCGTCATTAGGGGCGAACGCGAGGTAGATGGGCTCGTTGGTGCCCTTGTAGACGACGCGGAACTGGTTGCGGTCGAGTTCGTGGCTGCGGAGGTACCAGAGGAGGATCGGTTCCGACTCCACGACGACGTCGAGCTCATGCGCCTGCAGTTTCTGCATGAGCACCGCGAGCGGATCGTCGCCCTCCGCGACGAACACGCCGTCTTTGCCTGCGGCGCGTTCGATATAGGTGTCCAGGGCGGGCCAGTAGGTGTATCCCTTCGTCGCGCCAAGGCGGGCGCGGCGGAACGAAGCGATGTTGTCGTACGTCCAAGTGTTGTCGGCGAGCGTGAGCAGGCAGGTGGCGAGCGAACCGATCGGCTCCTTGGGGAGCACGAGTTCCTTGCCTTCCTCCTGGTTGGGACCGATCGCACCGGTCATCTCGCCGGTCTTCACTTTCTCAAGCGCCTCCTCGTAGGGCATCACGGTGTAGTCGACCTTCATGCCCTTGGATTCGAAGATGGTGCGCGCGAGCTCGACCACGTACCCGGGCTTCGTGTCCGTCGGATCGCCGTTGTACGGCATCCATTGATCGGCGCAGAGCTTCACGACCGGATCGGCTGAAGCGACGGTGGCGCACGCGGCAAACGATAGGGCGAACATCAACCCGCGATGATTTTTCATACACCGCGCCAATCGGACTATGGGGCGAATTCTTCACCCCAAAACACCGCTATCCGTCACGGAGATCTCATGGCGCGATCGCACGCACTCGCGCCGATACCCCTTCAGCTGATCCGGTCGAGGCGGCGGATGGCGGCGACGAGGAGGAGCGCACCGGCGACGGCGCACCAGGCGATCGCCTCGAGCGAGAGGCGGGCGGAAAGCCAGCCGGCCGCGGCGGGGAAGATGGCCGCGCCGATGCAGGCGGCGCCGGACTGGCGTCCGATGATCCCGGCGACCGCCCCGGGAGCGAAACGGCGCGGCACCTCGTGCATCAGGCCGGGATAGATTGGCGAGAAACCGAGCCCCATTAACCCGAGTGCGATTGCGGCCGGCACGGGCGCAGCGACGAACACGAACAGCGCCGCACCGACGAGCGCCACCAGCGAGCCAACAGTGACGAGCCGGCGGTTGCCCCAGTGGTCGACGATGAAACCGTTGGCGATGCGGCCGCCGGTGATCGAGGCGTAGAAAACTGATACACACACGCCGGCAGCCGCCTGCGGCACCTGCCGACTGAGCACGAGGATGGAGTTGGCCCAGAGGCCGACCGTCATCTCCGCGGCCACGTAGACCAGGAAGATCGCCGCGGAGAGCCAGCCCGCTTCGGAGTTGGCCGCGTGCAACGGCTGCGGCAGCTCCGCGCCGGCGCCAGCGGAGGGGTGCGCTGTGGCGGGCGCGTGTTCCGGAACTTCGTTCCAGAGGCGAAGCGTCGCGAGGAAGACTGCCGCGAGGCCGAGTTGCAGCGAGCCGATCAACAGATATCCGCCGCGCCAACTCTGTGCCGTGGTTAGCGCGTGCGTCATGATGAGCGGACCGGAGGTCGCACCGATGCCCCAGCACGCGTGGAGCCAGTTCATGTGGCGACCGGTGTAGTGGCGGGCGACGTAGCTGTTGAGACCGGTGTCGACTGCGCCGGCGCCGAGGCCCAGCGGCACCGCGGCGGCGACGAGCCAGGCAAACGTCGTGACCTGTGAGGTCGCCAGCAGCGCACCGCCAGTGAGCACACAACTCGCGAGCACGACCGGGCCTGTGCCGAAGCGGCCGAGGACGCGGCCGCTGGTGAAGCTCGCCGTGGCGGAGAGCAGTGTGGCGACGATCATCAACAGTCCTGCGGCATCGAGCGGCCGGGCGAGATCGAGGTGCATCCGTGGCCAGGCGACGCCGAGTGTGCCGTCGGGCAACCCGAGGCTGATGAACCCCAGGTAGATGATCGGCAGGAGGAGGACGGCGGTGCGGCGGGACATACGGGGCGATGGTGACGCAGACGCTCCATCGAGCGCAACGATCGCGAGTGTGCCGCGAGCGGCTGTTCTCGGAATCGCGAAGAACGGTGAGCGGAAGCGTTGATGCGTGATGTCAACGAACAGTTGACATCACGCCGGCTCGCTGGCGCGTCTGGCGCCCGGGATGTTCGGCGGGAGACGGTTGCGGCCTGTTCGGCGCGCGAGCGACTCGAGCGAGACCGGGCGCGATGGCGTTTCTTGTGTCGCGTTTGGCGACCTTCGAAGGAAACGCCCGCGGGCGAGGGCCGCCGAAGGCCCCGCTCAGCGGCTGCCGAGCGTGAGGCCGGCCAGATTGCCGAGGAGGCGTTTGGCGAGAAACTCGGTTTGTTTCGCCGAGAGCTCTTTCAATCCGCGTTGGGCGAGGGCGAGGAGGGCGGTGAGTTGCTCCTGCGTGAAGGTCGCTTCCTCGCCGGTGCCCTGGACTTCGACGAAGTTGCCGCGGCCGGTCATGACGACGTTGAAGTCGACCTCGGCGTCCTTGTCCTCGACGTAGTTCAGATCGAGGATCTCGCGGTTGTCGAAAAGGCCGACGCTGACGGCGGCCACCGAATCGGTGAACGGGTTATCGACGAGTTTCTTCTCGTTGATGAACTTCTCGACCGCGAGGCGCGCGGCGAGGTAGGCACCGGTGATGGAGGCCGTGCGTGTGCCGCCGTCGGCCTGAAGGACGTCGCAATCGACCCAGAGGGTGTTGTCGCCGAGTTTTTTCAGATCGATCACGGCGCGCAGGGAGCGGCCGATGAGGCGCTGGATCTCGACGGTACGACCATCGAGTTTGCCTTTCGAGATGTCGCGCGCCTTCCGGTCGAGCGTGCTGTAGGGCAGCATCGAGTATTCGGCCGAGAGCCAGCCTCCGGCGACGCCCTGTTGGCGCATCCAAGTGGGGACCTTGGGTTCGATCATCGCCGCGCAGATCACGCGGGTGTTGCCGAAAGCGACGAGCACGGAACCGTCGGCGTTGGGCGCGATGTCGGGCTGAAAAGAGACGGGCCGGAGTTGATCGGGCCGGCGGCCGTCGGGGCGGGCGAAATCGGTCATCGCGGGACTCAACGAGGAGGCCTGCCGGGGAGCAAGCGCGGAGGCGGGGGGCGCTATGTACGGAGCCGCAGAAGCGGGTGTGTGGCTGCCGGATGCTACGGGCGAGCGGATCAGCGACCGAGCTTGGCGAGTTGCTCACGAGCGCGGACGAACTCGGACCGCATCTCGGCGAGGATCGCGTTGGCCTCGGCTGGCACGGCGACCTTGAGTTCCAGCTGACGGCCGAGCTCGGCGAGACGGGCGACGCCCATGTTGCCGCAACTGCCTTTGATCGCATGCGCGGCGGCCTTGGCCTTCTGCGTGTCGGCCGCGAGCATCGCTTTCGTGGCGGCCTCCATGTGGCGAGTGGCTTCGGCCTCCCAGCTGCCGACGATCTCCTGCATCACGTCATCCCCGGCATCGAGGCAAAGTTCGCGGAGCATCGCGACCCGCTCGGGATCGAGCGAGGGGATGTCCGGGAAGAGCATGGGCGTGGCGGCGGTGGTCGAGCTCATCAGCCGTCGTTTATCGGCGCGCCGCCACGGTGCCTTGAGGAGGTTTTGCGGTGGGGGCGGCGAGCGGCCATTAGTTCAACGCATCCTGAAACGCGGGAAACGCAACGTGGCTGAAAGTTCGGTTCGCTTCCTGCAATTTCGTTTACATGCTTTCGCGCCGATTGGTTTAGTCCGCCCCGGCTTCCCTCTCGTCGCCCGACCACAACTACCCATGAGCGCCTCCGACTCGCGCAAATCCTTCATTGCGAAAATCACCCTGTGCGGCGTGGCCGTGTTGGCGGCGCCCGGGTTGGTCTGGCGCCGGATCGGCGGAGCCAAGGCTCCCGCGAGCGGGAGCGGCGCTGCCGCCTCGGTAGTTGTTTTGAAGCCCGATCACCGCGCCGTCGCGCGCGAGTCGGTCTGATCCCTTTTCTCGGTTTCCCCGTCGCCCGTCTCACACCGCACCTTCCGACACATGTCGCTGGTATTTCCCAAGTCGGCCAACCGCCTGCCGCTGCAGATCATCTTTTTTCTGATCATTGTCGGCGGGCTGGTGACGGCCGGAGTCACCTATTATTTCACTCCGAAGTACACGCGCGTGGGCTACGCGCCGGTCCAGCCGGTGCCGTTCAGCCACGCGCTGCATGCGGGCCAGCTCGGGATGGATTGCCGCTACTGCCACGCCGGCGTCGACAAGGGGCCGCACTCCACGTTGCCCTCGGCGCAGACGTGCATGAATTGCCACAGCATCATCAAGAAGGACAGCCCGCTGCTCGCGCCGGTGCGCGCGAGCTTCGAGACCGGCGATCCGCTGCCGTGGGTGAAGATCCACCAGGCGCCCGATTTCGTGTACTTCAACCACGCCGTGCACGTGAACCGCGGTGTCTCCTGCGTGGAGTGTCACGGTAACGTCACCACCGCCAAGGAAGGTGAGACCATGGCGCAGCGCCAGCCGCTGAGCATGGCCTTCTGCCTCGATTGCCATCGCGCTCCGGCGAGCCGGATCCGCGACCAGAAGGACGTCTTCAATCTCAACAGCCAGCGCCTCGCCGATCAGGGCAAGGCCGCCGATGCGGCGAAGCTGATCGAGCACATGAAAGTGAATCCGCCGCAGAGCTGCAGCGGCTGCCACCGATGAAGCACAAGTTCGAACATCCCGCCCCGTCCGCCCGCGAGCTCAACGGTCCGCGCTATTGGCGCAGCCTCGACGAGCTGGCCGATACGCCCGGCTTCCGCGAACACCTCAAGCGCGAGTTCCCGCAGGGCGCCGCCGAGATCGACGGGGTCGACCGCCGAAACTTCCTTCGCATCATGGCGGCGTCGTTCGCGCTCGGTGGTCTCGGCATGGCGGGTTGCCGCCGGCCCGAGATGAACATCCTGCCGTACGGCAAATCCGTCGAAGGCCTCACGCCCGGTCTGGCGAAATACTACGCCACCGCGATGCCGACCCGCGGCGGCGCGATTCCGCTGCTGGCCGAGACGCATCAGGGCCGCCCGACGAAACTCGAGGGCAATCCCAGCTACGCGCCGTACGGCGGCGCGACCGATCTCGCCGCGCAGGCCGCCGTGCTCGACCTCTATGATCCCGATCGCGCCATGGTTTCGACCCAGGCCGGCAACGAGGTCACAGCGGCGCAGGTGAACGACCAGCTCGCGAAGATCCGCGACACGTATTTGCCTATCGGTGGCGCCGGGCTGGCGTTTCTCGCCGAGCCGTCGAGCTCGACCACGCGCGCCGCGCTTGTGGCGGATCTGAAGACGAAGTTCCCGAAGGCGCTTTGGGCCGAGTACGATCCGATCGATCTCCAGGCGCCGGAGCGCGCACTTGCGGGCGTCTTCGGGCGCAACGTGCGGGCGCAGCTCCGCCTCGCCGACGCGAAACGCGTGCTCAGCCTCGACTGCGATTTCCTCCAAGCCGAACCCGGCGCGATCGGCCACAGCCGCGCGTGGGCGAAGGGCCGTCGGCATGTCGACGCCGGCGAGGAGATGATCCGCCTTTACGTTGCCGAGAGCCATTTTTCGATCACTGGCAGCAACGCCGACCACCGGCTCCGGCTCGCTTCGTCGCAGATCCCGGCCTTTGCCGCGGCGCTCGCGGCTCGCGTGTTCGCGAAGATCGGCCGTTTCGGCGAACTGGGTGGCGCGCTTGAGAAGCTCGCCGGAGGGCTCGCGGTCGATGCCGCTTGGCTCGACGCCTGCGCGGCCGATCTCTGTGAGCATCCGGGCGCGGCGCTGGTGTGCGCCGGTTCTCATCAGTCGCCGGCGGTGCACGCGCTGGCGGCGGCGATGAACGAAGCGCTCGGCGCAGTCGGCAAGACGGTCGAGTATGTCTCGGTGGATGCCGCCGCGGCGGCAACGATCGGCGACCTCGCGCAGGCGATTCGCAACGGTCAGGTCCGCTCGCTCGTGATTGTGGGCGGTAACCCGGCTTACAACGCGCCGGCTGAACTCGCCTGGTCCGAGTTGCAGAAGCAGGTTGCCGAAGTCGTTCGCCACGGGCTCTATGCCGACGAGACCTCGGCGGTCGTGACAGGGCAGGGCGGTTGGCACGTGCACGGTACCCATTTCCTCGAGTCATGGGGCGACGCGCGCACGGCTGACGGCACGATCGTGCCGGTCCAGCCGATGATCCTGCCGCTCTTCGGCGGAGTGTCCGAAGTCGAGTTTCTCGCCCGCATCGCCGGCGACTCGGTCACCGAGGGCTACAGCCTCGTGCACCGCACGGTGAGCACGTTGGTCGGCGGCGATGAGAAGCGTTTCCGCCAATGGCTGCATGACGGCGTGCTCCCGGACTCGGCGTTCGCCCCCGCTGGTGCGTCGGTGCGCGCAGGCGCGGTCGCGGAACAGCTCCGCAATGCAAACGTGGTGGTGCCTTCGGCGAAGAGCCTCGAAGCGCGTTTCATTGCGGATCTCAAAGTCGGCGACGGCGCTGCGGCGAACAACGGCTGGCTGCAGGAATGCCCGGATCCGATCACCAAGATCTCGTGGGACAACCCGGTCCAGATCTCGCCGCGACTCGCGGCGGAACTCGGGTTGGTCGACGCCAAACGACTCGACAAGGAGCAGCCCGCCTCGGGCGCGCTCGATCCCGCGCGGCACGACTTCAACGAGTTTGTCATCGGCAAGCAGTCGGCACCGGTCGCGAAAATCACCTTGGACGGACGTTCGGTCGAGGCGCCGGTGCACATCCAGCCCGGCCTCGCCGACTACACGATCGTGTTGCCGCTCGGCTATGGGCGCACCACGGCCGGTCGGGTGGGGGACGGCGTCGGCTTCAGCGCCTACACGATCCGCACGGCCACCGGCGCGGCGTTCGCCACCGGCGTGACGCTCGAGATCATCCCCGGCCGCACGCACAAGCTTCCGAATACGCAGGAGCATTGGGCGATCGAGGGCCGCGATATCTTCCGGGAGGCCAACATCGCCGAGCATCGCGAGAATCCCGCCTGGGCTGCCGGCATCGGCATGGAGTCGCACTCGCCCGCGATCTACGGCCCCGACAAGGACATGTCGCCCGCCGACAAGGCGAAATTCACCCCGCGCGGTAATTCGCTCTACGAGCATCCCGACTTCGCCGGTCCCGCGGCCGTGCAGGACGGCGTGCACCAGTGGGGCATGTCGATCGACCTCAACACTTGCATCGGCTGCAACGCCTGCGTCGTCGCCTGCCAGGCGGAGAACAACATACCGATCGTCGGCCGTGACCAGGTTCTCCGCGGTCGCGAGATGCACTGGATCCGCATCGACCGCTACTATTCGAGCGGCTCCGAGAACAACGCCGCGATCCCCGAGGACCCGCAGGTCGCGCTCCAGCCGATGACTTGCCAGCACTGCGAGTCGGCTCCGTGCGAGAGCGTCTGCCCGGTGAACGCCACCGTGCACGACCAGGAAGGCCTTAACGTGATGGCCTACAACCGCTGCATCGGCACGCGTTACTGCGCCAACAACTGCCCGTACAAGGTCCGCCGTTTCAACTTCTTCGATTATCAGCAGCGCCAGCTCGATTCGCTCTACATGGGCCCGCTCGGCCCGCAGGGGAAACCCGAGCTGTTGAAGATGGCGATGAACCCCGACGTTACCGTGCGCATGCGCGGCGTGATGGAGAAGTGCACGTACTGCGTGCAACGCATCCAGCGCGCAAAGATCGAGCAGAAGGTGAAGGCCGGCACGACCGGCGATATTCAGATCCCGGACCGCACGATTCGCGTCGCCTGCGAGCAGGCCTGCCCGACCGAGGCGATCGTGTTCGGCAACATCCTCGATTCGCAGAGCGCCGTCTCCGTTTCCAAACAGGATCCGCGCACCTACGCCGTGCTCGGCTACCTCAACGTCCGCCCGCGTACCTCCTACATCGGTCGCGTTCGCAATCCCAATCCGGCCATGCCCGGCTACCAGGAACTCCCGCTCTCGCGCCTCGAGTACAACCACAAGAATCATCCCGCCGCCCACGGCGAGGCGCATGGCGCGACCCACGCCAGCCCGCCGCACGGTGAGACGGCTCCCGCGCACGGTCACGGAGGGCAGCACTGATGAGCTCCGTCTCCGCTGAGATTCCCGCGCACGCGAAAGCCGTGCTCGCCGAAGTCGCCCCGGCGAACTTGCCGCGGCCCGAGTTGATCGGCCACCGCCGCGACTTCGCCTGGATCACCGACAAGGTCTGCTCGATTGTCGAAGCGAAGACGCCCACCTGGTGGTGGGTCGCCTTCAGCCTCGCGTGCTTCGTGGCGACGTTCACGGTCGTCGGCCTCGTGTACCTCGTCTCGACCGGCGTCGGTGTCTGGGGCCATGCGAACCCGGTCAACTGGGCCTGGGACATCGTCAACTTCGTCTTCTGGATCGGTATCGGCCACGCGGGCACGTTGATCTCCGCCATCCTCTGCCTCTTCCGGCAGAAGTGGCGCACCTCGATCAACCGCGCCGCCGAGGCGATGACGATCTTCGCGGTCGTCTGCGCCGGCCTGTTCCCGCTGTTCCACGTCGGCCGTGTCTGGTGGGCCTGGTGGCTGTTCCCGCTGCCGAACGCCAACGCGATCTGGCCGCAGTTCCGCTCGCCGCTGCTCTGGGACGTGTTCGCCGTGTCGACTTACGCGACGGTCTCCGCGCTGTTCTGGTACATGGGCATGATCCCGGATCTGGCGACGCTGCGCGACCGCGCGACGTCGAAGATCAAGCAGATCGCCTACGGTCTCTTCGCGATGGGCTGGCGCGGCTCGAACCGCCATTGGCAGAACTACGAGATGGCGTACCTGCTGCTCGCGGCGCTCTCCACGCCGCTGGTGCTCTCGGTGCACACGATCGTCTCGTTTGACTTCGCCGTCTCGCTGCTGCCCGGCTGGCACACGACGATCTTCCCGCCGTACTTTGTCGCCGGCGCGATCTTCTCGGGCTTCGGCATGGTGCTCACGCTCATGCTGCCGCTGCGAGCGATCTACAAACTCGATGACCTGATCACGCAGTACCACATCGACTGCATGTGCAAGATCACCTTGGCGACGGGTTCGATCGTGGGCTACGCGTACGCGATGGAGTTCTTCATCGCGTGGTACGGGGCCAACCCGTACGAGGGCTTCGCCTTCATCAACCGCGCGTTCGGCCCGTACGCCTGGGCCTACTGGATCATGATCAGCTGCAACGTCATCACGCCGCAGCTCTTCTGGTTTCGCAAGGTCCGTGCGAACACCACGCTGGTCTGGATCCTCTCCATCTTTGTGAACGTCGGCATGTGGTTCGAGCGCTTCGTGATCATCGTCACCTCGCTCGCCCGCGACTTCCTGCCCTCGAGCTGGGGCTACTATTCGCCGTCGGTCGTCGAGCTCTTCACGTTCTTCGGCACCTTCGGCGTGTTCAGCGTGCTCTTCCTGCTGTTCCTGCGCTTCCTGCCGCTGATGGCGATGGCCGAGATCAAGGCCGTCTCGCCGCAGGCCGATCCGCATGCGGGCCACGGCGACGACCACGCCTCGGCCCCCGACACTCTCGCCGCGCACCACTGACCCACACCTGCGCCATGAGCGAACACATCCACGGCTACCTCGCCGCCTTCGATTCCCCCGCCGACATCATGCACGCCGCCGAACGCGTGCGCGACGCTGGGTTCCAACGCTGGGATGTCCACACGCCGTTTCCCGTCCACGGGATGGACAGCGCGATGGGCTTGAAACGCTCCCGCGTGCAACGTTTCACGCTCCTCGGAGGCATCGCCGGTTTCACCACCGGCATGCTGATGATCTGGTACATGAACGCCGCCGACTACCCGCTCGTCGTGGGCGGCAAGCCGTTCTTCAGCCCGATGTTCGCGTTTCCCGTCTCGTACGAGCTCACGATCCTGCTCGCGTCCTTTGGCACACTCTTCGGCATGTTCTTCTTCAACCGCCTGCCGATGCACTACCATCCGGTGCTGAAAGCGGTCCAGTGGCCGCGCGCCACGGATGACCGCTTCTTCCTCGCGATCGACGCCGACGACCCGAAGTTCGATCTCGTCCGCACCCGCACCTTCCTCCGCGAGATCGGCGGCAAGGATATCGCCGCTCTGGAGCCCTGAACGATGCGCTACGCCTACTACATCCTCGCCGTCGTCGTGCTCGCGATCGTGTCGCTCGCCGGCTTCCGCGGCTGCTCCTCCGAGCGCAATCCGATCGAGCTTTTCGACGACATGGTCCGCCAGCCGAAGTACAAGGCGCAGTCGCGCTCCACGTTCTTCGCCGATGGCCGCACCGACCGCCCGATCCCGGCCAACACCGTCGCCCGCGGCGAGCTGCAGGCCGACGACCACCGCTTCCACGGCAAGGCCGCCGACGGCTCCTTCGCCCGCGGTTTCCCGGCTTCGCTTCCCGTCACGCATGAGCTGATGGCCCGCGGCCAACAGCGCTACACCATCTATTGCGCGCCCTGCCACGGCGCGCTGGGCGACGGCCAAGGCATCACCAAGCCCTATGGCATGACCGCCACGCCGACCTACCACGACGACCGCCTCCGCCAGATGGCCGAAGGCCAAATCTTCAATACGATCACCAACGGTTTCAACACGATGATGCCCTACGGCGACAAACTGCCGGCAGACGACCGCTGGGCTGTCATCGCCTACCTTCGCGCCCTCCAGCGCGCGCAGAACGGCCGAGAGGCCGATGTGCCCGCCTCCGCCCGCGCCCAACTCGGATCGAAATGAGCTCCTCCGCCGCCACCTTTTCCTCGGCTCCCGCCGCTCCGGCTCCGGCCGGTGCTGCGCTCCCGCTCGGCCTCGGCATCGCCGGCCTTGTGGTCGCCGCCGCCGGCTTCTTCGTCGACGGGCCCCAGGCCGCCGCCGCCGGCTGGCTGACCGCGCTCGTGTTCTGGACCGGCATCGCGCTGGGCATGCTCTTCCTGATCATGCTCGGCTACATCTTCGACGCCGGCTGGAGCGTGGTGTTGCGCCGCCAACTCGAGCACGGGGTCAGCGCCTTCAAGTGGCTAGCATTGCTCTTCCTGCCGTTGTTGCTGCTGTCGTGGTTCTACAAGTCCGATCTGCTCTGGCGCTGGATGGATCCGGCGTTCGATTTCGCGAGCGTCGGTGGCCACGGCACGGTTTCGACCGACATTCTCTACGGCAAGAAATCCGGCTTCCTCAGCATGGGCTTCTTCTCGATCCGCGCCGTCGCGTACTTCGCGATCTGGATCGGGCTCGCCGCGGTCTTCCGCCGCAATTCCTTCGCGCAGGACACCGATGGCGATCCGAAGTGGACGCTCTCGTCGCGCAAGTGGGCCGCCGCCGGTCTCGCGCTCGCCGCGGTCTCCTCGACCTTCGCCGCGATCGATTGGGTGAAGAGCCTCGAGTACCACTGGTTCTCGACGATGTACGGCGTGTGGTACTTCTCGATGAGCATGCGCGGCGCGCTGTCGCTGCTTGCGGTGCTCTGCGTCGTCGGTCTCGCGCGCGGCACTTTCACCGGTGTCGTCAACCGCACGCACCTCTACGACGTGGGCAAGCTGATGTTGGCCTTCACGGTCTTCTGGGGTTACATCACGTTCTCCCAGTACTTCCTGATCTGGAACGCCAACGTTCCCGAGGAAACCTTCTGGTACAACCTGCGCGAGCTCACGCATACCGGCGCGCCGAGCCAGTGGAAGTACGTAGGCTTCGCGGTGCTGTTCGGCTTCTTCCTCGTGCCTTTCCTCGTGCTGCTCTCGTACAAGGTGAAGGTCACGCCCGCGCTGCTGAAGGGCATCGCGCTGTGGAACCTCACCTTCGCGCTCGTCGACGTCTGCTACAACATCCTGCCGTTCCGCAAGGATGCCGCCGGCGACCCGCTGCCGTTCCTGAGCTCGCAACTGATCTGGACGCTCGCGGCCGTCGTCGGCATCGGCGGCATCTGCGTGTGGTCATACCTGCGCAGTTTCCCGACCGCGAAGCTCATCCCGATCCGCGATCCGCGCATTCAGGAATCGCTCAGCCACCGCGAGTGAACCGCGCCGTCGAGTTTTCACCACGAATTTCGTTCCCAGCCCATGACCACTGAAACCGAGGCCACTGCCCCGAGCCGCCGGAACATCGCCCTGACCGCCGCCGCGGTTGGAGCGTGTTTCCTGATCTTCCTCGGCGTGCTCGTCGT
>DATGXO010000100.1:0-17244 GCA_035298965.1 Opitutaceae bacterium | reverse complement strand
ATCCAGATGGCCAACATCGGCATCAATCCCGTCATCGACGGCCCGTCCGTGCGACTCCCTCTCCCCGAGATGAGCAAGGAACGCCGCCAGGAACTCACCAAGGTCGCCCACCGTCTCGCCGAGGAAGGCCGCGTCGCGATCCGCAACGCCCGCCGCGATGGCGTCGACGCCGTCAAGAAGGCGCTGAAGGACGGCAAGCTTTCCGAAGACGACGCGAAGAAGCTCGAGAAGGACATCCAGACCTCGACCGATCGCCTCATCAAGGACATCGGCGACCACCTCACCAAGAAGGAGCAGGAACTGCTCAAGGTATAACTGAGAACGCCGAGGGCAGAACGCAGAACGCCTGCACTCGATCCTGCAATCTCACGGCCTGGCTTCGGTCAGGCCTTTTTGCTGTCCACCGCCGTGGCATTTCCGTCTTCCGCGGCGCGTGTTCTACCTTCTACATTCTGCCTTCGCCATTAGCGCCAGCGCTCACATGCCCTCCGCACTGCTCTCCCGCCCGCCTCGCCGCATCGTCGTCAAGCTCGGTACCGGTGTCATCACCTCCGGCATCGGGCAGTTGAACGAGCCGCGGCTCGCGGCGCTTGCCGCGCAGATCACCGCACTTCGCGCCAAGGGCTCCGAAGTGATCGTCGTTTCCTCCGGCGCAGTAGGCCTCGGCATGGGCCGGCTCAAGCTTGAGAAGAAGCCGAAGATCATCGCCCGCAAACAGGCCTGCGCCGCCGTCGGCCAGAGCCTGCTCATGCAGACGTGGCAACGCGCCTTCGATCCGCACGGCCTCACCGTCGCGCAGGTGCTCCTCACTCATGAGGACCTCCGCGTGCGCGAGCGTCACCTCGGCGTAAAGGCCACGCTGCGCGAGCTCATCGGCTACGACACCATCCCGATCATCAACGAAAACGACACCGTGAGCGCCGCCGAGATCAAGGTGGGCGACAACGACACGTTGTCCGCGATGGTCGCGAGCCTGGTCGACGCCGATTACCTCGTCATCCTCTCCACCGCGCCCGGTCTGATCGACATGAAGGGCACCGGCGAGATCGTGCCGGTCGTCGAGAAGATCACCTCCACGATCGAGGCGATGGCCGGCGGCACTACGAGCGAGACCGCCACCGGCGGCATGATCACGAAGATCACCGCCGCGAAACTCGCCACGCGCTCCGGCTGCGGCGTGTTCATCGCCAGCGGCGCCGAGGCGGACATCCTCCCCCGGCTCTTCTCGGGCCGCGGTCCGGGCACGTTCTTCGTGCCGACCGGCCTGCCGCTCGAATCGCGGAAGCTTTGGCTCACGTATTTCCAACGCCCGCACGGCACCATACACGTCAACGCCTGCGCCGTGCCTGTGTTGCGCGAACAAGGCCGCAGCCTGCTCGCCGTCGGCGTGACCGGCGCGACCGGAACCTTCACCGCCGGCGAGGTGGTGAACATCGCCGGCCCTGAAGGCGTCCTCATCGCGCGGGGCGAGACCGCCTACGGCAGCGACCAGATTCCCGCGCTCGCCGGGAAGCACAGCGACGAAGTGCGCGCGCTCCATCCCGCCCGCAAACACCTCGAGGTCGTGCATCGCAACGATCTCGTGTTGCTCTGAAGCGCGCAGCGCGCTCGCACTCGGTTCTTCTGCCTTGCCCTCGCCTCGCCAGCGTCCGCCGTTGCTCGATTTGCGCGCGCTGCGCGTGGTGCGCGGTCGTACCACGATTCTCGCCGGGCTCGATTGGACCCTGCGGCGCGGCGAGCACTGGGTGATCCTTGGTCCAAACGGCGCGGGCAAGAGCTCGCTCCTTGCAGCGCTCACCGGCTATCTCACGCCTTCCGGCGGCGAGATCGATGTGCTCGGTCGCCAGTTCGGTCGCAGCGACTGGCGCGAGCTGCGTGAGCACATCGGGATCGTCGGTGCCGGGATGCCGAGATTGATCGAGCCGGACACGACGGCGTTCGAAACCGTGCTCGGCGGCCATCGCGCGATGTTGAATCCGTGGGGCAAGTTTCCCGCCGCTGCCCACCGGCGCGCGCGCCGGCTTCTTGACGGAGTCGGTTTGGCAGCTGCTGCCGAGCGGACCTGGCTGCAACTCTCCGAGGGCGAACGTCAGCGCACCCTGCTCGCCCGCGCGCAGATGGCGCACCCGCGGTTGTTGATCCTCGACGAGCCCTGCGCCGGTCTCGACCCGATCGCCCGCGAGGCGTTTCTTGCGAATCTTTCGCGGCTCGCGCGCGCCCGCCGCGGACCGGGACTTGTGCTCGTGACGCACCACGTCGAAGAGATCGTGCCGGGCTTCACGCACGCGCTCCTGCTGCGTGGCGGTCGGGCCCTCACCGCCGGCCCGCTCGGAAACACGCTCACGACGCGTCGCCTGAGCGAAGCTTTCGGCGCCCGTGTCATCCTGTCGCGGACCGGCTCGCGTTACCGTCTTCAGGTCGGCGGCTGAACGGCCGGCCAGCCGGCGGGCATGTTCATTCCGCCGCGTTCCCGCCGCGCAGCACGTCGAGGCGCTTGCGCAAGGTGGCGCGGGTGATGCCGAGGCGGTCGGAGGTACGGACTTGGTTGCCGCCAAACTCCTTCATTGCGCGCACGATCATCTCGCGCTCGAGCCGCTCGAGTATCGTCTCCGTTTTGTCGGCACTGAGCTTCTGGTAGATGAAATCGAGCGCCTCCTCGAGCGACTGTGGCGCGGTCGCGGCGGGCACGACGACGTTGGGTCGGATCGCCGGCTCCGGCGTCGAGGCGACCGGGACCGCGGGCACGGGTGTCGGCACGGGATGGGCGCCACTCGCGAGCGGCGCGCCGGCGTTCACGGCATCGCGCAACTCGGCGGGGAGGTCCTTCACGAGGATCGTGTCGCCCTGCGCGATCACGGCGCTGCGGTAGATCGCGTTCTCGAGCTCGCGCACGTTACCCGGCCAGCGGTAGCGCGTGAGCACGTCCATCGCCTCGGGGGCGACTTTGCGCACGCGGGTCTTCTTCGTCTTCTCCAGCATCTGGAGCATGAAGTCGACGATCTCGGGGATGTCGGTCACGCGCTCGCGCAGGCTCGGCAGGCGGAGGCGGACCACGTTGAGCCGGTAGTAGAGATCTTCGCGGAAGGTCTTCGCCTTCACCATCTGCTCGAGGTCGCGATTTGTGGCGGCGATCACGCGCACGTCGACGTTGATCGTCTCCGTGCCGCCGACACGCTGGATCTCGCCCTCTTGAAGCACGCGCAGGATCTTCGTCTGCGTGGCGAGCGACATGTCGCCGATCTCGTCGAGAAAAAGCGTGCCGCCGTCGCAGAGCTCGAACTTGCCGCTGCGTTGGCCGGTCGCGCCGGTGAACGAGCCGCGTTCGTGGCCGAAGAGTTCGCTCTCGATCAGGTTCTCGGGAATCGCGGCGCAGTTGACCGCCATGAACGGCTTCGAGGAGCGGTGGCTGTGCTGGTAGATGCAGCGGGCGACGAGCTCCTTGCCCGTGCCGCTCTCGCCGGAGATGAGCACGGTGACGTCGCTGGCCGTGACCTGTCCGATGACCTTGAAGACCTCCTGCATCGCGGGCGAGGAGCCGACGATGCCCTCCTTGTAGTCTTCGCTTTTCACCTTCGGCTTGTACCCGGCGGCGGTCTGAAGATCGGCCTTCGTCTTGAGCGCGTTCTCGGCGATCGCGAGGACCTTGTCGGCGTCGAACGGCTTCATCACGTAGTCGAACGCGCCGAACTTCATCGCCTCGATCGCGGTTTGCGCGGTGCCAAACGCCGTCATCAACACCACCAGCAACTGCGGATGCGCCGCGCGGAGATGCTGCAACGTTTCGATGCCGCTCATGCCGCCCATGCGGATGTCGAGAAACACGAGATCGGGCGCGCCCTTCTTCGCGATGGCGATGCCCTCCTCGCCGCTGCCGGCCTCCACGATGCGGTACTGCCGCGCGCTGAGCACGCGGCCGAGCGAGTAACGAATCTCCTCGTCGTCGTCGATGATCAGGATCGTGGGTGTTTTCGGTGCGGTGGTATCGGCGGACATCGTGAGCGTGGATTGACAACGGCAACGGCGCCGCGGCCAAATGGATTTTTTCGTTTCAATGCTCCGCTGGTCAATCGCCTTGTTCCGAGTCTTCGGCATCCGCTTGGAGGTGCACGTGTCCTTTGTGCTCCTGTTGGCGTATGCCGCCTTCGGAGGCTGGAAGGACGGCGGCGGCTTCACGACGATGGCGTGGTCGGTGAGTTTCGTCCTGCTGTTGTTCACGGTGGTGGTGCTGCACGAACTCGGGCACTGCCTTGCCGCGCGGCGCTACGGCATCCGCACCAACCGGATCCTGCTCCTGCCCATCGGCGGCATGGCGGAGTTCGACTCCATTCCGCGCGAGCCGCGGCGCGAACTGCTGATCGCCATCGCCGGCCCCGCGGTGAACTACGCATTGATCGCTCTCCTCCTACTCTTCTTCGGCTGGCCTGGGCCGCTGGGGGAAATCGACGTGCCTGCGGCGTGGGCCGAAATCCCGCGACTGCTGCTCTACGTGAACATCGTCATGGGCGTGTTCAACCTGATCCCGGCCTTCCCGATGGATGGCGGACGGATGTTGCGCGCGATTCTCGCGACTCGGTTCGATCACCTCACCGCCACACGCTGGGCAGCGCGGATCGGGCAGGTGCTGGCGCTCGCGTTCATCGGGATCGCCCTCTGGCAGGAGCTCTGGGTTCCCGCCGCACTGTTCCTCTTCATCGCGTATGGCGCGGAGACCGAGTACCGTTTCGTGCGAACGCGCGAACTCTACTCCGGCCTGATCGTCGCCAACGTGACCCGCAGCGACTTCGTCGGTTTCTCGCCGGATGCGACCGTGGCCGCCGCCTTCGAGACAATGCGCCGGAGCATCGCGCAGGATCTGCTCCTGATCGGCGCGAGCGGTCCGGTGGGCATCGTGCCGCGGACGCGTTTCGCCGCGGCGCTCCGCTCGGGCGGCGAGCAGGATTCGCTGGCATCGCACGCGGTGCACGACTTCGCGGTGCTGCAAGCTGAGTGGCCGCTGCTCTCCGTGCTCGGCGATCTGAAACGCGGCAAACAACGCCTCTATCCCGTCTATTCCGCGGGCCGCATGATCGGCGTGTGCGATGCGCGCCGGATCGACGAAGGCGTGCGCCTCATCCGCCAAACCGCCCGCCGCGCACGCTGAGCAAGGCCGCGGCTGGTCTCGCGTTCAGACGTCGTACGGTCCGCGGAACGCGCGGTCGAAGGCACGGCGTTCGCGTTTGGTGGGGCGACCTTCGCCATGTGGCCGTGCCAGCAGATTCTGGATGCTGCGCTCGCGGCCGCGTTCGCGTTCCTCGGGCGGCGTGAGATCTTCGATGTAGGGGCCGACGTCGGCATGCGCGACGCGTTTTTCCAACAACGGTCCGACGCGCAGCGTGCGCGTCCAGCCGCCGAGGTTGATCGCCACAATCTGGCCGGTGCGCACCTCGCGAGCCGGACGAGCGTGCTGGCCGTCGACTGTGACCTTGCCTCCGCGGCACGCTTCGGTGGCCTGCGAACGGGTTTTGTAGACGCGCACGCACCAGAGCCACTTGTCGAGGCGCACCTCGCCGGCCGCGGCAGCCTGCGGTTGTTGCCCCGCCGTCATTGGTCGAGTGGCGTCACGCCGGAACCGTCCACGCGCAGCCGCAGGCCGTCGTATGCGAAACGCACGCCCGGCGGCAGCATGGCCTCGCTGTCGGCGTGTGCGACGAAGTGCGCGAGGTGGGTGAGGTACGAGCGCGGCGCGCCGATGTCCTGCGCCACTGCGACGGCCTCCGGGATGCTCATGTGCGTCGGGTGCGGCTCGGGGCGCAGGCCGTCGAGCGCGACGAGTTGCGAGCCGTAGGCCAATGCGCGCTGGTCGGCGTTCACGGCTTTGCAGTCGGTGAAGTAGGTGAACTTCGCGCCCGTGCCGCGCTCCTCGAACACGAGCCCGAGCACCTCGACCGCGCCGTGGTGGAGCCGCGTGGAACGGATCGTGCCGCCGGCGAGTTCGAGCACCTCGGGCATGACCCGCGGTTGGAACGCCGGATACCCGCGAAACTGCGGCTTCTCGCCGATCGCGTACGCGTACGCCTCGCGCACGCGCGCCGCGCCCTGCTCGGTGGTCCAGACGGGCAGCGCCACGTTGCCGCGCAGATCGCAGAAGCGGCGCAGGTCGTCCATGCCCGCGAGGTGGTCGGCGTGGCCGTGCGTGAGGATGAACTCGTCGATCTGCACGATGCCGTTGGCGAGGCACTGGAGGCGGAATTCCTGCGCGGCATCGACCTGCACGTGAACGCCGCCCAGCACGACGTGTACGCTGGTTCGCGTGCGGCGGTCGCGCGGATCGCTTGAGCGGCACACGGCGCAGTCGCAGGCGATCATCGGCACGCCCTGCGAGGTGCCGGTGCCGAGAAAAATCACCTCCATCGGCGGGCCCTCATTTCGGCGGCAACACGTAGATCGGCACCGAGGCGAGGCTGATCCGGTCGACGGCGACCTTGATCGCGTATTCGCCGTGCTCGGGCAGCACAAGCTGGTTGAACTGGATCGCGAACGCCTTGCAGACCGTGGGCAGGTCGCGGGCGAACTGCACGGTGAGATCCTCCGCTATCTCGGGCACGACGAGGCGGCCGTCGGCATCCATGATCATGAGCTTGAGCTGGTGCTCGCCCTCCTCGATCCGCTCGAACCGTACGCGGCCTGCGAGCCAGCAGGTCGGCACGATCAGCGGCATGCGGGGCGTGACGAAGATGTCGAACGCGCCCGCGATATCGAGCACCTGGCCGTTGTAGCGGGCCTCGCGGCAGAGGGTGAGTATCTCGAGTTGCATGCGCTCGCTCGTTTTTCGCCATCAACGGCCCCGCTCTTCGCGAGAGCAAGCCCGGTTTGACGACGCGGCCTTGCGTGATCCCGCAGTGCCGCGCTGCGAGTGGGAAATCAGCCGCGGAGGCGACCGGCCGCCTTTTCCTCGAGGAACGACCGATACGTCCGCTCGATGCCTTCGCGCAGTCCGATCTTCGCCTTCCAACCGAGTGCGGCGAGACGGGAGACGTCCATGAGTTTGCGCGGCGTGCCGTCGGGCTTCGAGGTGTCCCACGTGATGCGACCGGCGAAACCGACCACGGCGGCGACGGTCTCGGTGAGTTCGCGGATCGTGACATCGGTGCCGGAGCCGACGTTGATCAGATCCGGCGGATTCGTCCGCTGCAGGAGGAAGAAGCACGCGTCGGCGAGATCGTCGACATGGAGGAACTCGCGTTTCGGCGTGCCCGTGCCCCACGCCACCACCTCGGCGAGCCCGGCTTCCTTCGCCTCGTGGAAACGGCGGATGAGCGCCGGCAGCACGTGCGAGTTCTGCGGGTGGTAGTTGTCGTTCGGGCCGTAGAGATTCGTCGGCATCGCCGAGTGGAAGAGCACGCCGTACTGTTTTCGGTAGTACTCGCAGAGCTTGAGGCCGGCGATCTTGGCGATCGCGTACGCCTCGTTCGTCGGCTCGAGCGCGCTGGTGAGCAGGCACTCCTCGGTCATCGGCTGCGGCGCATGCTTCGGGTAGATGCAAGAGCTGCCGAGAAAGAGCAGCCGCGCCGCGCCGTGCCGGCGCGCGGACTCGATGAGGTTAGCGGCGATGACGAGGTTGTCGTAGATGAACTCGCCCGGGTACGTGTTGTTCGCGTGGATCCCGCCGACCTTGGCCGCACCCACGAGCACGACTTCCGGTTTCTCGGCGGCGAAAAACGCATCCACCGCGGCCTGGCTCGCGAGGTCGAGCTCCTGTCTCCGCCGAAGGAGTAGACGTTTGCAGCCGGCGGATTGGAGACGCCGCACCAACGCGGAACCGACCATCCCCTGGTGCCCGCTGACGAAGATCCGTTTCTCGCTCAAATCGTTCATGCGAGGCGCAGGGAAAGGAGATCTCCCTAGACGCGCAAGTGTGGTTCTCGTGCTAACGTCAGCCTCCCGTGAAAAACGCGGAACTTTTGCTCCGCCTGCGCGACAAACGATCGAACTCCGCTATCATAAACGCGGCGCGGCACTACGGTGGAACTGCCGGCAGAACGCTCAGCACGCTCTTCTAGGATTTCCGCAGTTTTCCGCGTTTTTCTCCGAAACTTATCAACGTTTGTGTCGATCTGTATCACCGCCATGACGGGAATTCTCCACATCTTCTGGGACGACCTTCCCGACGACCAAGCCGAGGAACTCCTTGCGCGTGCGTCCGCCGGAGAGGCTGTCTTTTGTGAACACCTCGCGCAGCTGATGGCTGCCTAAGGCGGACCACGACACCGCATCGCGGCGCTTCCGACACGCGCAGCAAGCGGGCTCTTCCGGACCACGACGGCGTCATCGCCCTCGCCTCCCGAGGAATCCGCGGCAGCTCGAGTCAGAACCGCCCGGCCGTGCCGCTCAGTCGCAGTCGCTCCGCTCCAGTGCCCGGGCAGCCAACCTGCCCCGATCCACCCGAGCAAAGCCGCCAAGACTGGTTCGCCTCTCTCAAAACGAAGGGCCCGCACCTCGATCGGTGCGGGCCCTTTCTTTTCGTCTTTTCGTTAGCCGCGACAGCCGGAAGCGCAAGCGCCGCTACCGAGATCAGTCGCCGGTCATTTCCTCGATGGAGGAAACTTTGCCTTCCTTGAAAACGACGCGATAGCGCTCGACCACCTCGCGGTCGTTATAGTCGGCGAAGAAGGCGTAGGCGCCCGGATGCCAGCGGTGATAATAGCCGCGGTAGTAGATCATCGTGCCGCCGCGCGAGGTGTAGCTCGTGTAAACCCAGGACTCGTTGCGGCCGGTGGCATCGGTACGCGCGTACACCCGGTCCGGCTCGCCCACGGCGAGTTTCACCATCTCCGGCGAGAAGCCGATCGCGACCTTGCCCTCTTTGATCAATTCCTGATCGCCCGGCGTGAGGCTGTTGAACAGCTCCGGATTGCTGCGAATTCGGGTTTGAGGAGTGCTGCAGCCGACCAGAGCGGAAAGGCCGAGTACGCAGGCCAGAAGAAGCAGGTAACGTTTCATGGTGGGAAGGCGTCCGAGGATGATGATTCAGGGCGGTGGGACCTTTTCAACTCGCTTCCGGTTCCCTCGTTCGTGTCATCCGCCGCGATGAAGGTTCTCCTCTGGGATATCGACGGCACGCTGATCCGCTCCGGCAATGCCGGCCATCGCGCCATGAACGCCGCGGCGCGCGCGGTCTTCGGTCTCGAGGATGCCTTCGCCCACTTCGATTTCGGCGGTCGCACCGATCCCTGGGTGCTCGCACTTCTCTGCGAACAGCACCGGCTCGACGCCACGCCCGCCCACGTCGAACGTTTCTACGCCGTCTATCTCGAAGCGCTCCGGCGCGAACTCCACAACCCACGTGCGCACACGTGTGCCGGCATCCGCGAGATCCTCGCTGGCTTCCGCACCACGGCCGATCTCTCCCAAGGCTTGCTCACGGGAAACATCATCGCTGGCGCGCGCGTGAAACTCGATCACTTCGGGCTGTGGGACTTTTTCCCCTTCGGCGCCTTTGCCGATGATTCCGGTGAACGCAACCACCTCGGCCCGATCGCGCTTGAGCGCGCCCGCCGACACAGCGGACGTCCCGAGTTGAGGCCCGATGATCTGATCGTGATCGGCGACACGCCGCACGACATCGCCTGCGCCCGCTTCGTCGGCGCGCATGCCGTCGCGACGGCCACCGGCGGGTTCACCTACGACGAACTCGCCGCGCACCAGCCGGATCTGCTCGTGCGCGACTTCTCGGATCCGGAACCGTTGCAACGTTTCATCCGCGATCTGCGTTGAGCGGCACGGCGCTTCGCCCTCCCCTCCCGCGGCGATCGATCACTTCTCGAAACGATCGATCGCCGTCACTTTGCCGCTCTGGAGTTGCACGTGCAGGCGGTCGCCACGACCACCGCCGGTCGAGGTGCCCACCGCCACGCCTCCGCCCGAGTGGTGGCCGAAGCTCCCGAATCCCAGCCCGATCCCGATGCTCGGCGATTTGTCCGCGTACGCCCAGACCTCTGTCTCGCCCTGCGCGGTGACGCGGCGGAACGTGCGGTCCGGTTTCCCGAGCGCCATCCGCACCATGTCGGCGGTGTACCCAACTTCCACTTCCCCGGCGCGGATCTTCGCCTGCACCGCGGGCGGGTAACTCGCGAAAGTCGCAGCGTCTTTCTGGATGCGGGAGTCGGGCGTCGAGCAGCCGGCACAGGCCAGCGCGAAGGCGAGAGCCATCAGGAGCGCATTCTTGTTCATCTGGAAATCGGGGTTGGCAGAGGGATAACCCGCTCCGACAGGAACGCAGCCCCAATGTTCGTGCGCAACCGGGCATTGCCAACCCCTGCCCGCGCGCCCAACTTCCGCCGCTTTCGCCATGTCCAAACTCTCCGTCGCCATCGCCTCCGACCACGCCGGCTTCCGCTACAAGGAAGAGATCAAGAAGATGCTTCTCGCGCAGGGCTACACTGTGCGCGACTTCGGCACCTATTCGACCGAATCCTGCGACTATCCCACCTTCATCCGCCCGGCGGCCGAGGCGGTCGCACGCGGCGAGTTCGACCGCGGCATCGTGCTCGGCGGATCGGGCAACGGCGAGGCGATCGTGGCCAACAAAGTGAAGGGAGTGCGCTGTGGCCTGTGCTGGAGCGTCGAGACCGCCGTGGCCAACCGCGACCACAACGACGGCAACGTCCTCGCCCTCGGCGAGCGCATGATCTCCCTCGAATTGGCACTCCAACTCGTGCAGCTCTGGCTCGAGACGCCGTTCAGCAACGACCCGCGCCACGTCCGCCGCATCAAGGCGATCGAGGGCTGAGTCTCCTCGGCGCTTACGAAAATGGGCGGCCTCGGCCGCCCTTTGTTTTCTTCAGCCGGTCTGCCGCGTCATGGCAGCCAGGGGAACTTCCGGGCGTCGGGCTTGCGCTTTTCGCGTTGGGCGCGGTGAAACTCCTTCGCCTCGTCCGTCATGTAGTAGAGCATCGTGGCGTTGCCCGCGAGTTCTTGGATGCCCTGCTGGCCGTCGACATCGCAGTTGAACGCCGCCTTCAGGCAACGGATCGCGATCGGGCTCTTGTCCAGAATCTCCTCGGCCCACTTCACGCCCTCGGTCTCGAGCTGCGCCACGGGCACCACGGCGTTGACGAGCCCCATCTCGAGCGCCTGCGCCGCGTCATACTGACGGCAGAGGTACCAGATTTCGCGGGCCTTCTTCTGGCCGACGATTCGCGCGAGATAGCTCGAGCCGAAGCCGCCGTCGAAGCTGCCCATCGCTGGGCCGACTTGCCCGAAAATTCCGTTGTCCGCGGCGATCGTCAGATCGCAGACGAGGTGCAAAACGTGGCCGCCGCCGATCGCGTAACCGGCGACGAGCGCGATCACGACCTTCGGCATCGAGCGGATCAGTTTCTGCAGGTCGAGCACGTTGAGCCGCGGCACGCCGTCTTCGCCCACGTAGCCGGCATGGCCGCGCACGCTCTGGTCCCCGCCGGCGCAGAACGCGTACTTGCCGTCGGTGTGCGGTCCGGCGCCGGTGAGCAGCACCACGCCGACCTTCTGGTCTTCACGAGCGTCGAGAAACGCATCGTAGAGCTCGAACACCGTCTTCGGTCGGAAGGCGTTTCGCTTCTGCGGGCGGTTGATCGTGATCTTCGCGATGCCACCGGCCTTGTGATAGGTGATGTCCTCGTAGGTTTTGCAGGGCTGCCACTGGGTAGACATGGCGGGCGACGTTAGGACGCCGCCCGCGTTTGCCAAGCTCCGCAAAACGGCCGTGTTTTTGACCCGCGCGAAAGGCGGCCGAAAACCGCTTGGTTCCCGGTCGTCGCCCGCTAGTGTGCGCGCCCGAGTGAGCAAACCCTCCACCTCTCCTGCCGCGACGCCGGCGCGTCTGGGCCTCGTCATCGGTGCCTTGGGCGTCGTCTTCGGCGACATCGGCACCAGCCCTCTGTACACGTTTCGCGAATGTCTGGCCGCCCTGCCGGCCGACCAACGCGCCTCCGGCATCCTCGGCGTGCTCTCGCTGGTGTTCTGGGCGTTGTTCCTCGTCGTGACCGTGAAGTACGTGTGGTTCATCACCCGGTCCGACAACCACGGCGAAGGCGGTATCTTCGCGCTGCTCGCCCTCAGCGGGGAAAAACCTGGCGCAGGCAAAGTGACCGCATGGATTCTCCTGCTGCTCATCGGCGCCGCGCTCCTGTACGGCGATGGCGTGATCACCCCGGCGGTGTCGGTGCTCGGCGCGATGGAAGGTCTCGTCACCGTGAACTCCGGCCTGCACCACGCGGTGGTGCCGTTGAGCGTTGTCGTGTTGTTTCTTCTTTTCCTGCTTCAACGCGTCGGCACCGCCTCGATCGGCAAGGTTTTCGGCCCGTTGATGCTGGTCTGGTTCAGCACGCTCGCGGCGCTCGGCCTCTGGCAGATCGCGGGGAACCTGGTTGTGCTCCACGCGCTCAATCCGATCCACGCCATCCGCCTGCTCGCCTCCGGCAATGTCCACATCGCCACAATGCTCGGCGCTGTCGTGCTCGCCTTCACCGGCGCCGAGGCGCTCTACGCCGATCTCGGCCACTTCGGCCGCAAGGCGATCGCCACCGGCTGGTACACGGTCGCGATGCCCGCGCTGGTCCTGAGCTACTTCGGCCAAGGCGCTTGGGCGCTCGCTCACCCGGGCGATGAAACCAACCCGTTCTTCGCGCTCGCACCCGACGGCTGGCCACGCCTGGCACTCACGGGACTCTCGGTGGCGGCTGCCGTGATCGCCAGCCAAGCGCTCATTTCCGGCACGTTCTCGCTCACGCGGCAGGCGATTCAGCTCGGGTTCCTCCCGCGCCTGACCGTGCGCCACACGAGCGCCGCGCTCGAGGGCCAGATCTATCTGCCGCTCGTCAACGTCACTCTGGCGGTCGCGACGATCTGGGTCACGGTGGCCTTCGGCTCCAGCACCAGCCTCGCCTCGGCCTATGGCATCGCGGTCACCGGCACGATGGTCGTGACGACGATCGCCTACTTCGCCGTCCTGCGCCGCGCGCGCTGGTCGCTCTGGCGCGCCCTGCCGCTCTGCGCGTTGTTCCTCGTGATCGACGCTTCGCTGTTCGCCGCCAACCTCGGCAAGATCAAGGACGGCGGCTGGCTCCCGCTCCTGATCGGCGCCGGTGTGCTCGTGATCATGCACACATGGCGCACCGGCAAGGGCGAGGTCGTGCGCCGCGTCTATTCGAACGAGATCACCGAGGACGAACTCCGCAGCATGGCCCGCAGCCGCAACGTCTCCCGCGTCCGCGGCGGCGCGGTTTTCATGGCCGGTAACCCCCGCGGCACGCCGCTGGTGCTCGTCCACCACCTCAAGGCCAGCCGCAGCCTCCACGAACACATCGCGATCCTCAGCGTGCTCACGGAGACCGTCCCGTACGTGGCCGAAGCCGACCGTCTCACCGTCTCCGAAATCGGCGAGGGCTGTTGGCGCGTGGTCGGTCGCTACGGTTACATGGAATCGCCCGACGCCAGCGCGCTGCTCGAGGCCGCCCGCGAGCATGGCCTGCCGCTCCGGCCCGACACCGCCACCTACTATTTCAACCATGAGATGGTCGTCACCGGCGGGAGTTCGCCGATGCCTGTCTGGCAGAAACAACTCTACGGCCTGCTCAGTCGCAACGCCCGCCCGGCGCGCGACTATTTCCGCATCCCGCCCAGCCAGATCGTCGAGCTCGGTCTGCCGATCCAGCTGTAGCCGAAAGCCGGATCTCGACTGGCGGCATTGAAACGGCTTGGCCGCGCTCTGCGGTCGCGCACACTCGCGCGACTCGGATGAGCAAACCCGTCGGACTTCAATCCCCCAGCGCCAAGTTCGCGCTTACGCTCGGCGCGCTCGGGGTCGTCTTCGGCGACATCGGTACCAGCCCGCTCTACACGTTGCGCGAGTGCCTCAAACACCTGCCCGCCGGCGAAGCCGAAGCCGGGGTGCTCGGCGTGTTGTCGCTCGTCTTCTGGGCGCTGTTGTTCGTCGTGAGCGGCAAATATCTCTCGTTCATCACCCGCGCCGACAACCGCGGCGAGGGCGGCATCTTCGCGTTGCTCGCGCTCCAGCAGCGCACCAACTCCCCTTCGCGCAAGATGACCGTCGGCGTGTTCGTGATCCTCGCCGGTGCGGCGCTCCTCTACGGCGAAGGCATGATCACGCCAGCCATCTCGGTCCTCGCCGCCGCGGAAGGTTTCCGCACCGTCGCGCCGGGCATCACGGATCTGATTCCTTTGCTCGCCTGCGGCATCCTCGCGGGGCTGTTCTGGATCCAGCACAAGGGCACGCAGACGATCGGCCGGCTTTTCGGTCCGGTGATCCTCGTGTGGTTCACCACCATCGGCCTGCTCGGGGCGTGGCGGGTCGCGGAAAACTACGACGTGCTCCGCGCGCTCAATCCGCTCCACGGCTGGCACCTGCTCGTCGCCCAACCGCTGCGTGGCGGCGCGTTCCTCCTCGGCGCGGTCGTGCTTGCGATCACCGGCGTCGAGGCGCTCTACGCCGACATGGGGCATTTCGGCCGGCGCGCGATCGCCCGCGCCTGGTATTGGGTCGTGCTGCCCGGCCTCGTGCTGAACTACTTCGGCCAAGGCGCCCACGTCCTCGCGCACCCCGCAGATCTGGAAAACCCGTTCTTCGCGCTCGCGCCCGCCGGTCCCGCGCGCTTCGGCCTCGTGCTGCTCTCGATCGCCGCCACCATCATCGCGAGCCAGGCGCTCATCTCCGGCACCTACTCGCTCACGCGCCAAGCGATCCAGCTCGGTTTTTTCCCCCGGCTCAAGGTGCTCCACACCAACGCCACCGTCGAAGGCCAGATCTATCTGCCGCTCGTGAACCGGCTGCTCGCCGTCGGCTCGATCACGATCGTGCTCGGCTTCGGCTCCTCCGAGAAACTCGCCGGCGCCTACGGACTCGCCGTCACCGGCGCGATGGCGATGACGACCATCGCGTTCTATTTCGTGGCGCGCCGCCGCTGGCGTTGGTCAGCGCTCGGCACGGGCGTGCTCTGCGCCGCGTTTCTCGCCGTCGATCTCGCGCTCTTCGCCGCCAACATCGCCAAAATCCCGCACGGCGGCTGGCTTCCGCTCGCCACGGGCCTAGGTCTGCTCGTCCTGATGCAGGTCTGGAAACGCGGCCGCGAGCTCATCGCCGAACGCGTCTACGGCCGCGGTCTCGACGCGATCGAAGTCTCCTCGTTGTTCGAAGGCGATGCCATCCACCGCGTACCGGGTACGGCGGTGTTCATGGCCTCCACGCCGCGCGGCACGCCGCTCGCCCTCCTCCACCACCTCAAGTCGAACCGCTGCGTGCAGAAGACGGTCGTGCTGCTCACGATCGTCGCCGAGCCCGAGCCGCACGTGCCCGATGCCGAGCGGCTCACGTTCACGGAACTCGGCCAAGGCGTGTGGCGCGCGGTCGGCCGCTACGGCTACATGGAATCGCCCGATGTCGCCGCGCTCGTGACCCGCCTCCGCAACGCCGGCGTGCAGATCGAGCCGATGACGACCACCTACTATTTCAACCGCGAGATGGTGCTCACCGGTGGCGACACGCCGCTCTGGGAATGGCAGAAATCGCTCTACGCGTTCCTCAGTCGCAACGCCCGGCCGGCGAAGGATTATTTCCGGATCCCGCCCAACCAGATCATCGAGATCGGCCTGCCGGTGCAGCTCTGAGGCCGCGTAACCAGCTCAGGCTCGCACACCGTTGAGCAGCGCTTTGCGGCGCGCGGCGTCCTTTTTCCGGTCGGTCCGCACGTGCAGCACGCGGATGCCGTTCGCGGGCAACTCGCGGACGAGTCCGGCAAACTGCTCCCAGTCGCGCACCGGCACGTAGCCCACGCCGTAGGCGGCGCAGAGTGCGGCGAAGTCGACCTGCTGCGGCGTGGCGAAGAACGTCTCGAACGGCGGTTCGAACTGCGCCACCGGCAGGTGCTCGAAGATGCCGCCGCCGTTGTTGTCGATGAGCGCGATCGTGAGGCTGCCGCGAAACTTCGGGCGCAGAAGCAGGCCGTTGGTGTCGTGCAAGAGCGAGAGATCGCCGGTGAGCAGCAGCGCCGGTTCGCCGCCATGCGCCACACCGAGCGCCGTCGAGAGCGTGCCGTCGATGCCGTTCGCCCCGCGGTTGAAGAAGAGCCGGGCTCGGCGCTCGTTCTGCGGCCAGAAGTATTCGACGTCGCGCACGGGCATGCTGCTCGCGACGAAGACCGGCGTCGCCTCGGGCAGGTTGTTGGCGAGCAGCCACGTCGCCTTCGGCTCGAAGAACTCCGCCTCGCTGGCCAGCGAGCCGCCAATCCGGTCCGAGGCGTTGGTCTCGGCGGCGGACCACAGGGCCACGTATTCGCTCTCCGGGCGCACGGCGTCGATGGCCAGAGCGGCGATGTCGGCGGCGATCTGGCGCGTGCGCTGGTGCAGGCCGTCGCGGTTCGCGGGGTGCGCGCTGACGAGCGTCACCTCGGCCCCGCTGCGTTCGAGCCAGGTGCGCAGCACTTTGCTCGTCGGCCAACCCTCGAGGCAGAGCACGGCTTCGGGGCGGAGTGAGGCGGCGAGTTTTTCATCACGGAGCAGCGCGTCGTAATGCGCGACCACGCAGGCTCCCTCGGTCGCATGGTGCCGCACCGGTGAGAGCGCATCGGCCAATACCGGCCAGCCGACGGTGCGCGCAATGCGGCCCACTTCGCGGGCGTACGCGGCGGGATCGGCCGGGGTAGCTGGGCCGGCGACAATCACGCCTCGCGCGCTGGCGGGCGGCGCCCAATCCGCCGGAGCATGACAACCGTTCGTCGGCGCGACATGTGCGAAGAAATCTTCGTCGATCGCGCCGCGGAGCGCCTCGGCCGAGGCATCGACGATCGGCGGCAGCGGGTCGCGAAATGGTGCGTTGAGATGCACCGGGCCGGAGCCCGGTCCGGTCGCGCGCGCGCAGGCCCGGGCGATCGTCTGCCGGAGGTAACGCAGCAGCTCCAGCCGTGGCTCCGGCACGGCGAGTTCGTGGTAGAAGCCCACGTAGCCGCCGAAAAGTTTCTGCTGATCGATCGTCTGGCCCGAGGCGCAGTCGCGCAGTTCCGGCGGGCGATCGGCGGTGAACACAAGCAGCGGCACGCCGCTCTCGTGGGCCTCGACAATCGCCGGCAGGTAGTTCGCCGCCGCGGTGCCGCTGGTACAGACGAGTACGGCGGGCCGGCTCGTGCGTTTCGCGCGACCAAGCGCGAAGAACGCCGCCGAGCGTTCGTCCAGCACCGGAATCGCCTCGATCGCGGGATGCCGCGCGAGCGCCGA
>DATGXO010000099.1:0-2694 GCA_035298965.1 Opitutaceae bacterium | reverse complement strand
ATCAACTGGAAATCGACGCCGTGGATGCGCAGTAGTCCCGTGCCGAGGTGCAGCAGCGGCAGGTGCCCGAGCCAGCCATGCGGCCGGCGCAGCGAACGGTTCACCACGCCCGTCAGGTCGATCGGCGCGAAGGTCGCCGGCGCGCCGCCCTCGACGAGCCGGTGCGGCCAATGCCACGTCTCCGCCGCCTCGCGCAGGCGCTGCTCGAGCGCGTGCGGCCAGACGCGGGCGAGCCGGTTCACGCCGCGCGCCGCCTCCTCGGGCCGCACCGCCGGCGGGTTCGCCAGCGTCAGCACCGAGCCGCGCTCCCGCAACGCCCCCTCCAGCCGCAGCCGCTGCCGCGGCGGCAACCGCCCGAGCCGGCGCACCTCCAGCATCTGCTGACACGCGAGGTCGAGCGCGAGATGAGCGATCGTGCGCCCGTCGAAACCTATGCAGGAGATCGGCGGCTCGTTCGTGCGCGCCTCGGCCGAGTCGCCCACCACCACGACCGAGAGATCCCGCGGGATCCGCAGGCCCTCCTTGCGCATCGCGGCGACGTAACTCTTCAGGATCTCCGCGTCGAAGAGCACCACGGCGCTCGCCAGCGGACACGTGCGGCGGATCCGCTGGAACTCCGTGCGCACCGCTTCCGGCGTGTGCGCGGAGATCTCGTACACGTTGCGCGCCGCCGAGGTGAGGCCCAGTCGCAGGCAGGCCTCCTCGAAGCCCTGGCGCACGGCGCTCGAGCGCAGCAGCCGCCGCATCGAACCCAGGCAAACGATCTCGCGATGCCCGTGCGCGAAGAGATGCCCCACGAGTTGCGCCGCCGCCGTCCGCAGGTCCTCGGCGGCGATGTTGTGCCCCGCGGGCGCCTCCTCGGCGACGACGTACGGGATCCGCAACCGATCGAACTCCGCGGCCTCGTTGTCCCATTCCCAGCCGCTGTCGGTGATCCGCGTCACCACCGCATCGAAGCGGTGCTGGATCGCCTTCTGTAGCGCGTTGCGGAGCGTGTCGCGGCCGATGAAGAAAAACTCCTCTACGCGCACGCCGCGCCGCGCCGCCTCCTCCGCGATGCCCGGGAAACGCACCGAGCGATGCGAGAGCACCGCCAGCCGCGCGCCGACCAGCGACACCGTCGTGGCCGCGACCGGCAGGAGCTTGTAGCCCTCGCGCCGCAACCGCCCCGCCGCGATCAGGCGGAGCGCCGCGCGGTTCACCGCCGCCTGGCTCACGCCCCACTCGGCGGCGAGCACCTTCTCGGTCGGAAACGGCTGTCCGCGCCGGCCTTCCGCTTGGCGGATCAGGCCCTCGTAACCGGCCAGCGCTTTGTCGACAGGACGAAGAACGGCGTTCGTTTTCACAGGGGAAATGGAACGCCGAGACTCGGTCCCCGCCTCACGCGGAGCAATCCGATTGTCGGAGCCGAAAGCCGCCGCAATGCATCACCACTCGGCGCTCCCGCAGCGCTGCGCCGAAACGCCCGCCCAGTGACGAAAAAACCGCCGGCGGTGAAGCCGGCGGTCATCCGCTGCCGCAGCAGCGCAAAGCGGAATCTCTCGTTCGAGCCTCAGCGGCGGCGACGGCGGATCAACGCCGCGCCGAGCACGATCACGCCACCGATCGCAGCGTAGGTCGAGGGCTCGGGGATCGCGGTGACGTTGGAAAAGTTGTCCACGTTGATGTTGACCGAAGCCGGCCGCACGACGCCGGCGCCATCATCATTGCCGTAGCTGAACGCGAGGAACATCTGTGCCCAGGTACCGGTGGCAAGCTGGTTCGCCGTTGTCGAATCGATCGAGAAGGTCGCGTGCGTGGGAGTGGTCGCACCAACCGGGACCGACACGTTGCCAAGCGATGTCCAACTAACGCCATCGCCCTGCACGATCAGCGACACACTCGCGGGATTGTACCATGAGGTGTAGCCCGGATTGAGATAGGTCACATCAACGGAGAACCCGGTGGTGCCCGAAAAGACCTGCGTGCGCTGGGTGGCGTCGAGTCCGATGGACATCGGCGCCCACCACATGTCGCCAATGGGCGCCGTGATCTGGAGCGAGCTAGTTCCGTCTGTGACGCCAAGGGTGGTGGAATTGGTGTAGGAGTAGCCGCTGTTGAGACTCCAGCCTTCGAGACCGGACTCCCAAGAGTAGAGAACATCGGCCGTTGCAGAGGTCGCCAACGCGGCGACGGCGGCCAATGCCGCGAGGGTGTGGGACAGTTTCATGTGTTTGATTGGGGGGAACCGCCCAAAGGACAGCGAGGCGTTGTCGGCACTGTCAACCGCCCACCCGCCTCGGAGCACGGTCATCGTGTAACGAATATTAGGGGCAAGCTCACGGACATCGATCCGGGGCCCGTCCCTCCGGTCGCGATCAGCAACCGAGACGTGCGCTATTGCCCCTGCCCTTCGGCTCGTCTGAGCTTCGCGCTCCGTCGTCTCGCATGCGCTCCGCCACCTCCGAACGTCGTCTGACTGTGTTGCTCGTCGTGCTGTTCTGCGCGGCGGCGGCGATTCATCTCTGGTTCGCGACGCGCAACTGGCATTACCGGTTCATGGCCGGCCACGAGTTCCGGCAAACGCAGACCGCGCTCATCGCCCATTACATCGAGCAGGAGAACAACTTTTCGCCCGACTACTCCGTCCCGCTTCTGGGCAAACCGTGGGTGCTCCCGCTCGAGTTTCCCTTCTATGAATGGGGCGTGGTCGGG
>DATGXO010000098.1:0-4190 GCA_035298965.1 Opitutaceae bacterium | reverse complement strand
ATCCGGCGCTCGCGCGCGGTGTTGCCCGCCAGCGTGTCGGCCGCGAGCCGCAGCGCATCCTCCACATGGGCACACTCCCAGCCGGGCTCCAGCGCCGCGAGGGCGCGCACGGCCGCGGCTGCATCGTCGCCGAGCGGGACCAGCCACTCCGGTCGGCGGCCGGCGAGCAGCACCCCGGCGCGCTGATCGCGACCGGGCGTGCCGAACTGGTCGCGGGCCCAGGCGAGCGCGTCGCTCCAGCGGCGCCCGGCCTGCATGCTGAACGAGCGGTCGACGACGACGATGGTCGCGCGATCGCCGGTCCAAAACTCCTGCAGGTACGGGCGCGCGAACGCCGCCGCGAGCAGCGCGAGCACCGCGGCGCGCAGCAGCAGCACGAGCCAGCGGCGCAGCCAGTGGTTGCGCGTCGCATGCGCCGCGGCGCGCAGGAAAAACAGGCTCGGCAGCGGCACCGGTTTTCCGAGACGCCGCCGGATGAAGTGCAACGCGATCGGCAACGCGATCGCCCAAAGGCCCGCGACATACGCGGGGTGAAGCAGTTCGGTGGGCGGCATGTTGGTTCAGCGCCGGCGGCTGCGTTGTCCGAGGTACGCGCGGAGCACGTCGAGCGGGAGCGTATTCGTGAGCTGCGGCAGCCAGTCGCCGCCGTGCGATACCACGAGCTCCTCGAGTGCCGCCGCGTGTTGGGCGAATTCCGCGCGATACGCCTTCGCCGCGGCCGCGGGGTCGACGGCGAGTTGCGTGCCCTCCTCGATGTCGGCGAAACGGCTCGCCGCCGTGAACGGAAAATCGGTTTCGACCGGATCGAGCACCCGCAGCGCCACGAACTCGTGGCCTTCCCCGTGCAGGTGCAGGAGCACCGGCGCGAGTTTCGCCGGTTCAACGTAGAAATCGCTCGCGAGCACGAAGAGGCATCGCGACGGCGCGACCGCGAGCACCTGCTCCAGCGCCGCGCAGAGGTCAGTGGACCCGCCGAGTTCGGGGCGGTCAAGCAACTGCCAGACAGATTCGAGCTTCGCCGCCGCGCCGCCGGGCGGCAGCCAGTGCGCGAGGGTTTCGCCGAGGAGGCCGGCGCCGCAGGGGTCGCGTTGTCGGCGCGCGATCAACGCCAGCGCGCCGAGCGCCGCGCGGGCGTAATCGATCTTCGAGGTGCGGCCGCGTTCGCCGGTGTAGACCATCGACGCCGAGACATCGAGGAGCAGCACCAGCCGCAGCGGCGTGTCGGCGTGCGCGCGGCGGATGTGCAGGCGGTCGGTGCGCGCGTACACGCGCCAGTCGATGCGCCGCAGGTCGTCGCCGTATTGATAATCCCGGTAATCGGCGAACTCGAGGTCCGAGCCGCGTCGGTGGCTGCGATGGCGACCGAGGCCCACCGCCTCGGCGAGCCAGCGCGCACGCAACGGCAGGGTCTGCAACGCCGCGAGCTCGGCCACGTCGAGCCGACGCACCGTGGGCGGCACGTAGCCGATGCGTTGCAGCAGCGGCGGCGGCACCGCGCGGGGGAGCGGTGGCGGCACCGCGGACTTGGGGGCGGCGAAGGCCATGCTCAGCGTTTCACCTGTTTGAGCAGGTCTTCGATGATGTGGTCGGTCGTGAGTTTCTCCGCCTCGGCGCGGTAGTTGAGGATCAGGCGGTGCCGGAGCACCATCGGCGCGGCGGTGGCGACATCCTCGGCGGCGCAGTTCAGGCGCGCGTCGAGCGCGGCGAGCGCCTTGGCGGCGAGCACGAGCGATTGCGCGGCGCGCGGACCGGCGCCCCATTGGCCGCAGCGCCGCATGAGAGGAGTCGCCTCGGGGGCCGCGGGACGTGTCGCGCGCACGAGCCGCACCGCGTACTCGGCCACACTCGCCGGCAGGTGAACGAGGCGCACGGCGCGCTGGAGCGCGAGCAGCTGCTCGTCGTCGCACACCTTCTCGACGGTGGTGGTCGCGGCGCCGGTGGTGGCGTGCAGAATCGCGACCTCGTCGGCGTGGCTCGGGTAGTCGAGCTTCAGGCAGCCGAGGAAACGATCGAGCTGGGCTTCGGGCAACGGGTACGTGCCCTCCTGCTCGATGGGATTCTGCGTCGCGAGCACGAAGAACGGCGCGGGCAACGGCCGCGTGTGCCCGCCGGCGGTGACGTTGCGCTCCTGCATCGCCTCGAGCAGCGCCGACTGCGTCTTGGCCGGGGCGCGGTTGATCTCGTCGGCGAGGAGGAGCTGCGTGAAGACCGGGCCGGGCAGGAAGCGGAACGAGCGTTGGCCGTGCGCGTTTTCCTCGATGATCTCGGAGCCGGTCACGTCGGCGGGCATGAGGTCGGGCGTGAACTGGATGCGGCGGAAATCGAGCGCCACGGCCTCGGCGAGCGTCTTCACGATGAGCGTCTTCGCGAGTCCGGGCACGCCGATCATGAGCGCGTGCCCCTGGGCGAGCAGGCACACCATCAGGTCGCGCAGGACCAGATGCTGGCCGACGATGCGGCGGCCGAGCTGTTCGCGCAGCCGCGCGTAGATCGCCGGCGCCTCGCGCAACAGGTCGAGATCGGCGGCTTCGCCCGTGGTTTCCGGGGTGATGGTGGTGTCGCTCATGGTGAAGAAGAGGTAACGAGAAACTCAAGATACGCGGCGCGCGCCGCGGCGTAATCCGCGGCGGCCAGTTCACCGCCGGACCAACGCACCTCGGTCGTGCGCTCGGCGCCGTGCGTGCGGCGCGAGAACGTGAAACCGCCGGCGCTCCGCTCGATACCGGCGGTGGCGGCGGCAGTGGCGCTGGCACCGACGTCGCGCACAGTCTGCACGTAGCGCCATGGCCGTCCTTCCCAGAGCACGAGCGGTTGGCGTCGCTCCGGGGCGGCGAAGGCGTCGTCCAAACTCGGCGGGCACAGCGTCGGCCACGCGCCGCCGGTACGCACCTCGGCCGTCACGCAAAACGGCGTCGCAAGATCGTAGGCATCGGGCGCGGACACCGTCTCGATCGTGCAGCCGCGCGGCGCGCCGCCGAGCAGCGCGCGCAGCCGCCCCCGGCGTTCGGCCGGGGAGAGTCCGGCGAAGAGTCGCCGCAGCCATTCGTCGGCGCCGCCCTGCCCGCTCAGCACGACGCGCGCGCGGCCGAGTTGCGTGGAGCTCAACTCCCACGTTTCACTCCAGCAAACGGGCTCCTCGAAGGCGTTGGTGATCGTGCGGAACTGCGGCTCGCCGGCCATGCCCACGATAAAAGCCGCACGGCCGTAATCTCCCGTCGGCACGCTGCCGAAGAGCGCGAGCCGGTCGGTGGCGTCGAGCCAGAGCTCGTGCGCCTGGCCCAGTTCGGGCGCGGCGGGCACGTGCACAAGCGCGTGGTTGAACTGCATGCCGGGAAATTTCTGGAACGTCGTCTCGCCGCGGTTCACGAGCGCGAACTCCGCCTCGATGCCGGCGGCGCGCAACAGCGCCACGAGCAGGTTGGCCTTGTCCTTGCAGTCGCCGTAGCGGTGGCCGAGCACCTCGTCGGGCGTGCGCGGTCGGAAACCGCCCACGCCGAGCTCGATCGCCACGTAGCGCAGCGCCGCCACGCGTTCGTAGGCCGCGCGGAGCAGCTCCATGCGCCCGGGATGCTGCGCGGCGAGCGAGCGGCCGAGCTCGGTCGTCTTCGGCCCGGCGGCCATTGCATCCGTGGCGATGAGACGATACCACTTCGCCAACGCGGCCCACGAATCGATGCCGCTCACCCCGATCCAAGGCGCCCACGTCCGCGCCGGCGCGCCAGCCGCCTCCGCTTCGAGCGCCGGCAAGTCGTGCACGGTCCACGTGACTCGGCGACCCGCGCCGACCAGCTCCTCCTGCGGCGCCGGCAGATTCGGAGCAAACCACCGCCAGTCTTCGCCCGCGGGCAACGTGCAGCGCAGCACCTGCCGTTTCGTCGGAAACTCGGCGCCGAGCATCCACTCGCGGTAGAAACCGCAGGCCTCGCCGCTCGTCCGCAACTCGAGCAAATACTCGATCTCGACGACGCAGCCGGCCTCGACCTCCGGCACTTCGATAATTCCGCGCAAGAGCTGGACGAGCCGCGGATCCGCCCCGGGCGGGAGCGGATTCAGCGCCGGCTCGAACACCACCTGCGCCGCATCGGGGCGGATCACGCGCGCGCGGCGAAACTGCGGCATCACTTCCGGCGGATTGGAGGGCAACTGGAGACTCGCGACCCGATCGAGCGCCTCGCCGGTGCGCACGTACG
>DATGXO010000097.1:0-41343 GCA_035298965.1 Opitutaceae bacterium | reverse complement strand
CGGGCACCCACCGCGCGCCGGTGTGCGGGTGATCGACCTCGCGGCCGCCGCCGACGCCGATTCGCCGGCCGGCATCGCCGGTGACGAATTCCTCTACGAGCATGTGCATCTCACCATGCGCGGCACGTACCGCCTCGCGCGCGAACTCTGCGCACCAATCGAGGCCGACCTGCGTCACCGCGGTTTGGTGGCAGCCGACGCGCCCACGCCGCAGTGGCCGGAGCTCGCGGTGGTGCGCGACCGACTCGCCTACACCGTGTACGAGCAGGCGATGATCGTGCGCGAGATGATCACCCGTTTCTCGAAGCCGCCGTTCACCAACCAGAGCGACAACGCGGAACGCCTCGACCGCTACCGCACGATGGACCAGACCGCCACGCTACTGCTGCAACGTCCCGACGCCGCGGCCGATCTCGCCGCGAAGTACGAAGCCGCGCTGACCGCCCGTCCCGACGACTGGGTGCTGCGGCGCAACGCCGGCATGGCCTTCACCGCCACAAGACAGCCTCAGCGCGGCCTGCCATTGCTCGTGCAGGCGGCGGCCGAGATACCGGATGATCCAGATACACTCTTCGCCCTCGGCCAGGCGCACCGCGCGCTCGGCGACGAAGCGGCCGCCGCGGTGGCGTTCGCCCGCGTGCGGGCGCTCGAACCTCGTTATCCAGGGCTGCCCTGAGCGCCAACCGGCGACGAGAAGAGCTACAACGTCTTTCCGGGGACCGTCGCGCCGTCGCGCCAATAGCCGGGCACGCGCGTCGACGACGGATTCTCGGGTGCACCGCGGCGAAACGTGCGCACCATGAGGGCGAGCTGCTCCATCGCGCGCATGCCGACGAGGCGGTGGTTTTGCACGATGCCGCCGATGTACGGGCAGCCCGCCGGCACATCGAGCGAGGCAAACGCCACATCCTGCGGCACGCGGATGCTGGTGCTGGTGAGTCGCGTGCTCTCGCCATCCCAGCTGCTCATTTCGATCAGCTCGTGCCAGTTCGTCATCAGCGCATCGACGTTGTGCTGGCGCATCCAAGCCTCGACCTGCGCGGCGATATGGCCGATTTCGCCGCGCTCGAAGAGCAGCGGCGGCACGCGTTCGCGCGCGGGCAGCGACGCCTGCTCGACCAGCACGCCCGAACTGAACGTGCTTTCGAGCCGGGACTCGTCGTCGGTCGCGGTGGCGAGGCCGATGCGCCGGTAGCCGCGCGCGCGCAGGCTGCGCAGGCAGAGGCGCGCCGCTTGGCATTGGTCATTGGAGACCACGTCGAGGTGCGACAACAGGTGGTGCGACTCGATCTTCACGGCGCTGTACTGATCCCAATCGAGTTCGATCGAGGTGGTGCTCGGCGTGAAGGTGGAGAGCAGCACGCCGTTGATGCCGCGGGACGAGAGGATCGTGTTCAGGCGCGCGGCCGTCATCTCCTTCGTGCCGAGCGCGAACACCTCGAGCAACAGGTGCTGCGCCTCGGCCACGGCGCGCACGCCCTCGTACACGAGCGGGTGGTAGCCGGAGCCGAAAAAGTACGCCGAGGAGCCGGCATCGATCACGAAGGCGATCGAGGGCGTCTGCTTCACCGCGAGTTTCTTGAGGCGATGGTGGTTGAACGCGTCGAGCAGCGGGTCGCGCACGTAGCCGATTTTGCGTGCGCTCTCCAGGATGCGTTCGCGCGTGGCGGCCGGGATGCTCGGATGCGAACGCAACGCCATCGACACGGTGGTCGGGTGCACGCCGGCCAGCGCGGCGACATCGTCCATGGTCGCGTAGGTCTTCGCGCGCCCGGCGGGTTTCTCGCTGTCGGGCGTCATGGCTGCGGGAGTTTGGCGGGCGCGGAGGCGCCGTCCTGCCACGAACTCTTCACATAGGTGCGGGAGGCGAACTCGGGCACGCCGCGCTCGCCGGATTTGAGCATGGCGGCAACGAGCGAAACGGCCTTCGCGCCGACCACGCCGGGGTTCGGGCAGACGCCGGCGAGCTCGCTGCCGCGATCGAGCAGACAGAGCGAGGCGCAGGCGACTTCCGCCGGCACGCGCAAGCCGGCGGCCCGCAACATCTCGCCGATGACCGACCAGTTGCACATCACGGCGTCGACGCGGTGCGCGCGGATCCAGTTGCGCAGCAACTCGCCCGCCTGGTCGGTGGTGCAGTTGTAGGGGAAGAGCAACTCCGGCACGCGCTCGTCGGCCGGCACGGTGTTCTGCTCGAGCAGATAGCCGGCGGTGTAGAGGCGCTCGGTCGCATCCTCGTCGGCGCGGCCGATCGCGAGACCGATACGTTGGTAACCGAGCGCGCGCAGTCGCTGAAACGCGAGGCGCACATCCTGTCGATGGTCGCTGCCGACGACCGGCGCGGGCGGGTCCATGTGCAGCGAATCGATCTTCACGATGCTGTACTCGTCCCAATCGAGTGTGACGGGGCCGAAACCCGGATCGAAGGCCGCGAGCACCACGCCCGTGATGTTCTGCTCCTTGAGGAAGGCATCGAGCCGCAGGCTCTCGTTGCCCTCCACACCGACGGTTATGACCTCCAAATCGTAGCCCAACTCACGCGCCTGCTCGCGGGCCCCCTCGAGGATCTGTTGCTGGGGCCGGTACAGCGCGGCGCCCTGGTCGAGCGGGTGGTTGATCAGGTAGGCGACGCGCGGCGCCACGGCGCGCACCCGGCCGTTGAGGTGGAAATGCGTGAGCGCGGAAAACACCGGATTCGGCACGTAGCCCATCCGCTCCGCCACCTCGCGGATCCGGGCTTTGGTGGCCGGCAGCAGGCTCGGGTGGTCGCGCAGCGCGAGCGAGACAGTGGTGAAGTGGACACCCGCCACTTTGGCGATGTCCTTGATCGTGACCGCGCGTTTCTTGGGCTCGGCCGCGTGCGCAGGCTCGAGCGGAACCGGGGCAATGGTTACCATGGGTCCTCCTTGTTGCTCCAAACGGGGATGGATTCGGGGCGAAAAGCGGGGACTCGGCTCGGGTGCGGGTCTACCGAAACGAATCTCGCGGGTAGTGTTGGGAAGTATTGGCTGCCGGAAACGTAGCCGCGGGAACGGGCAGGGAAACCGCGTCGTCGTCAAGACGTTAGAATAAAGCACACCGGTCGGGCTCAATTGGTTGGAGTAAAAGGACCTGCGCGGATCTTCCGAAGCTTGCCCATTACGAGCACGGATCCGCAAGCGCACGGTTGAGCACGGGTAAATTGAGACCCGGTTTCGCCGGCTCGGACCGCTGGGTTTGGCTCAGCCTGTCGACCATCCCACAGCCGCCGATGCGCGGATGTGCACGAACGGCAATCGGCTTGTCTCGACTCGTCGCGCGCGAGGGCGCCGTTGTTTTCAAACTCGCCGTTGCGGGAGAGCGCGTGGCACTGTGCGCCGGTGCCTGCCCGGATGGCGGAATGGCAGACGCTGGGGACTTAAAATCCCTTGCCCGAAAGGGCGTGCGGGTTCGATCCCCGCTCCGGGCACCATCCGCCGCCGAGCAACCAATGCCTCGAACGCGGTACTCCGTCGCGCGTGCCGCACCGCGCTCAGCGGAACAGACGCTGGGCGAAATGATAGAGGTTGCTGCCCCAGGCCTCGCCGTCGTGTCCGTGGTCGTCGACATTCCAGACATGGGGCACCTCGTGCTCCTTCAGGTAACGATGCACGCCCTGTGAGAAGTTGATCAGGCCGTCCCTGTGGCCGCAGGAGATGTAGAGAAGCTTGAGTTGCGCTTTCGCGGCGGCGGGGTCGGGGACGAGTTCGGCGGGCGGCTTCGTGTTCGGCGCGGCGGAGAAGGCGCCGATCCAGGCGAACGTGTCGAGATGGCCGAGACCGAAGTTGAACGTCTGCCCGCCGCCCATCGAGAGGCCGGCGAGCGCGCGGTCGCCGCGATCGGCGAGCACGGAATATTTCGCCTCGATCGCCGGGATGAGGCAGCCGAGAAGATCGCCTTCGAAGGCGGCGAAGCTCGCCGCCTTGGCGGGATCGAAGGGATTCCCGATCGCGCGGTCGTCGGCCATCGCGCGTCCGTTGGGCAGGACCACGATCATGGGCACGGCTTTGCCGTCGGCGATCAGGTTATCGAGGATGATGTCGGCCTTCACATAACCGGTCCACTCGTAGGGATCGCCGCCGATGCCATGGAGCAGGTAGAGCACGGGGTACTTCCGCTCGGGCGAGTAACCCGCGGGCAGATAGACGTTGGCCTTGCGGCGCGTGCCGGTGACGGTCGAGTCGTATTCAATTGGCTCGATCCGGCCGTGGGCGATGTCGGCACGCGGCGTCTTGAAGCCTGCGGGCGGCTCGGGAAACGTGCGAACGTCGTCGGCCGCGAGCACGATGGGGCGCGCGAAATTCGCGCGGGCGCGTTCCGGCGAGACTTGTTCGGGCGCTTCCTGGGCCGGGGCAGCGACGGTCGCGAGGAGGCAGAGCGAGAGGGTGTGGATTCGAGCCTGTTTCATGGGGAAATCCCGCGTGGCGGGCGACAATGGGCGGGGTTCAGTTCTACTTGGCGGCGACCGCAGTGTTCACATCGCCAACCGCTTCCTCAATGAGCGTCGCGACGCCGCGCGGGTCCTCCTGCTGCGCCACGTGGCCGCCGGGGAAGGTGCGGATCGTCCAGCCGCGAGCGAGGGCGTTCTGCCAGCTGCGGTCGGTCTTCGCGCGCTCCTCGGCGGATTTGTCCTTCGGCACGAACGCCACGTACGTCACCGGCAGAGCCAGCGCCGCGGGGTTCTTGTAGGAAACCGGTTGGCTGAAACACTTGATCGATTGCGCGACGCTATGCGGCGGCTTGTCACCGGGTTTCACCCACGACACCTGCATCATGCCGTCGACGATGTTCGAGCCGGGCGGGCGCGCCCCGCCGAACAGATCCCAGATCGACTGGCCATCGGCGGGCACTGCCGCGTCGAGAAAGACGACGTGGCGGATGCGCTCCGGGATCCGGTCCATCACGCCGGTAATGACCATCCCGCCGTAGCTGTGTCCGGTGAGCACGATGTCGTGCAGGTCCTCGAAGAGGATCAGGTTCACCACGTCGTCGATGTGGGTCTGCAGATCGATGTGCGGACCATTGAGGTGCATGCGTTCGCCGAGGCCGGTGAGCGTGGCGCGATAGACGGTGTGGCCGTCCTCGGTGAGGCATTGGCCGGTGCGTTTCCATTCCCAACCGCCGGCCGTGGCGCCGTGCACCAGCACGAAGGTGAGTTTCTCGGCGGCAACGGCATGCGCGACGGAAAATGCGAGAAGCGCAGCCGCCACCAGCAGCGCGAATGGGCGAATCGAAGGAGTTCTCATGGCGAAAATTGAAACAGAGGGGTGATCGCAATGCCGGTGGACGACCGGGCGCATTCAGTTTGGTGATGGTTCATTTCTCCGCCTTCGCCGCGAGGAAACCGTTCACGTCGAGCCAATGGAGAAAAACCGGGAACCAGCCGTTGGCGGTGTTGCCCGGGTAGCCGAGGCCGAAGCCGTGACCGCCGTTCTGATAGAGGTGGAACTCCACCGGCCGGCCCGCCTCGAACCACGACTTCACCACGCCGAACTGGCCTTTGAAGAGGAAATCATCGGTCGCGATGGCAGTGAACATCGGCGGCGCATCCTTCGGCACGTCGACCGGGCCCATGCCGCCGTAGATCGGCCCGATGAAGGCGAGGCGCATCTTCTCGGAGTGGAGCGTGCAGTGCATGGTGAGGCCCGCGCCGGCAGAGAAACCGATCATGCCAAGGCGCTTCGTATCCACACCCCAAGTCTTCGCGTTCTTCACGATCAGGGCGTAGGCGGCCTCGGCGTCGGCCTGCTGGGTGGTGAGATCGGGGCGCGGCGGGCGCGACGCCTCGGTGGTCGGTTCGCCGGGTTTCGGAGTCACGGCGGCGAAGGTGCGATTCATGGAATCTTTCAGGCCCTCGAGCGATGCGGGGGTCGGCTGAAGGCGGTACTTGAGCACGAACGCCGCGATGCCGCGGTCGGCGAGCGCCTTGGCGACCTTCCACCCTTCGTTGTTCATCGAGAGCCAGCGGAAGCCGCCGCCGGGCGCCACGATGACCGCCGCACCGGTCGCCTTCGCGGGATCGGGCAGGAAGGGCGTGAGCGTGGCGGTGGAAACGTTGCGTGCCATCGGCTCGCCCCATTGGCGGAACCAGCTCTCGGGCGCGGGCTGGTCGACAACGCCGCCGGTGCCGAGCGGAATGGCGTTCGGCTCAGCCGGCGCTTCGAGCGGGTAGATCGTGCCATCCTGCGCAAAAGCGGAAGTGGCGAGCACGAAGAGAGAGGCCAGTGCGGCAGTCCTGGCCCGTTTGCGGAGCGTGTGATGCATGTTCGGGGATGATTTCGGAGTTGGTTGGGAAGAGTGCGCGGTGTGGAACCCGGCGGTCACGGCACCGCGACGAGGCGAACGAGCACGACGCCGTGCGGCGCGACCTTGGTCTCGAAGCTGTCCTTGAACTCGCCTAGGTCCTGCTGTCGCCAGAGATCGCGGACACGGAAAACCATGCCCACCCGTTCGGTCGGCAGGTTGCCCCAGGGGCCCCATTTCAACGTGATGGAGACTTCCGCCTCGCCACGGTTGAACAGGCCCACGGCGTAGGAACCGTCCTCGAGTGTCTTCGCATAGATGACCTTGCCGTCGCTGTTGCCGAACTGGGTCGCCTGTTTGCCGAGCGCGTCCTGGTTGATCGCAAGCACCTCGTCGTTGGTGAGCAGGCCGAGCGTGAAGTCGTCGATCTGCGCAAGATCGCAGCCGAGCAGCAACGGCGCCGAGAGCAGGCACCAGAGGCTCATGTGCGAGTACTGCTCGTCGGGCGTAAGGCGCGTCGGGTGCAGGTTCGGCCCCCAGCCGACTTTGCCGAGCACGAGCATGTCGGGATCGGCCCAGTGGCCGGGGCCGGTGTAGGCGGCCCAGCGATCCTGACTGAAGCCGTTGCGGCTGACGCTGTCCCAGGTGTCGACGATGTCGCCGGTGGTCCGCCAGAGGTTGCTGAGGCGCACGTAGTCGGGCGCGTTGTCGTAGATCCCGGTGTTGGAGAGGCTGTAGACGATGTCACGGCCGGTGGCGCGCAGCGCCTCGCTCATCTCCTGCACGTGGGTCACGTCGTTCGGAAACCAGTCGTACTTGAGGTAGTCGACGCCCCACGTCGCCCACTGACGGGCGTCGTCCGCGGCGAACGAGTGTTTGCCGAAATGCCAGTTGACCCAGGTGGGCTTTGCGTCGGGCGCCTTCGGGTCCTTGTTGAGGTGGTAGAACTCGTCGACATCTCCCGCCGCGACCCAGGGATAGGTGCCATCGGCATTGTCGGAGGAGCCGCCGACGTAACCGGCGTAGGTGCCGGTCCACGGGCTGGAGTAGATGCCGAACTTCAGGCCGAGCGCATGGATCTCGTCGGCGAGCGCCTTCATTTCGGGGAACTTCTTGTTGCCCTGGATGGCGTTGAACTCGCCACCGCGCGGCGCCTGCCAGCCGTCATCGATGTTGATGTAGGTCCAGCCGTGGTCGCGCAGGCCCTTCGCCGCCATGGCGCGCGCGGAGCTGAGCACGAGATCCTGGCTCACGGCATCGCCCCAGCAGTTCCAACTGCTCCACCCCATCGGCGGCGTGAGCGCGATGCGGTCGCCGACAATGATGCGAAATTTCCCCGCCGTCTCGCCGAGGGCGTTCCTCGCGCGCAGCGTCACGGCGTATTCGCCGGCTGTTGCCACCGAGCCGGTGATCCGGCCGGTAGCGGCATCCACCCGCAGCCCTGCCGGCAGGCCGTCGACGGCAAACGTCATCGGCCGCTGCCCGGTCGCGGGAATGGCGTAGAGAAACGGCGCACCCGGGCGCACGCCGAAGAGGCCGGGGCCGTTGACGCGAGGAGTCGCAGGAGCGGGCGGCGTCAGGATCGGCGCGGCCGTGGTGCTCGGTTGAGCTGCCCCCGTCGAAACGAGAAGGCCGGAACAGGCGAGGAACGCGCAGAGCGAAAGACGGCGGATGAAGGAATGCAGGAGCATACGAAAGGTTGGACGCGGCGTTTACTCGACCTGCCACCAGTCGAGACGCGGTGAGGCGGCCGCGACGCCAGTGAAAACGAGAAAGACATCGTGGACGCCGGCAGCTCCCGCCAATGGGCACGCGACCGTCGCCCATTTCGCTCCGCCACCGGTGTCGGGAATTGCACAGCGGCCTACCAGCGGGCCGGATGCTTGATCGAGACGGATCTCGATCTGCGCGCCCGAGGTGGCGGCGGCGACCGCGGCGCGGAAAGACTTCGCACCACCCGCGAGATCAACGCCCTGGACTTTAAGGTAAGCGCGCTCACGTGTCGGATACACGCAGAGGCCGTCGCGGCCGTGGGCGGCGGTCTTGATCCCCTCGCTCCAGCAGATGGTCTCGCCTTCGACGCGGCGGTACGGGTCGAGCGTGCCGAGCTGCGCGACGGACGGAGCTTCCTCCCACCACGGCAACTCGCGGACGGTGCCGTCCGGGTTGTAGTCGAGCTTCGCCACGCAGACCGAGCGACGTTCGTGGTGCTGCGCAGTGACTGCGAAGTTCAGTTTGAAGTTGAAGCCGAAGACATAGGAGCCGCCCTTGTAGTCGACGATGCCCGGGTGGTTGCCGGTGGAGCGACGGTCCGGGCGCATGATGTAGCCCCGGTACGTCCACGGGCCGGTCGGCCGGTCGCTCATGGCGTAGCCGATCCCCTCTGGGCAGCACGTCGAGGCGTAGGCCAGGTAGTAGTGGCCGGCGCGTTTGTAGAACCACGGCCCCTCCTGGTAGTTCTCGGGCTTCGTGGGCTCCTGCACGATCGGCCCGGCGAGGGAGATCATGTCGTCGTTGAGCTTCACATACCAGAGGTGCGGGTTTCCGAAGTAGAGATAGGCCTGGCCGTCGTCGTCGACGAACACGGTCGGATCGATGTAGCCTTCGGCCTTGTCGATCAGCGGGCGACCGAGCGCGTCTTTGAAGGGACCGAGTGGGTTGTCGGCCATCGCCACGGCGATCACGTTCTTGGGCCAGCCGTCGACGCTGATCGGCACGTAAAGGTAGAACTTGCCGGCGCGCTCGACGACCTGCGGAGCCCACGCGTCGTTCGACTGCACCGCCCAGGGGAACGTCGCCAACGAGGCGATCGTGCCGTGGTCGGTCCAGTTCACGAGGTCGGTCGACGAGTAACACTTCCAGTCGAGCATGCGGAAACGCCCCTGACCGGGCGGGGCGTCGTCCTCGTCGTGGCTCGTGTAGAGGTAGACCACGCCGTCGTGCACCAGCGGCGCCGGGTCGGCGGTGAAGTTGGTCTGGATGATCGGCTCCGCGGCATGCGCGACGAGAGCGCAGGCTCCAGCCGTGGCGACAAACAAGCGGCGGGCGGAGGTGGAGGAGAAAAACGACATCATTGGGTGGAAAGAGCTCATTCGAACTGCCACCAATCGAAACGGAACCGCGCTTTGCCACCGCCCGTGGTGAAAACGAAGAAGAGATCGTGAGTGCCGGTCGCGTCGGCGCTCGGGACCGAGAGTGTGCGCCACGTTTGTTCACCGCCGATCGCCTCGACCGACACCGTGGCGATCAGCGGTCCGCCTTTGCCGTCGAGCCGGACTTCGATCCGACCGCCGGCAGTCGCCGCGGCCACACTGACGCGAAACGTCTTCGGGGCGACCGCGCCGAAGTCGACATGGTGCACCTCGATGTGGTCGCCGTCGTCGATGTCGCAGACGGCCATGCCGCCCTGGCCGCTGGGCTCGACCTCGATGCCGGATTCCCAGGCGATCGTCTCGGCCTCGGTCCGTTGGCGCGGGTCGAGCGTGGCGACCGGCGCCGGGCCTTCCACGGTCATGTCGAACGGCGTGATCGAGCCGTCGGCATTGAAACGGAGCTCGTCGACGCAGACCGAGCGCGTGAAACCGCCACCGCCGGGCAGCGCGCCGTTGTGGTAGAAGAGAAACGAGCGTCCCCGATAATCGACCACGCCCGGGTGGTTGGTGAACGCCCCACCCTGCGTCGGCATGATCACGCCGCCATAGGTCCACGGGCCGGCGGGACTCGGGCCCGTCCCGTACGCGAGGTGCTCGGGGACAGGGCCGCCGGCATAGAAGAGGTAGTAGCGACCGTCGCGGCGATAGATCCACGGACCCTCCTCGTAGGCGGTGTCGCGCTTCGTGTCGGAGCGTTTGCCGAAGGCGGCGACGGTCATCGGCCCGCGGAAAAGGCCGTGGTCGCCCACGCTCGTGTCGTACGAGACCATGTCACGATTCAGCCGCACGAATTTGTAGGTCGGGTTGCCCCAGGCGAGGTAGGCCTGCCCGTCGTGGTCGACGAAGACCGTCGGATCGATGTCGCCGAATTTGTCGAACACCAGCGGCTTCCCGAGCGCATCGCGGAAAGGCCCGAGCGGCCCGTCGCCGACCGCGACACCGATGGCCATGCCGCCGGATTTCTGGTCCATGGGGACGTACCAGTAGAATTTCCCGTCGCGCTCGATCGCCTGGCCCGCCCACGCGCTGTCCTTCACCCAGTCGAAGGTTCGGATCGATAGCGGCGCGCCGTGGTGGGTCCAGTTAACCAGATCCTTGGTCGAGAACACGTGCCAGTCCTTCATCGTGAACCACGTCGAGTTGTCCTCGTCGTGGCCGGTGTAGAGATAAAGCGTGTCGCCGACGACCAGCGGCGCCGGATCGGCGGTGTAGATCGTCTGGACGATCGGGTTGCGGGCGGTCAGGACCGGGACGACGCCAAGCGCGGCGGCGGTGCAGAGAACGCGGAGGTGGAGCAGCGACATGGGATTCAAAGTTTCACCGCCAATTCCTGTCGGATATCCGCCGAGGAGGCGCCGGCGCGGATCGTCCAGACACCGCGTGGAGTCGCATAGGATCCCGCTGTGGCGTCCCAGCGACGCAACGCGCTCGCGGGCACGGTGAGCGACACCTTCCGCGTTTCTCCCTTCTGCAGCGGCACGCGCCGAAAACCGCAGAGCGACTGGATCTCGCCGGGCCGCGCGCCGGCTGGCGGCACGGCGTAGAGTTGCACGACTTCGTCGCCAGCCCGGTCGCCGGAGTTCGTCACTTCGACCTCGACGTTCAAACTGCCATCGGCCTGCGGCGTCGCGCGCAATGCGCCATAGCTGAATCGGGTGTAGCTCAGTCCGTGGCCGAAGGGAAACAGCGCCCGGCCGCCGAAATAGCGATAGGTGCGGCCGGCCAATGCATAGTCGGTGAACTTCGGCAAATCCTCGGTCGCGCGGTAGAACGTGACCGGCAGCCGCCCGGCGGGATTGTAGTTGCCGATCAACACGTCCGCGATCGCGGTGCCGCCGGCCTGGCCGGGATACCAAGCCTGCAGGAGCGCCGGGAGTTTCTCGCTCGCCCATGGCATCGCGACCGCACTGCCCGAGAGGTTGACGAACACGACCGGCTTGCCGGTGGCATGCAGCTGCTCGAGCAGCCGCTGCTGCAGTTCGGGGAGCTCGATGCGCTGGCGGTCGCCGCCCGAATAGCCGTCGAAATCCACATCCATCTCCTCGCCCTCGAGCTGGGCCGAGATGCCGCCCACGAACACGATCACGTCCGCTTCGCGGGCGAAGGCGAGCGCCGCCGCCTGGTCGTCGACGGACGGGGTGATCCACTCGAGCGCCACCTGCACCGGGCCGGTGCCCTGGGCGTATTCCAGCTCAAGCGGGATCGAGGCGTTATCGGGCAGCACGCACGAACTCGTGACCGCGCGCTCCTCGGCCGCTTCGGCGGCTGCCGGTGACCACGAGTCGATGAGGGTCCGGCCGTCGATCCGCAGCCGGAAGCCGCCGCGGGCCCGAACGCGGAAACGATATTCGCCGGTCATCGTGGTCTGCAGCTCGCCGCTCCAGCGCGCGGAGATGCCGGATTCCGGCAGCCCGTCGGGTAGCGCGCCAGCGGCGCGGGAGGCGTTGCAGGCGTAGCAGAGCGGACGCTCCGTGCGTTTCGCCACGGGCTCGCCGGCAAGGTCGCGATTCACGAAGAACTCGCCGCGGAACCACGGATGCGGAATCAGACGCCACTCGGCGGGCCGCGTGGAGTAATCGCAGCCGTGGGCGTAGTCGACGCGCACGCCGGCGGGCTCGAGCGCCGCCTTGAGGCCGGCCAAAACGGTCACCGGCGCGGAGGGCTCGCCGTTGTAGTTGCCGTTCAAAGCCGGGACCGAGGTCGCATTGGGGCCGATCACGGCGACGCGTTTCAGCCGGTGCGGGTCGAGCGGCAACAGCCCGTCGTTCTTTAGCAGCACGAGACTCTCGCGTGCAGCCCGCAGCGCGAGCCCGCCATGCGCCGGCGTGTCGTTCTGATCGGGGGAGATCCGGTTGAAAGGCACGCGCTCCTTCGGATCGAAGAACCCGAGGCGGAACAATGTGCGCAGCAGGTCGTGGAGGCGGCGGTCGATCTCGGCTTCCGTGAGCAACCCCCGACGCACGGCGTCAGCGAGCGCGGGTGGCGTCCAGCCGCAGCGCACGTTCATGCCGGCTCGCAGGGTCAGAGCCTGCGCCGCGGCGTCGTCGGCGGCCCATTTGTAGGTGCGGCTCAAATCCTCGACAGAGCCGCAGTCGGAAGTCACGTGACCGACGAAACCCCAGCGGCCGAGCAGATCGTAGAGGAGCGGATGCACCGAGCACGGGACACCGTTGAGCGCGTTGTAGGCAGTCATCACGACCTCGACCCGCCCCTCGCGCACGAGCGCCTCGAAGGCCGGGAGGTAAGTCTCGTGGAGATCGGCAGCCGCAATTGTCGCGTCGAACTCGTGACGCAACGACTCGGGGCCGCTGTGCACCGCGAAGTGTTTCGCGCAAGCCGCCGCGACGAGGTAGTCGGGATGGTCGCCTTGCAGGCCGCGCACAAAAGCCACGCCGAGTCGCGAGGTCAGAAACGGATCCTCGCCGTAGGTCTCCTGCCCGCGCCCCCAGCGCGGATCGCGAAAGATGTTCACGTTCGGCGACCAGAAGGTGAGGCCGCGGAAGATCACGCCCTCGAGCGGCGTGCCGGCATAGCCGTTGAACTTCGCACGACCCTCGACGCCGATCACCTGCGCGATCTCGCGGTGGAACGTCTCATCCCACATCGCCGCGAGGCCGATCGCCTGCGGAAAAACCGTGGCGTGGCCGGCGTTCGCCACGCCGTGCAACGCCTCGCTCCACCAGTCGTATTTCGGGATCCCGAGCCGCGGCACGCCCGGCGTGGAGTTGACCATTATCGACTGCTTCTCCTCGAGCGTCATGCGCGCGATGAGGTCGTCGATCCGCTCCGACTGCGGTCGCGAGGGATCTAGGTAGAGCGGCGTGGATTCCGGCGCTGCGGACGAGCCGGCGCCGAACGCGGTCGAAGCCGCGAGCGCAAGACTGAGCGCGAACACTTTGGTCGGGGATGTCGTTTTCATGGTGGCGGGTGGCCGACTGGCGGCGCGGTCAGGGAGCGTCGGCCCACTCGAAGCTCGCGCCGTTCTTGCGGTCAGGGGCGATGCCGCGGGCGGTGGCGGAGGTGAGCCCATTGGCCCAACTCTCAACGGCCACGTAGCGGTGCGTGACGAGCGACAGGAGGAGAACGTCGCCAGCCTCGGTCTGCGTCCATTGGAAGGTGGCGGCAGCGCCGGTGTCGCGTTTTACCAACTTCACATCGCCGGTCTCGCCGGCACCGGTGACCGTCACGAAGCCCGAGCCGTCGTCGGCCTGGAGTGCGACACGGCCCTGCCCGCGGTCGAGCACGCGAAAACGCGCGCCACCCCAGAGCGGTCCTTCGCCGCCGCCGGCGCGCAGCAGGCCGTTCCACGCGCGCAGCGGGCGACCGTCCGCGAGCGATTTAAAAGTGATCGTGCGGCCGAGCGGGATCGGCCGGCCGCGGCCGTTGGCGCGCGGTTCGTCGATGGCGAAGTCGTCAAAGTCCACGTGCCCGCCGGCGACGCCGGTCGCGTTGAAGTTGAACAAGGCAAAACGCACGCCCTGAAACGTCTTCAGCTGGTACGGCATGAGGAGCGTGCCGCCGAACGGCTGGAACGTGACGCCGTCGGCGCTGTAGCTGAACGCGCCCTCGTCGGTGTCGAACGCGCAGCGGGCGCGCAGCCAGAGGCGCGGGCCGGTGAGCGGCGCTGTCTTCGTCTCGCCGCGCGTCTGGTCGAACCACACGAGATCCGTGCCCGCTTCCCCGCGACGCGCACCGAGCCAGGCATAGGGCAGATTGAGCAGCGCGAGCCCGGCGGTGTCGCCGGTGTGCATCCCGGAGAGGTCGAGCACCACGGTGGCGGACGACTCAGGGCCGAGCGCGCGTTGCGTGAGCGAATTGCGCGCAGTCCAGAAATCCTTCGCCGGCAGCGCGTGCAGGCGAAGAGCACCGGGTTTTTCCGTGAGCGACCACTTCGTGGAGTCGGGCACGTGGTTCCATTGCCACACCGGCTTGAGCTGCGATCCGGCGAAATCATCGCTGCGCTCGAAGGGCGCGCACGGCGCGGAGGAGAAACCGGTGGCGGGTTTCACCCAGGTGAGCGGAGAGCGGGTGAGGTTTCCCGGCAGACCGAACAACGGCCAGCCGTCGCGCCAGGTAACGGGCGAGAGGCAGGTGAGCCGGCCGACGGAGTTGTGGTCCATCATCGACACGCCCCACCATTCACCCGACTGAATCTGGACGATCCCGCCCTGGTGCATCGGGAGTGCGGCGATCTCGTTCGGGCGCGGCGGAATCAGGGAGATGTCCGGCTCGCGGCCATTGCCCTTGAGCCGCCAACCAGTGCCGACGCCGAAGCTTTCGCCGGCGCTGGTGGTAACCACTTCGTACGGACCTTCGGGCCGATCGGCGCGAGCGACCACCTGATAGCACATCGGATCGTAGTTCGTGCTGAAGATGTAGTAGCGCCCGTCGATCTTGTAGAAGTGGGCGCCCTCCCCCATCCCGCTGCCGGCGGGGATCAACACGCGCTTGGTCTCCGGGATGATGTCGCTGAGGTCCGGTTTCAGTTCGGCGAAGAGGATCTCGTTGTAGCTCCAGACGACGTAGATCCGGCCGTCGTCATCGAACAGCACCGACAAATCGTGAAGTGAGCTGCCGAGCTCGGTATGCGTCCACGGGCCGGCGGGATCGGTGGCGCGGAAGAGCTGCGTCTTGCGACCGTTCACGTTCGTGAAGAGGTAGAACGTGCCGTTGTGGTAGCGCAGGCACGGCGCCCAGATCCCTTGGCCGTAGTTCGTGCCGCCTTCGAGCCGGTACGGCGGGCCGAGATCAAGTTCCGGCGAGGCGTAGGAAACGAGTTCCCAGTTCACCAGATCGCGCGAACGCAGCAGCGGCAGCCCCGGCATCGCGTGCATGGTCGTGCCGGTGAGATAGTAGTCGTCGCCGACGCGGATGATGTCCGGGTCGGAGAACTCGTCGTAGAAGATCGGATTCGTGTAGGTGCCGTTGCCGTTGTCGGCCATCCAGGTCGTACGCTCCGCTGGCGCAACCGCCTGCACGGCCGCGCCGGCTATCAGGCCGCCGGCGGTCAGCGCGAGTTGGAGAAATCGGAGAGCAGCACAGGGCATGGGGTGCATCGGTGGCGAGTTATGTGGAAAGCAAACGGGCGCGAGACGGCGGCGGGTCGCACTTTAGCGCAGACGCAGAACGGTCAGCGAATGGGCGGGCAGCGCGCGTTCGAAGCGCGGGCCGACGCGGGATTCTTCTACAAGCGGGAGCACGGTAGGCGCCTGGGCGTCGTCGTTGGCGACGTTGGCGCTCGTACCGGTGAGCGTAGTGGCGACGAGCCGGAGCGCGCCCGCAGTCGCTCCGCGAAGCTCCACTGCGGCAGTGACGGCGCGGTCCTCCGCATTCACGAGCTTGAGGATAACGTCGCCCGATGCCGAATCGCGCACGGCTGAAAACGCCACACGTCGGCCGGTCGGCAGGCCCTCGCTGGTCGCGCGCAGCAGCGTATCGCCGCTGTTTTGGCCGAAGAGGCGTTGCACCTGATAATTGATCGAAGGGAAGACGTCGCTGCCGGTGAAGTAGATCAGGTCCGGCGTCCACTGGGTGCGGCCACGGCGCGCGAACAGCGGTGCGTAGGAGGACAGGAGGACGACATCGCCGTTGCGTTCGAAGCCGATGCAGCCGGCCGCCTCGGCGAGAGCGGATCGGAGGGTGTTGCGCCGGTCGGTTTCGTGCGCGGCGTACTCGCCCACGTACACCTTCGGGCCACGGCGATCGTAGGAATCGTAGCGGTGGAGGTTCTCCCAGAACCAATCGGGCGACCGGTAGTAGTGTTCGTCGACGAGCGGAACGCGCTCCGCACGCGCGAACGCCCAGCCGCGTTCGAAGTCCTCGCCGTCCGGGAAGGGTCCCACGGTGCCGATCACGACAATTTCCGGGTGCCGCTCGCGCAGCGCCTGCTGGATCAGCCGGAAGCGTTCCTCGAAACCGGGTGTGATCGCGTCCTCGTTGCCCACGCCGAGATAGCGCAGCCCGAACGGCTCCGGGTGCCCCGCGGCGGCGCGCACCGCGCCCCAGCGCGAAGTCGCGGGACCGTTTGCCCACTCGATCAGGTCGCATAGGTCCTGGATGTAGGCGGACAGATCCTCGAGCGGGAGGCATTGCTGGCCGTGGCCGGGCGAGAAGTTGGAATTCTGACACGAGACAGCCGCGGGCACGACCGGCAACGGCCTCGCACCGATGTCTTCGCAGAACTGGAAGAACTCGAAATACCCGAGCCCGACCGACTGGTGATAGCCCCAGAGATTGCGCTGACCGCGGCGCTGCTCGACGGGGCCGATGGTGTCCTTCCAGCGGTAGAAGTTGTTCACGCCATCGCCGTGTGCGAGGCAGCCGCCGGGAAACCGGATAAACTTCGGCTTCAAGTCGGCGATCGCCTGCGCGAGATCGGCCCGCAGGCCGTTCCTGCGGTCGCGGAACGTGCGCTCGGGGAACAGCGAGATTTCGTCGAGCGCGATGCCGCCCTTCGCACGCGCAAGCACGACAACGCGCGCCTTCGGCTCAGTGCGGGCGGGGACCAGGCGCACGGCGTAGCGCGCCCAGTCGCGGCCGGAGATCGTCGCGTTGCCCTCGGCGAGGATGTCGCCGTTGGCGGACTCGAGTTGCACGACGACGGGCATCGGCCGACCGACGATGTCGTTGTCGGCGGTCCACGGTTCGCCGATGAAAAGTTGGTGGGCGAAGAACGACGCCTCGTAGGTTTCACCCGCGCGGAGCGGGATGCCGTCGAACCCGGCATTGGCCACGCCGAAACCCTCGCCCGGAGTCTTCGCGTCGATGGAGATGTAGTGGGGATTGTTCGCATGCAGCGGTTTCGCCGAACGCACCGCGACGTTGCCCGCGCCGGCACCGCGGCCGACGGCCGCCCAAGCGGTGAACGAGTTCCACTCTCGCTGCTCGGTCGCGTCGTATTCGAAGGACCGGTTCTGCACGAGTTCGGCGTAGAGTCCGCCATCGGCCGCGTAGTTCAGGTCTTCGAAAAAGACGCCGAAAAGGTCCGGGCTGATCGATTTCGCGGGCGCCGTGAGGTCGACCTGCACGGTCAACGTGCCAATCGGCTCCGCGGCGGCGGCGAGATACGTAGCACCGAGCGACCAGGCACTGGCGGCGGCAAAGGAGAGAATGCGGGGCGACATCATAGTGTGTATTTCGGCGAGCGACACGAGATCGAGAGAGGACGCACGGCGTGGCCAGATGAGGTGAGTTGCCGGCGCGCTGGCGAGACGTCTTTAGTCGAGTGCCGCGGTTTCAGGCGGACCGAAATAGCTCTCGGGCACTGGACGATCGCTCATGACGATCTTCTGCACGACGATGCCGGGGTCCACCATCGAGACGCGCAGCGTGTGCGGACCGTCCGTCGTCGCATGGTGCTTCGATCGGATCAAGCGGGCGTTGTCGCGAGTGTAACGAGTCCACCAGCTCGTCCCGAGAAACGTCTCGGCCGCGCGGTCCTCGAAAAGGTCGAGCACCTGCGGCGGTTCCCGATCGAGCGCCACCGCGATGCGCATGCCGCGATCGGGCACGAAGTCCATCACCGGGCCTAGCACCAACGTGACCTCGTAGTCGCCGGAGCGGGGCAGATACACGGGAAACTCGAGCGTCGGCGCCGCGGCGGGCGGCAGGATGCTCGCCGCAGTGACCGGATAGATCCCGACCGCCGCCGTCACGCGGCCATAGTCGGGGATGTCCTCCCAACGCACGTCGCCGACGGTGGTCCGCACGGGCGCGGCGCTGGCGGCGACCGCGATCGGACCGGCGAGACTCGCGAAGCGGCCCAGCGCGGCGCGACGTTGCGCCTCCGAGGCGTTCACCACCGGCGCCTTCACGCGGACGCTCCCGTTCTCGCCAGTGATGGTGATCGTGCCCGCCGCAGAGCCGACGGGAGCCAAGGTCCAATCGGCCTCGACCCAATAACGCCGACCGGCGGGCGTCTCGCGGTCGGGTGTTATCGAGAGCCACGGTTGATCCGCTGATACAGTGCAGTCGATCGGCTTGGTGCCGACCGGGAATACATCGATCCAGGAGCGCCGCGGCTGGAATGCGTCGAAGACCGGCAGCGACGCCGCGCCAAAGTGATCAGGCCAGGCGAAGATGGAGCCCTCGACCGCGACACCGAAGCGCGACTCCGCGCGCGGGAGCACTTCGGCGACAGCCGGCATCGCGTCGACCACGGGCGGCTCCCAGTCGAACTGTCCGAGGTGGGTCTGATCCATCAGGTGGTTCCATTTCCCGCCGGCCAGCTCGCGGTTGTAGTAGTCGGACAGCGCGCGGTCCTGGCGGAACAACTCGCGCACGCGCTCGGCCTCGGCGTTGGTGCCGGCCCGGCCTTGCTTCGCGTAGAGCCGGTTGCGTCCGGCTGCGATGTTCATCTGGGCGACGAGGGCCGATGCCTTCGCCGGGTGGAGCACGAGTTGGAAAAACGCGTCACGCTGCTCCGCCGGAAGCACGCGCTGGAGCTGCTCGGCGCGAGCGACCACTTCGAGCCAAGCCGCCTCGACCCGCTCAGCCTCGTTGAAGTGGAGCAAGCTGAACGTCTCGGGCGTGATCAGCTCGGGTTTCCTCCAGCCGTTGTATTTCGCGTAACGGGCGACGAGGTCGGCGATCTCCGCGGCGTGCTCGGGGCCGAAGTCGCGCTCGGCCCAGAGGCGGGTGTACGCGGCGACGTTGTCCTTGTGCAGCGCGGCGGGATTCCAAGCCAGCCGCAGGAAAAACTCGATGGGCAGCTCGAGCGGTTTGAGGTCGCCCACGTTGGCGATCCAGATGCGGGTCGCGCCGTACTCGGCGGCCAGGTTCATCTGCTCGGCGATCTTGGGAAACGGGTTGGTGTTGATCCACTGGTAGGCGAACGGCCCGCCGTGCATGTCGAGGTGGTAGTAGATGCCGGCGCCGCCGCGACGTCTGCGTTCCTCGGCGGTGGGGAGGCGACGGAGGTTGCCGGTGTTGTCGTCGGTCCAGAGCAAGGTCACGTCGTCCGGCGGTCGCAGGCCGTGCTCGTAGAACTTCTGCACCTCGGTGAAGAGCGCCCAAAGCTGTGGTACCGTCGCCGGGTCGACGTGCATCTCATCCGCCAGGATACGGCGCTGATCGGTGAAGATCCGCTCCAGCTGCCGCGTGTCGGATTCGATGCTGCCGGTGGTGGCCATGCCCTCGTCGCCGTCGCCGCGCATGCCGACGGTGACGAGGTTCTCGTAACGTTTGTTGCGCGCGATGCCCTCGCGGAAGAAGCGCTGGAGCGCCTCGGTGTTGGTGGCGTAGTTCCACTGACCGTTGCCGTACTGCTCGCGGCGCCGGGTCCACTCCTTGTGCGCGCGCATCATCGGCTCGTGGTGCGAGGTGCCCATGACGATGCCGTACTCGTCGGCGAGGCGCGGGTTCTCGGGATCGTCCTCGTTGAAGGCGCTGTCCCACATCGCGGGCCAGAGGTAATTGGCGCGCAAGCGGAGGAGGAGTTCGAAGACCTTGGTGTAGAACTGCGAGTTGAAACCGCCGAACTTCTCCTTCGTCCAGCCGCTCAGGCACGGCGCCTCGTCGTTGAGGAAGATGCCGCGGTACTTCACGACCGGCTCGCCCGAGGCATAGCGGCCGGGTAGCACGTAAGCGGCGGCACGCTTCTTCGGCGGCACGTCGGCCCACCAATACCACGGCGAGACACCGAGCTGCTCGGAGAGTTCGTAGATGCCGTAGATCGTGCCGCGTCTGTCGCTGCCGGCGATGACGAGCGCCCGTTTCACGCCGGGCAGCGGATCGTCGAGCGTCGTGATGACAAAGCTCTCCCATTTGCCCACGAGGTCAGTTGTACCCAACTTCCCGGAGGCGGCGATGGCATCGATCAACGCGCTCCGGCCCAACGTGCCAACGAGGACAACACTCGCCGCTTCAGGACGCCGGGTTGCGACGAGCGGCCGGCAGCCGGTAATCCGCTCGATGTCGGCCTGCATATCGCCGATCGCTCGGACGACTCCGGGAAATTCTTCAGGGTCGTGCCACACCGGCGCCGCGTGGTCCGCGGCCACCAAGGGGAAGGCGTCGTCGAGCGGCGCGGAAGTGCAAACGAGGTCCTCCGGCAAACCGAGGCCAGCGGCCCGAAGCACGAAGCCGACTAGAAGGCCGGTGATGACGGTGGCCGTGCGAAGGATCGGCTGAAGCGATTTCATGAATGTCGTGCCGCCAGCCCCCAAGCCGTGGGGCGGGCGTTATCGTCGGAAACAGACGCTGGACGAAATGGCAGAAGTTGCAGCTCCATCAGTCGCCGCCCGAGGCCGCTCGGGCTGCTCCTAGGCAAGCGCCGCAGAAGAATGGGCGACGTGAAGCGGAGCGAGAAACACGGAGTGCTTCAGAGGGTCGGCTTCGGGATTGCGCGCGTCCGAAGCAACCGGATGCGGAGCGGGACACGCCAGTAAGACGGTTTAGGCGCGTCGCGGTTGCACCGCACAACGAAGCGGCGGACCGGTTGAGGCCGGTCCGCCGCCGAGAGAACTAGGACAATCCCGCGATCAGAAGCTGAACGTGTTTGTCAGCGTCCAACTGCGGACCGCACCGATGCCCCAAGCGGCCACCGTACCGTCATACTGCGTCGATAGCGGAACGAGGTAATTGCTGTCGAAGGCATTGCGCAGATTGAACTGCACGCGCCAGTTGAGCTTCGACGTGAGCTTGCGCTCGTAGCCAAGCCACAGATCGACGTGATCGGAGGTCGGGCCGTAGTACGGATTCGCGATGTCGAAGCCGATGGAGCCGTCGTCGTTCGTCTTCATCGGGTAGCCGATGGCGATCTTGTCCTCCCAACGATAGCCGCCACCGACGTTGAAGCCTTTGAGGCGCCCGGTGGTAAAGCTGTAATTGGTGACGACGTTGAAGCGCCAGCGACGGATCTCGGGGGTGTTGGCACCCTCCTGGAGACGCATCAATGCGTAGGACTGATAGAAGTTGGTGTTCCAACTGTTCAGTCCGGGGTGCATCGGCGTGGTCTGTCCGCCGCCCCACTGGCGAATGTCGCCCATCGCGGTCTTGTTCTGATAGTAGTTGGTGAGGTCGATGAACTCCCGGAGGGCTGCGCCGCCCACGTTGTTGCGCTGGGCGGTCGTATCGGAGGCATTGAGGGTGATGCGCCAGTTCTTCGTTGGATTGGCGGTCAACTCGTATTCCCAGCCGGTCGAGATCCGATCTTCCGTCGCGGTGAAGTTTGCCACCGGCGTGGACGCCACAGTCGGCGCGATGCCGCTGAAGTCGTTGAAGCCCCATTCGCCCAAGATCTGTTTCACCAGCGGCTCGCTCGTATACTTACGCCAGGCGGCCACGGCGGCCGCAGCAACGGCATCGGCCTGCTCCTGCGTTTCGAGGACGCCATTGATCGTGCGCGGATCATAGCGCCACACGTCGGTGCCCGTCACCGAGCCGGTTTCAGCAACCGAGTTCGGATCGCCGACCTTCGTGAGGTGGTACTCGTACGAGTCGGCACGGTTCTCGTTGCGGACGATGTAATCACCGAGGAGGAACCACGTCGTGAGCGACGTGTTGCTGGCGTTGAGCACCGTGGTCTTGTACTTGTTGATCTTGATCGAGAAGCGCTCGTCCTTTGTCGACAGCATGATACCGCGGTCGTTGGTCGTGCCCGAGGGAGCCGGCAATGGCTTGCCATGGATGTCGTTGCGGGTGCCACCGACCTGGAAGTTCCGCGACTCGCTGTAGAAGAGGCTCACGTTGACCGGGAAGCGCTCACCGTACTTGCCGAAGAACTTGTTCAGCTTCCCGACGACGCTCCAGCTCGGCGAGTTAGCCCGAGTAATCTGGTAGGTGCGACCGATCGTAGAATACTGCAGCTGACCGGCGTCGACTCTGCCCGTGGGGATGACGTAGTCGAAATCCACGTGATCACGGCCAGGCCAAGTGGTCGGCACGTAACCGTTCGCCGCCCACGATTTGACGTTATCGTGGCGGATTCCGTACATACCGACGACGGCGCCGTCCCAGAAGAAGGACTGAAGCACCACCGCGCGGGAATCGACCTTACGACGATCAAGCGTGGCACCGAAGGTCAGATCCTTCTCGTCGCCGTTCTCGGCGCTGAGGATGCTCACCGGAGTCGTTTTCCAGCCAACGTAGTTGGCCGGGTTCTCCGACTGGGTGAGCGCCTCGCCATTGTAGGTGCTCGTCCACGGATCGGCCGGGTTCACGCTCGAATTCCAAGTCGAGTCGAAATACCGGAATTGCGCGGTGCTCGGGATATCGACCGCGCCGTCGGCGCGCGGCACGTAAACGCCGTACGGGGAAGCCGCGTCCTTGAGCGTGCCGGTGAGGTAGAGTGTCGTGCTGACGGCGCGCTCGTTGGAGTTCATGCCGTAGTTGGTCAGGACTCCCGCGACAGGATTGCGCGACACGAAGGCCGTGAATGTATCGTCCGTTCCATACCGCTTGAACGAGTGGCCTTCGGTGCGAAGCATGTCCTGGCTGTAAAGGCCGCTGAGGGTGTGTTTGCCCAGGAGTTTCCAGAGCCACCCCTTCTTGCCTCCTTCAGTGAAGTCGTGCGTGGCGAAGGCGGTCAGGCGGGACGACTCGCGGGTGTTGGAAGTACGCCCGTTGCCATAGATGTTGTTACTCTCGACGTAGGCCTTGCCGAAGTTCGGGTTCACCGCCCCACCGACCAGGTGCGTGTTGATGTCCACGGAGAGCGTGTTGCCGAACGAGTACTGCTTGCGGTTGTACTGCTCGTGACTGTAGGCCGCCTCGAAGCCCACCTTCTCATGGAAGAAGGTCTGTGTGAGCGAGGCGTTGAAGTTCTTGAAGTTCTGATACTCGCTCTTGTTGTTACCTTCGAGGAGGTTGTTGTAGAAATCGAAGACCGACGGGTCCGACAACGTCGTGGCCTTCCAGACGCCCTGATCGCGGTAAGGCACCGTCGCGTCGCGTTCGGCCATGTAGGTGGTGGTGGCCATCGCCACGCGGCGCGCGAAGGGAAGCCCGCCGATGCTGCCGTCGATCGTTCCGTTGGAGCGGAGACCGCCGATATTGGCGTACTCGGCCTGATAGTAGGCCGAGGGGGTGTTGGTACCTTCGGTCACCGGCATCCAGATGCCGCCAAAGAACGACACCTGCCCCAGCCAAACCTCGGTGTTGAACTTGCCGACATTATACTGGCCGGCATCCGCGGGATAGTAGCCGCCCGTCTGTTTGCCGTCGGCTCCGTAGGTGGGATTGCCGTTGGCATCCAGCTGGTAGAAATAGCCGCTGTTTTGCACGCGGTTCGGGTCGTACCCAGCCTTATTGACCTCGGTCCACCAGGTGGTGAACTGATCCGTCGGGGTGACCGTGCGCGGATTGTTGCTTCGGATGGTGCCGTTCTCGAAGTTGACCTTGATCGTGGTGCGGCTGCCGCCCACAGCCAGGAACTTGGGATCGTAACGCAGGCTCGCGGACACACGCCGATCCAGGCTGTAGGCCGGTTGCTGCTTGAACTGCTCGTCGTTGCGCAGGAGGTCGACGCGCAGGGAGAGTTCGTCCGGCAGGATGTTCTGGTTGTAGTCGAGGGCCTGCCGATTCGCGTCAAACGAACCGTAGCGCAGCTCGACGGAACCGAAGGTGCGGTGCTGGGCGGTCTTCGTGCTGGCATTGATGATGCCCGCGGGGCTGCCCAAACCGAACAAGATGGAGTTTGCACCGCGTTGCATATCGATGCGGTCGACGTTGTAGCCGTCCCACGGAATGTCCGAAGTGAAGAAGTTCCGGGTGTTGTCGGCGCTGGTCAGGCCGCGCACGCGAGTGTTGCTGTTGGGGCTCACCAGACGGCCGCTCTCGTCTTCGGTCTTGCCGCCGGTGACGCCCTTGAAGTTGCCCTGGGTGCCACCGACTTCCGTGTTGGTCGTGTACGCGAGCAGGGTCTTGTTATCCGTCGCACCGGTGTCCTTGAGAAACTCGGCCGTGACGACGGTGATCGCCGAGCCGACATCCTCCAGACGGGTGTTGATGCGGGAGCCGGCGAGGGTCTGTGTCGCGGCGTATCCTGAGTTCGATTCCGCCGTCACTTCGAACGGGTTGAGGATGACAACATCATCGTCCGACCCGTTGGTCGTTGCCGACTCGGTGGCTTGAGTGGGGGCTGTTTGGGCGAAAAGCCCGGGGGCGAGCGCTGCGGTGAGCGCGACGAACCGCTTTCGATTCCGTTTTTGCATAGTCAGTAGTTTGGGGATGTCTGTCCGGCAGGACTCACGGACAGGGGTGTGCTTGCCTACTGTGTCGGAGCGGGGGGGCGACGAAGGTCGGCGGCGAGGAGAAAGCGGCTGCGCCCGCCGCCGAGCAAGAAGCCAGACGGAGATCATTCTGTACGACTTTAGTCGTAGCGCCCTAGGCGAAGGCCGCGTCTCGGCGATACCCAACCTCCAAACGCGCAAAGGGCGCCAGCAACCCCAAGCCGCTGGCGCCCAACGCAACACATAGCCAAGCTATAGCTATGCATCAAAGTCGTGCGCGGGACGCGCCACGCGCGTACCGCAGCGCGCGGCTATCATTTCATCGCATCTCGTGCCGAGCGCGGTGACGACGTTTCGCGCCGCCGGGCGGCGCGCAAGAAACCAGTCGGCGGGAAATAAACACGACGAAGGTAGTAGGCCGACCGCCGGATGCGGCCGGGTTCTACTCGAGGTGGATGATCCCGCGCTTCACGCCCGCGAGCACCGCCTGGGTGCGGTCGGCCACGCCCAGTTTGGCGAGGATGCCTGTCACGTGGACCTTCACGGTGGACTCCACGACGTTCAACGCGGCGCCGATCTCCTTGTTGCTCATCCCGCGCCCCAGAAGGTTCAACACCTCCAACTCCCGGGTCGAGAGTTGCGAGGTGAGCCGGCTCGCCAGGCGGCGAGCCGCTTCATCCGGCACAAACTGGCCACCGGCAGCCACCTGCCGGATGGCGTCGAGCAGGACCGGCAAGGACGCGTCCTTCCCGACGAAGCCGAGCGCGCCGGCATGCAGCGCGGCCGCGATCTCGTCCCCTCCGGCATAGTTGCTCAAGACGAGCACGCGCACCTGACGATCCTCGCGCTTCAACGCCGCGATCACCTCGACCCCGCTGCGCTTCGGCATCCGCAGATCGAGCACGACGACCTCGGGCCGATGCTTCGCGTACTGCGCGATCGCCTCGTCTCCATCCTCCGCTTGGGCGACGACGACCATGTCCGGCTGATTGTCCAACGCGAAGGACAGGCCCATGCGCACGATGATGTGGTCGTCGACCAACATCACCCGGATCTTTCGCGGTGCGGTTTCGGTAGTCATGGTCAGTTGTCGGATCGTTTTCCGGAAGGCACGCGCACGTGAATCGTGGTCCCCTGCCCCGGTTGGCTGGAAATAGCGATCGTCCCGCCGATCTTCGCGGCACGATTGCGGAGACTGGGCACGCCGAGGTGCCCGCGCGAGCCGCGCAATACCGCCTCGACGTCGAAGCCTCGCCCGTCGTCGCGCACCCGCAGGTCGATGTCGGTCGGCTCGTACGAAAGGATGATTTCCAATCGCTTGGCCGCAGCGTGCTTCACCGCATTTGCGATCGCTTCCTGCGCGATCCGCAACAGGTGATGCTCGGTCGCCGGGTCGATCCGCCGCGGCTCGCCCACGACTTGCACGATCGCGGCGTCGTTCGCCGGGGCCAGTTGTCGCACGATGCGCTCCAACGCCGCGCCCAGATCGGTCGTGTCGAGGATCGGCGAATGCATTCCGAGGACCGCGTGCCGCACCTCGTCGCGGCAGTAGGCGATCATGTTGCGCGCAGCGGCCAGGCCCGCCTGCACATCGCGCGAACAACCGCCCAGACCGGCCGTGGTCTCGAGCTGCAGACTCAGGCCGGCGAACCCCTGCTCGAGGCTGTCGTGGATCTCGGCCGCCAAGCGGTTGCGTTCCGCGAGCGTGGCGCTCGTGAGCGTCTCGCGCTCGAGCCGGTCCATCGCGGCCCGCAGCTCACGCGTACGTTCGGTCACGAGTTGTTCCAGCGCCGCGTGGCGCCGCCGCGCCCACCCCGCGGAGAGCCGCACGACCAACACGCCCACGAGTACGGCGCCCGCACCGAAAGAAAGGTAGGCGTACCAGCGCCGGTACCACGGCGGCAACACGGTGAAGCGAAACTCCGCGGGAACACCGACGGGGCCGGTGTCGGCCACCACACGCACGCGCAACCCGTACCGGCCCTCGCGGAGTCCCGGCAGCACAAGCGACGACGCCGTGGCCGTGCGCTGCCAACGCCCTTCGCCAAAGCGGTGCTCGTACCAGAACGGTCGCACCCCGGCATAGCTGCCGGAGAAGAAATCGAACTGGACGCCCTGCTGCTCGTACCGGAACGGGCCAAGGTTCCCGTCCGCGACGTCCGAGACGGAGAGCGGCGCGTCCGACCGCGGTTCCCGCAGCGCCACAAGCACCGGTCGGTACCGGTTCGCCGGGCGCAGCTGGGCGGGCGGGTCCAGATGGTGCAGCGCCGAACCGGTCGAGGCCCAGGCTCCGCCCTCCGGCGAAGGACGGACGAGCGGCGGCGGCCCGTTCACCCCCTCGTACGACTCCAGATCGAGTTCATAGTCTCCGCCGCGCTTCCGCGCGAGGCAGAGGCCCCGTTCGTGCGAGATCCAGAGATTCCCCGCCGGGTCCGCACAGATCCGTTGCACGCGCCAAGGAACCTGCTCGAGCAGCGCGCGCAGTTCCGGCGCCTCGACCTCCAGCAGCGTCCGCCCATCGAGAAACAGGGGGTCACCCGCCGCGCCGAACAGCACAGCCTTCGTTCCCACCACGCTCACGTTGATCCAACCCGGCACGTTCCAGGGAAACGCCTCGAAAAGTCGCACGCGCAGCTGCCCCTCCGCCAAGGACACGCGGGCCGCGCGATTCACCCCGAGCTCCAGCCAAGCGGCGCCGGCTCCCGCGTGCACGACATAGGGGTAGCCCACGCCCGCGATCGACGGCGCGCACTCCACCCACCCCTCCGTACCGCGCCGCAACGCCGCGATCCGGTCGGCGCCGATCGCGAGGCAGGTGTCCGCATCGAGCGCGACCAGCCTCGCCACCCGCAGCCCGGAGGCGATCTGCTCGAAATGCCCGTCCTCCGTCGCCGCGAAGACCCCGTCGCCGTTTCCGATCAGGAGCGACTCGCCGACACTGGCGATGCCCCAGGCTCCGACCGGAGGTTCTCCTCGTATCCGCCGGAACCGTGCAGAGCGGAACGCCGTGCCCGGCTCACTCTCGTAGATGCGCCCACCCGAGGAGACGATCGGTGCGCCGCGCCAGAAAGCGACCTGCGGCCACTCGATCGGCAGGCCGAGCGTACGGTCGAACGTGGTCAACGGCTGCCCGTAGAGCACCTTGTGGACGCCGCGCTCGCTGGCGGCCCAGAGCACGCCCGGCTCGTTGTTCGCCAACGAGGAGATGCCCTCGTACTCGGGTCCGGCGAGCAGCGGGCGGATCGTGCCGTCGTCCTCGATCAGCACGATCCCGAAGCCTGCGATCGCGGCGGCATACTGGTCCTCCGGGAGTCGCACGATCGCCGTCAGCCGGCCCGGCGCCGTGTTCCCGGCCGCGCCACCCGCGGCGACAAACGAAGTGCCCCTAAGGAGAAAGAGCCGGTATTCTCCCGTGCCGACGAGGAGATGCCCGCGACCGTCTCCCGCCGCGACTCTCGCGATCTCCCGATCGAAGGGGGCCAGGGCAAGCGGTTCACGTCGGCCCGCTCGGAGGTCCAGCGTGAAGAGACCGTTGTCATAGGTGGAAACATGCACCGTGTCGCCGAGCCGGAAGACGCATGCGACTCCGGGGATCTCGAAATACCGGTGAATGCCGGTCGCGCGTTCCCAGAACACCACGCCGTTCAGTCCGCCGAAGAGCACGCCTTCTTTGCCGCACAGAATCTGGGAGAAAATCGTGCCGCCCACCCACCGGGGCGCATCCGGGGCTCCGAACAACTGCGGCTGGAGATTTCCATCCGCCAACAGCCGCAACATTCCCCAGCCACCCAGCGAACCGAAGTAGACCGTGCCGTCCTCGTCCCGCGCCACCTTGCGCAGTCCGAACGTCGAACTGCGCTCGCGCCAGAGATGCCGCCACGCCGCATCGTTGAGAGCGATGATCTCGTTTTCCTGCACGACCGCGATGCGGCCGAGCGGATCGTGCACCAGCTGCGCGCTGCTCGCCGAGCATCCGATCTCCTCGTACGGATAGAAACGTGTCGGCGGCACACCGTCGACCGCTGCGACTACCCGGGCCGACGTCAATACGAGCGCCAGCATCGCCGCGCGTGCCGCCGCGCCCGGGCCGATCGCAAGCGATACGCCGAGGCGGAAGCGCGCCGGGAGCAGTGCTGGTCGAAACATGGGGATCTCGACGAAACTGTCCCGATCCCCACCGCCGTAAAGGGGCTTCAGCCAGTCGAGAGTACTTTCGCCGTAGTCGTTGACTGTCGCCCGCGAGCGCCGCCCCGCTTGCGCCGATGGCTCACCACGGCGATGAACCGCCGCCGTCCGGGAGCCGGATTTTCTCCGGCCGTCATGATCGGGAAATCTCCGCAAACCGCCGGAAATCAGTTTGGCCGGTGGAAACGCGGCGCGGCGCCCATACCAGTGCCGAAGATCGGCCGACCACCCCGTTCCCGCACTCGCGCCCGATCCCGCTCCTACCTCGCTCGCACAACCGCCCGTCACTTCGCCTCCACCAACCATGAAAACTGATCCCGCCATCGAATCACCCGCGGCCCCGGCCGCTCGCCACGTCAAACAGATCGAGAGCTACCTGTTCTTCGACGGCCGCTGCGAAGAGGCGGTCGAGTTCTACCGCCAGACGCTCGATGCGGAAATCGGGATGCTCATGCGATTCAGCGAGAGCCCCGAGCGGCCCGCCGCGGGCGAATGCGGCGCCGATGTCCCGGGCAACAAGATCATGCACGCCGAGCTCCGCATCGGTGAAAGCCGCGTGATGATGTCCGACGGCGAGGCGAAGGGCAGCCCGCAGTTCCAAGGTTTCGCGCTCTCACTGAGTGTGCCCGATGCCGCCGAAGCCCACCGCCGCTTCGACGCGCTGGCGGAGGACGGCGCGGTCGTCATGCCGCTCGCGCGCACGTTCTTCTCCTCATGCTTCGGGATGGTGACCGATCGCTTCGGCGTGTCGTGGATGGTGGGCGTGTTCCCGTAAACCGTCACCACCAGCCACGTCGCGACGTTTCGCCAGGCCGCGAGGGAACTGCTCGCGGCCCGCTTTGTTACTTCGTCACGAGATCGTCGCCGACGAACACGCGGTAGTCCTTGATTCGACCGGTGACCTCACCCGCGCCCTGCCGCGGCGTGTACCGGATGCCGCTCACGGTCCGCGTGGCTGCCATGTCGATGATCAAGCGGTGCGGGAATCCGGGCTGCGCCGCGCCCCACTCGGAGTGCCAGAAGTTCACCGTCTGGCCGTCGAGCGCGTTCTCCGCCGTGCCATCGGCGACGGTGCGCTCCTCGCTGTCGACATAGGCTATCGTCCAGCCCTCGGTGCTCAGCGGCGCACCGGCCTCGTCGAGCAACGTGAGTTCCGCGATCGCGGCGAAGGGTTTCCCGTCCTGCGCATTCAGCGCTTCGAGGCAGACGAAGCGGCCGCGCGCCGGTTCGCCGAAGCGGACCTCCTGCAACGAGGATCCGGCAGCGAAGCTCGCAGCGTGGGCAGGGGTGCCGAAATCGGAGCGGAGTTTCACCTCGCGGCGTTTCGAGCGGGCGAAGTCGAGCTGCGGGCGGAGTTCGTTCAAGATCGGTTGCTCAAGCGCCGCCACGACGGGACGCTCCGGCCCGAGCAGGTCGAGAATGACGATCTCGTTGTCGCCAGCCCTCAACCATGGGCCGGGCACGTACATCGTCTGCTGCGGACCGATGTTCCAATAGCGGCCGAGGTTGTGGCCGTTCACCCACACGTAGCCCTTGCCCCACGGGCGCATGTCGAGGAAGCAGTCGCCGGACTGGGTGATCTTCACGGTCGCGCGCCAGAACGCCGGGCCTGCGGTCGCCGCAGCATCCGCCGCGGCGCGCTCGAACTTCAGTCCGCCCAGCATCTCGCGATCGAGCGGCAGGCGGAAGACGTCCCAACCGCGAAGCTCCGTGGGCGATTGCCCCTCGGCGGCAAGCGTCACCGGACCATGGATGCCCTTCCGGTCGTGCACCTCGACCCCGAAATTCACGCGTCCCATCGCATCGACGAGGATGTCGAGCGTGGCGGCGCGGTCGCGCGCGGGCAGCTCGACGTGGAAGTTGCCGGAGCGGCGGTCTGTGAAGCCGATGCGGCGGCCATCGAGAAACACCTGGCCGATGTCGTGGATCGCCGCGGCCCGCAACATGGCGGCGGGACCGGGCGGCAGCGTCGTCCGATAGACGAGGCAGCCGTAGGCTTGGTCGTAGAGCTCCATCGTGCGTGGTGCGGCGTCGGCCAGCGGCGCGGAGAGATTGGCGAACAGCGGCGCGCGTTCGGCGGCGCCGACCGGGGCGATCGCGATCACCGGGTTGCGCGCCGGCGGCTGCGGGAGCGTTTCGCCGGGCAGGAGGTGCTTCGCCATGAGCGCGCGCGTCTGCTCGAATTTCGGCGTCACCCAACCGGCTTCGCTGATCGGGGCGTCGTAATCGTAGCTCGAGGTGTCCGGCTTGAACGGCCGGTCGGCGCCGGTACCGAAGCCGAAGGTGGTGCCGCCGTGCGCCATGTAGATGCTGAACGAGGCGCCCGCCTCGAGCATGTAGCCGAGATCGGCGAGGTAGCGCTCGGTGTTGCCGGTGTGGTGCGGCGCGCCCCAGGTGTCGAACCATCCGGGATAGAACTCGCCGCACATGAGCGGCCCGGTGGGCAGGATCTCGCGCAGGGCCTTGAACGCGCCCTGCGGATCGGAGCCGAAGTTCACCACCGGGAAGAGGTCGGAGCGGTAGCCGTCCCGGAGGTGGTCCTTCGGGTTGCAGGCGAACAGCGGCACGTCGAAACCGGCGCCGAGCAGCGCCTGGCGGAGCTCGCCCATGTACTCCGGGTCCTTGGCGTAGAAACCGTATTCGTTCTCCACCTGCACCATCAGGATCGGACCGCCGCGGGAGACCTGCAACGGCGCGAGCACGCGGCCGACCTCGTTGAGGTAGCGCCGAGTCGCCTCGAGGAAACGCGGATCGCGCGTCCGCAGCTGGACGTCGTCGTGCTTGAGCAGCCACCACGGCAGACCGCCCATCTCCCATTCGGCGCAAGCGTACGGGCCGGGTCGGAGCACCACCCAGAGGCCTTCCTCTTGCGCGATGCGGCAAAACTCCGCGGCGTCGGCCTCGCCCGACCAGTTGAACTCGCCGGGGCGGGGTTCGTGGAGATTCCAGAAAAGGTAGGCGCAGACGGTGTTGAGGCCCATCGCCTTCACCATCTGCAAACGGTGCCGCCAATATTCGCGCGGTACGCGGGGCGCGTGCAGTTCGCCGCAGCGTACCTGCAACGGCTGCCCATCGAGCAGGAAGTCGTTCGCACCGATCTCGAAGCGGTGCACGGCGGGCACGTCGGCTGCGCTCGCTCCGGCAGCGGAGGCGAACAGCAGGGCGGACGACAACAGCGGGGCGGCGAGTTTTCCGAACATGGGACGAGAAAGCTGGGGTTGAATGAGGCTGGGGAAACGGCGGGGCGCCGACGTTTGCACGCCGCCGCACAAGTGGGGCGAAGCCGACTGCGCCACGCACCCGAAACCGGTGTCGATTCCACTACCACCCTACCAGCGGGGCGTGGTGTTTCCCATCGCCCGTTCGGGTGATAATCTCCCGCGCGACTCGTCGGCGGCCGTGACGGCCATCCGCGCCGGAGTCACTTCAGATGCACGATGCCGTGGCGGATCGCCTCGACGGCGGCGCCCGTGCGGTCGCGCACCCGCAATTTCGCGAAAAGCGTCTTGAGGTGCGACTTCACGGTGTCCTCGCTGATGCAGAGGCTGGACGCGATCTCCTTGTTGCTGCGGCCCTTGATCAGAGCTTCGAGCACATCGCGCTCGCGCTCGGTGAGTTGTTGCCGCAGCGAGCGCTCGGTCAACCGATCCGCGACGGAGCGAGGCAACGACGAATCGCCTTCGTGCACCGCGCGGATCGTGCTCGCGATCTCCTCGATCGGCATGTCCTTCAACAGATAAGATTTTGCCCCCGATTGGATCGCACGGTGGATATCCTCGTCGGTATCGTAGGTGGACAGCACGATGATGCGCGCCTCGGGATGTTTGTTGCGGATCGCAAGGATCGCTTCGACACCGCCGATGCCGGGCATGCGCAGATCCATCAGCACCACATCCGGCCGCACGTCGTCGTAGACCTCGATCGCCTCCTCGCCATCCGACGCCTCGGCGATGACGTCCATGCCGGGCTGGCTTTTCACCAATGCAATCAAGCCGACACGCATCGGCGGGTGGTCGTCGACCACCAACACGCGGATCTTCGGTCCGGAGTCTGGTTTGCCCGTGCGTGGCACTGTAGATTCGGCTTCGGGACTCATCGTGGACGGTGAAGTGAGCGGAGCAAGCTCCGGACCGGAGCACGCCGGTGGATCTTAACCGGAGTTGGAGCGATTAACCCTCACCCGTTCGGGGGAATCGTTTTGGTTTCCCGCAGCGTTTGGCCTTTCCCGCCGCGCGGCCGCACACCATACACGCCCTGCGCACGCTGCGCGTGGTCCACTCACCCCCGCCATGCTGTCTCTCAACTACCCTTCTGGGCGGAGCGTCTCCGCCTTTTCCTTCTCACGGCGCCGCCCGGCGTTCGCCCTCTGCCTCCTCGTGCTCGCAACCGTCGTCGGCCACGCGGCCGAGCCGCGCGTCGTACACGTGCGACCGCCGAGCAGCGACGCGCGATTCGATGGCTGGGGCACATCGCTGTGCTGGTTTGCGAACGCGGTCGGCCGCTGGCCGGAGCCGCAGCGCAGCGCCATCGCCGATGCGCTGTTTTCGCCCGCCGGCCTCGGACTGACGTTTGTCCGCTACAACATCGGCGGCGGAGAAAATCCGGAGCACCGCCACATGCCATGGTTTCGCCAGATGGAAGGTTTCCAGCCCGCGCCGGGAAAGTGGAACTGGGCGGCCGATCCGGGCCAGCGATGGATGCTCGCCGCCGCGTTGCAGCGCGGTGCGAACCGCGCGGAAGCGTTCTCCAATGCCCCGCCCTACTGGATGACGGTCAGCGGCTGCGTATCCGGCAACACCGATCCGAATCGCGACAACCTCGACGCGCGCCACGAAACCGCCTTCGCCGAATACCTCGCCGCCGTCGTGCAGCGGTTCCAGACCGAATGGGGCATCCGGTTCGACACAGTCGACCCGATGAACGAGCCCTACACCGACTACTGGCGCGCCAACGGAAAACAGGAGGGCTGCCACTTCGAGCACTCCTCTCAAGCGCGGATGATCCAGCTGCTGCGCACCGCGCTCGATTCGCGCGGTCTGCAACAAGTCCGCATCAGCGCGGCCGACGAAACCAACTACTCCCGCGCGATCGAGACCTGGCACTCCTACGACACCGCCACGCGCGAACGAGTCGCCGTGATCAACTCGCATGCCTACGATACGGCGCGGCGGACGGAGCTGCGCGATCTCGCCCGCGCGTCAGGCCGGCCGCTCGTCATGTCCGAAGTCGATGGCGGCGGTAACAGCCCGCACGCCCACGGCGCGATCGGCCCCGCGCTCGTTTTGGCCGCACAGGTCGTCGATGATCTCCGCGACCTGCAACCGGAGCGCTGGACGTTCTGGCAGGCGGTCGAGGACGAGACCGGGATGAACGACGCGAACAGCAACTGGGGACTGATCCACGCGGATCTGCTGGGCGCGACGCACGAGTGGGTCGCGACGAAGAAGTACCACGCAATGGCGCAGTTCACGAAGTTCATCCGGCCGGGCACGGCTTGGGCGACGAGCGACGACGCCGGGAGCGTGGCCATGCACGACCGCGCCCTAAACACCATCGTGATCGTCGCATGCCACACCGGCAAAGTCGACGAGGCGGTCGCGTTCGACGTGTCACCATTTGTTGGCGCCGGGTGTCGGGTCGAAACCTTCCGCACCTCCCCGACCGAGGATCTCGCCGCGCTGCCGCCGGCAGAAGTCGCGCCAGACGGGCGCCTCTCCACGCGCCTCGCCGCCGAATCAATCACGACGTTCGTCGTGCACCTCGGCTCCGCCGCGCCGCGGCCTTGAACCGCGGCCGGCCCAGCCGATCGACCATGGGGCGGCCCGCCGGCCATACAGCAAGAAATTGGAAGTGTTTCCGCCACGAACCCTCCGCTTCTCGGCAAATAAGCCATGTCAACTATTGATTGACAGGACCTCGGCCGAAACCACGCGATTCACGCGGGTGGGATTCGCTCGTTCCCGCCGGCACCTCCGGTTGTAGGAGCTGAGCTGGCTCAGCCCGTCGGGTGTCGCTCTGGCCCGACGGTGCGAGCGAGCTCGCACCCTAGGCCAACCGCATGCTCACGGTTCCGCCGAGCGGTTCTGCAAACGTCACCTGTCGAGCTTGCCGCGCGACCGCCGGTCCAAACCAGCTCGCGGCACGAGGCCGAGCCTAGACCGAGACGACCACCGAGACCTGCGTGCCCTGCCCGGGCGCGCTCTTGATCTCGGCTTTGCCGCCGAGCAACTCGGCGCGCTCACGAATGCCGACCAGACCGAAACTGCGCCGGTCCTGCGAGGGCGGCGCGGGAGTGGCAAAGCCGACGCCGTCGTCGACCACGGTGATGCGGACGAGCCGGCCCTCGAATGCGATCGTGACGTCGATCCGCGTGGGTTTGGCGTACTTGCAGGCGTTGGTGATCGCCTCCTGGCCGATGCGCAGGAGGTTGTTCTCGACGACCGGCGGAAGCCGGCGGCTCGTCCCCTCCACACGGAGGCTGGGAGTGACCCCCGTGCCTACGGTCATGCGTTTGAGCACGCCGTCGAGCGCCTCGGCGAGGTCGCAGTGTTCGAGGATGTGCGAACGCATGTTCCAGATCGATTCGCGCGCATCGGCGAGCGCAGCGCGCGCCAGTTGATGGGCAGAGGCGATGTGGTTGAGCGCCGGGGCGCTGATCCCGGACGAGTGTGTGCGGGCGAGTTCGAGCTGGATCGAGATGGCGCCGAGGTTCTGGGAAAGCGTGTCGTGGATTTCCCGTGCCACGCGGTTCCGCTCGCTCAAGATCGCGGTGAACTCCGTCTCGGCCATCGCGCGGCGGTGCTCCTGGTCCTTCAGCCGTCGCCGCGCCGCCAGCATCACGACCGCGACCCAGCCGACTGCGAGCGCGAGAAAGGCGGAGAGGATCCAGACCGCGCGTTCCACGTTCCACCAAGGCGGTGGTTGAAGAATCGTCAGATCGGCCGGTGAACGCAGCAGCAGTTCGAACGACCGCGGCTCCCACAAGCCGCCGAGCGGACCGGCCTCGTCGGTCTTGACCGTGCACACGCCAGCCACGCGGACCACGCTCTCGGGCAGCCAGCCGGCCAGTCGCGGATCATGGGCGGGAAGGTTGAGCTCGGCCCGGATCGTCGTCTGCCGCCAATCGAGCGTGAGCGCGACGCTCTCGGCAAAACGGCGCACCTCGACGAGCCGCGCCTCGAGCTGCACCAGATCGGCGTCGTTGCGCAGCGCGCTGGAGACATCTGTGAGCGTGCGCGGGACCAGCGGCTGGCCGGAGGCACGTTTGCGAAAAACTGCATCCTCGAGCTCCGCGCTGTACCCGCGGCGGGCGGGGAAACCGACGACATCGACTTCGTCGCCGGGCTGCAGGGTGCCGCGCTGTGCGGTCTCGATACGCAGGCTCCGGTCGCCATCGCGGACCCAGAGCACCGCACCCGATTCGTGGTGCACGACGATGCCGCGCACATGGACGCGATGGCCGTGTTTGCCCGTGAGCTGGTCGAAGCGGAGCAGGCTCGCGACCGGCCGCGGCTGGCCGCCGAACGGTTTCTCCGGCGGCGCCCGCTCCACGACCGGCCGCACGCCGCGTGGCACTTGGACAAAGGGACGCACGAACTGCCGGTTGTGGTTGTGCAGATTGAAACAGAGCCCGCGCAGGCGCACCTCGGCGTCGACATACTTCTCGGGCGGGAAATCACCCTCGAACTCCACCGTCACCCGCGCGCTGCCGGCCGCGAGTTTCATTTTGACCGTGGTGCCGCCAGGTTCCGACGGATCTTGGGAGGGCGGCTTGTACCGTGTTCCTGGAGGCGGCGGGCCGGTGTCGGTGGGCGCCTTCGGCTCGACGCTGCGCACGATGCCGGAGATCTCGACCCACTTCGCGTCCATCTGGCCGGCGTTGAGTTCGTCGAGCGTGACCTGGGCCGGATCCGGAATCTCACCGCGCCCGGTCTTCCGGATCTTTTGGGCGACCACGTAGGGGGCGAAACCGCCGGGATCGGCGACGCCCTCAATCTCAAGGAGATCGCCCCGGCACAACTCGGCGACAAGCGCGGCCGGGCCCTGGACGTAGATCCCGTCGGTCCCGTCCTGAATCACGAAAGCGATGCCCTTCGGATCGGCCTCGCCTATGAAAATGCCGTGGAGTCGCACCGGCACGCCGCGCGCCTCCTCGGCCGACAACGCGCGCACCTGCGCCGCCGTCGTGAGCACCGCGCGCTCCGGCACCTCGGCTCCAATTAACCGCGACACTGCCAACGTCAGGCACACGCCAAACTTCCAGAGAAGTCGGAACGGGGACCGTGAGGGGAGCGGAGCGGTCATTCGGGGTCGGGTGGATGGAGGATGGAGGGTGCCGGGAGCGTGACAAGCCCCCGGACGCGAAGAACGGACGCCCGCCCGAAGGCAAGCGTCCGTCCATTTTGTTTCCCCGCAAACCCCCAGGGCACCAACGGCGATGCCCAGGAATCGTGGCGCGACTAGAACCGGAACGTGTTGGTGAGGCTCCAGGTCGTCTCGGCCGGAATGCGCGCTTGGGCGACCGTGCCGTCGGGATTGGCGGCGATCGGGATCAGCGCGTCGTCGGCGAACAGGTCGCGAAGGTTGAGCTGGATCGACCAGGTGACGTGGTCGGTGAGCTTCCGTTCGTAGCCGATCCAGAAGTCGTAGTTCGTCTCGCTGGGTCCGAAGAACGGCCGGGTCACGTCGGTCACCCAAATGCTCGCATCCGGGTTGTAGATCGGGAGGTACCCGATGGCGGTCTTGTCCTGCCAACGCACGGCGCCGCCGACGTTCACCCCCTTGAGGTAGCCAGTGCTGAACGTGTAGTTCGTGACGAAGTTGACGCGCCATTTGCGGAGCTCGCTCACGGCGCGGCCTTCACCGGACAATGCGTTCAGGTACGGTCCATAGACATCCTGCATCATGCGTCCGCCAAACGTGTCCGCTGCGGATGAGTAACTGGTCGCGCCGCCCCAGTGGCGGAGATCGGCGAAGCCATCGATCGTCCAGTAGTTCAGCGCGCTGGTGTCGAGCGGGCTGTTCATGCCGTCGAACCAGAGATCGCGATTGGCGGCGACGAATGCGGCCCAATCGGGGAGGATGTTGCTGCGCTTCGCCTCGATGCGGGCGGCGTTGAGGGTTATGCGCCAGTTCGGCAGCGGATTGGCGGTGAGCTCAATCTCCATGCCTTTCGAGATGAGATCGTTCGTGAGCTTCTGTCCCGCGGGCGGGCCTTCCCCCCAGATGCGGTAGTCGTCGCCGGAGATCTTCTCGAACTGCTCGGCGGCGACCCAGTTGCCTTCGAGAGGGCGGAACCACTCTGCATCGGAGCGGGCGGCAAACCAGGCCTTGCGGTACTCGACCTCGTCGGCCGTCAGCGGCGGCGCCAGATAGGGTAAGTTGGTGGTAGGATTGATCGTGCCCTCCGCAACGTAGTTGGCAGATCCTGCCACGGCTCCGCTGCGGATGCGCAGCGGTTGGGCGACGAGCGTGCTGAGCTGGTTGCGCCAGTCCGCCGGCAGCGGCTGCGCAGCGAGCGCGGTGTCGTAGGTGCTACCGAAGAACCATTTATTCACGACCGCCTCTGGCGCGGTCTGGGTGCCATCGGCGCCCCAAGAGCCCCAAGTCTCCTGCGCGAGGGTGTTCATGGTGCGGGCGATGCCGGCCTTGGCCCAGTAGAGCGAGGGGCCGGAGGGCAACGTGGTGTTCTTCTGCGCGGTCTTGAACCAGTTCACGCGCAGCGAAATCTTGTTGTCGAACGCGGTCACGAGCACGCCGTAGTCCTTCGTCTCGCCGGAGGGCGAGGCGATCTGGTTGCCGTAAATATCGCGGCCGACCTCGGAGGGGCGGAAACTGTTCGAGTCGTTGTACGTGAAGCTCACGCCGAGGCCCCTGGGCAGGTGCTTGCCGAACAGGCCGAGGAACTCGTCGACGTGGAAGACGAGGCCCCAGCTGCGACGTTGTTCGTCGGAAAGGAGCGGTGTGACGGTCGAGTAGTTCCAGTCGGGGCTGTACGGCTGCGGCACGTTGTATTGGCCGCGGACGAGAGCCGCGGGTTTGTCCCAACGCTCGTACTTGTCCTTGCGCCAGCCGAAGAGCGGGACGAGCGAGCCGTTCAGCAGCTTGCCCTGCCAGACGAACGCGGTCGAATCCGTGGTGTCGTGGCCCTGCGCGGCGCCAGTGTAGAGTTGGTCGAGATTGTCGTGCCAGTTGAGGAGGTGGACATCAGCCGTGTGCCACGTGCTCGTGAAATTGTCCCAGACGAGTGCGTGTTCCGAGGCGCCGGGATCGCGGGTGGCCGTGATGCCGCTGATGGCCGATTCGGGGATGGCGGCGAAGTTCGTGACATTCTGCAGGCTGTCGCCGATGTAGTGCAGTCCCCACCACCCTTGGTGGTTGGCCGAGCCGAGGTACGGCACGCCGTAGCTCGCAGCGTCCCACGAATAGAGATCGAAACTGCGGCTGAAGCTCTCGTAGCGTTGGCTCGAAACGACCCCGGTGAACGTCTGCTCGCCGAAGATCCGGCTGACGAGGTGGCTGCGGCCGATGAAATCGGCGATGTCGAACTTGTAGTAACCGGTGGCGCGCCAAGCTTCGCGGTCGACCTCGGTGATGTTACCGGAAGTCGCGCTGACGATGTACGGCCGGCCCACGTCGGGATTGGCGGAGCCGTCGCGCAGCGTTGCGTTCACATCGACGGAAACACGGTTCGAGGCGATCGCGTTGGCGCGGCCGGACTTGTAGCTTTCCTTGTAGTAGCCGGCATTGAGGCCGAGGCGGCCGTCGAGGTACGTCTGCGTGAAGGAGAGCTCGACCGTGTCGAAGTCGTTCCACTCTTTCTTGTTCGGGCCCGCCATCGTGCGGTCGATGAACGCGAGGGGGCCGCTGAGGATGAGCTGCTCGGGCCATTGGGCGGAGCCGAAGCCGGTGAACGTCTTGCCGGTCGCGCTCTCGTAGTCGCTGATGAGTTTGGCGACGAGCGGATTGCCGGAGTAGTAGGCGGCGGTGTTTTTGTTCCAGGAGCCGCTACCGCCCTCGTCCCAGTTTGCATTGGTGACGCCGCTGAGGCCGCCCCAGGGCGAGCCGTCGCGTTGGCGGTAGGCATCGAGGCTGCCGTTGCCGATCACCGCGGTGGACGGGTCCTGATAGATCGTGCCGGGAGAGCTGTTCCACCAGTCGCGGCCCGGCGCGCCGGCGAAGTAGTGCGAGAGCTCGCGGTGCTGGGTGCCGTTCGTCTCCTGGGGGATGCCGTTGCTCGTGAGCGGATCGTACATCAGGTAGCGATTGAGCGGCCCGAACCAGTTGGTGATGAAATCGGAGGCGGGCACGGCAACCGGGCGGTTGGCCTTGATCCGGCCGTGTTCGCCCTTCACGTCGAACTGCGTGTAGACGTGGGCCGCCAATTTCGGCTGCCAGCGGAGAGCGCCGTAGACGCGCTTGTCGTGGTTGAACGTGAAGTCCTGCCGGTATTCGGCGTTGTCGTTCAACGCGGCGACGCGGAGCGCGAGCTGGCCTTTGATCAGCGGCAGGTTCGCCTCCACCACTTCGCGGTGCGAACCGTAGCTGCCGAGGCGGAACTGCACCTGGCCGGCGCGGGTGTCGACATTGGCGTCGTTGAGCGTGTTGTTAATGATGCCCGCGGGGCTGCCGAGGCCGAAGAGGATGGAGTTGGGGCCGCGCTGGATGTCGACGCGCGCGGTGTTGTAGGAGTCCATCGGGACATCCGTGACGAAGAAGTCGCGCGTCAGATCGGCGGTGTTAAGGCCGCGGACACGCGTGCCGCTCTGCGGGTTGGCAAGCATCCGGTCGCGGTAACCGCTGTCGGCGGCGTTGCCACCGTAGAAGTTGCCGCCGATGCCCACCACCTCGGTGCTGGTCGTGAACACCAGCAGGTCCCGGAGGTTGGTGGAGCCGGTGTCCTTCATGAATTCGGAGGTGACGACCTGGACGGCCGAAGCCACGTCGCGCAGCTGGGTGTTCAGGCGCGAGCCGGCGAGGGAGGAGGTCGCTGCGTAGCCGTTATCCTGATCCGCGCGAACTTCGAACGGCGAAAGGATGACGACGTCTTCCTTCTCCTTTTCGGCGGGTTCGGCGGCTTCCTGGGCGAGCAAGGACGGAGCGCCGGCGGCGACCAGCGCGGTGAACGCGGCCAGACCCGGATGTTTCCAGGCGGCGTGGCTGTTGATTCGAGATGTTCGGATGAATCGATGGGGTAGCATAGGTGTCAGGGAGGTGGAGTTCATCGATGGAGCTTGAACCAGAACTCTCCGTCCTCGGTGCCCGTCCGAGATGGCTGACGGCTGCGATGGCGTGCGGGAGATGCGACGACGGAGCTTGATGTCTGGGGATGGTAGATCGGCTTGCAGCCGCAGCAGTGGGGTGCGGGCATCCTAGTCCATACACCCTCTGTCCTGCTATCACCTGTTAGGGTGAAACGGCCCACCGGAAGAACGTGTGTACTGCGGATTATTCCTCCGCACCGGTGCGGATTATTTCTCCCCGTAGGAGGCGGTGAAAAAGTCGGCGCCGGTTCGCGTGCCGGGTGAAGCTTGGGCCCCACGGGAGCCCATGATCACCGAGCAGCAATATCGCAG
>DATGXO010000096.1:0-20273 GCA_035298965.1 Opitutaceae bacterium | reverse complement strand
TCTTCGACTCCGCCGCACCCGCGGCCGAAGCCGGACCGTTTGCCCTCTTTCGCCAAGCTGACTGGCTGCTCGGTGTGGCGTCGATCGACCTAGACGACGAGATTGAGAGGCGCACGCGCGGGCTCTACGACTCGCTCTTCGCCGCGACGCGCGGACTCCACCTCGCGCGCATCTGGAACTACGTGCCCGCTATCAACGCGCCCACGACGGGCGGGCTCGAGACCTACCGTGCGTTCAGCCGCGGGCGCTCGCTGGCCTTCGAGGCGGAGTTCGGTCCCGGGTTTCGCCGCCACGTGCCCGCGGCCTCCGCCGTCGGCACAGACTCCGACAAGTTGACGGTTGTCTTTGCGGCGACTTCGCGCGCGCCGCGGCACGTCGAGAATCCGCGGCAGGTCCCCGCGTACGAGTACCCGCCGGAGCATGGACCGCGGCCGCCGACGTTTGCTCGTGCGACCGTCGTGCCGGCTGCCGCGGGACGAAGTGATGTGTTCATCTCGGGCACGTCGTCGATTCTCGGGCACGCGACGATCGCGCCGACGGAGACGTTGCCGCAGCTCGCCTGTACGTTGGAAAACTTGCGCGGGATCTCGGTCGCGTGCGGCAGCGGCGCGGACTTGGCGGCCGGCCGCGCGGAAGCGCGGCATTTCAAAGTCTATTTGCGCTCGGCGGCGGATCTTCCTGCCGTACAGGCGGTGCTCGAGCGTGAGTTGCTGCGGCCCGAGGATCGCGTGAGCTATCTGCGGTCCGACATCTGCCGCCGCGAGCTCAACGTCGAGATCGAGGCCACGTTGCTCGGCGTGGCACTGGCGCGCTGAAGCGCCACAGCGCATCGGCAAGCGACGCTGAGTGCGGATCCCCGGCTCAGCGAAACAGTTGCTCCACGGCGCGACGGTCGATCTTGCCTCGCTCCGTCGTCGGCAGTTCGGGCAACGCGAAGATGCGCGCGGGGACTTTCCAGGGCGCGAGACGAGCGGCGAGTTCAGCGCGCAGTTCGGCGCCGGCGCGGTCGCTCGCCACGGCGGCGGCGAGTGCATCCGGGCGTTGGGGATGTGCGAACACGCACGCGGTGCGCACGCCCGGGAGTGCGAGCAAAGTCTGTTCGACTTCCCCGAGATCGAGCCGGCGTCCGGCGATTTTCACCGTGCGGCCGGTACGGCCGAGCAACCGCAGCTCGCCGGCGGGATCGAGTTCCCCGCGATCGGCGGGTGAGAAACTTCCGTGGCCGCCCACTGCGGCGCTCTCGACCGTGAACCGCTGCCCGCTGCGGAATTTCAGACTCACGTCCTGGAGTGGCGTGCCGACGCTGCGGCCAGTGAGCGTCGCGTCGCCGGTGCGGTCGTAAGCGATGCCGCCGGTCTCGCTCGCGCCGTAGAAGTTGTGGACGCGTCGGCCGAACTTTTCGGCGAACGCGGTCGCGAGTTCGGGCGGCAGCGCCGCGCCGGCGGAGACGACGAGGTGCAGGCTCGCGAGTTGTGCGGGGTCGATGTCGCTGCGCACCAGCGCGCGCAGCAACGTGGGCACGGCGGGAAACACCGTGGGTCGCCAGCGTGCGATGTCGGTGGCGAGCGCTTGCGGCAGCGGGCTCGCGACACACACGAGCGCGGTGCCCTGCGCGAGAAGCGGCACCACGAGGTTGCCCAGTCCGTACGAATGGCCGAGCGGGATCACGGCGAGGTTGAGATCGCCAGGGCCGATGCCCATCGACGCGCAGATCTGGCGGCCGTCGGCGAGCATCTGCCCGTGAGTGAACGCCAGCGCCTTCGGCACGCCCGTGCTGCCGCTGGTGAGCTTGAGCAGGCAGAGTTCGCCGTGGCGGTGGCGCGTGGCTCCGGAAAACGGCGACAACGCGCCGGCGTGCCAGAGCGCGGCGGCGCGGAGGTTGCGCGCCTGCGCGGCGAGCGCGGCGGCGGGCTCGGTCGAATCGGCCGGGACCGGGATTGCGCCGGCTTCGAGCAGGCCGAGGAAAACGTGGAACCAGGCGGCGCCGTTTGGCTCGGCGAACAGCACGCGCCGGCCGGCGAGCGCGTGGGCGGCGGTGTGGTCGCGGCACCAGTTCTCCGCCGTGCCGGCGAGCTCCGCGCGCGACCAACGTCGGCCCGTCGCGCCGTCGATCACGGCGAGCGCGGCGGGATCGCGACGGACGGTTTCCCGCCAGCGGTCGAGTAGGTGGGGCGACTGCACGTTGCGAGCGTTCCGCGGCGGGCGCGGGACGGTCGAGGAAAAAGCACGGGCGGCGGCGCTCGGGGATCTGGCGACAGTGCGAACATCCGGAGTCGAGGGTCGAGAGGACGAGCGACGAGAGCCGGAAATCAGAGCCGCGGCATGGTCACGCGGGCAGGCGATTCCAGCGTACCGGTACTCTGGCACTCGTTTCTCGGCGCTCGACTCTCGATCGAATTGGTTCAGGCGCCACCGCGCCGGTGCAGATCCGGCAGGAATGCCGCGACGAGGCCGATCAACGGCAGGAACGCGCACACGTTGTACACCACGCCGAGGCCGGCGTGATCGGCGAGGCGGCCGAGCAGGGCTGCGCCAATCGCGGCGATGCCGAAGGCGAAACCGAAGAACAGCCCCGCGACGAGGCCCACCTTGCCAGGGAGCAACTCCTGGCCGTAGACGAGGATCGCGGGAAACGCCGAGGCGAGGATCAACCCAATCGGAATCGTGAGCACGACGGTCCAGAAGGCGTTGGCGTGCGGCAGCGCGAGCGTGAACGGCGCCACGCCGAGGATGGAGAACCAGATCACGCGTTTGCGCCCGAAACGGTCGCCGAGCGGCCCGCCGAGGATCGTGCCGGCCGCGACGGCGAAGAGGAACACGAAGAGCCGCAGCTGCGCCTCGCGGACCGAAAGGCCGAACTTCTCGATCAGGAAAAACGTGTAGTAGCTACCGAGGCTCGCGAGGTAGAAGTGCTTCGAGAAGATCAGCGTGCCGAGCAACGCGAGCGTGGTGACGACCTGCCGACGCGGCAGCGGCGAGACCGGCGCGGCCGTGGCGCGTTGCGCGCGGCGCTGCACGAGGTGCTCGCGGTACCAGCGGCCGAGGCGCGAGAGCACGAAGATCCCGAGCAACGCGATCGGAAGAAACCACAGTACGCCGCGGCGCGCCGCCGGTGGCACGATCACCGCGGCCGCGAGCAGCGGGCCTAGCGCCGTGCCGAAGTTGCCGCCCACCTGAAACAGCGATTGCGCATACCCGTGGCGTCCGCCGGAGGCCAGCCGCGCCAGCCGCGACGCCTCCGGGTGGAACACCGACGAGCCCGTGCCCACGCAGGCCGCGGCGACCAGCAGCAGCCCGTACGAGTGCGCCTGCGCGAGCAGGACGAGGCCGAGCAACGTGACGCCCATCCCGACCGCGAGCGAGAACGGCCGCGGGTGGCGATCGGTCGCGAAGCCGACGGCCGGCTGGAGGATCGAGGCGGTCGCCTGGAACGCCAGCGTGAGCAGGCCCACCTGCGTGAAGTTGAGTTCGTACTCGGCTTTCAACACCGGGTAGATCGCCGGCAGCACGGCCTGGATCATGTCGTTGAGCAGGTGCGAAAGGCTCAACGCGAGCAGGACCGGGAGAACGGCTTCCCCGGTGGTGCTCGGTGCGACGGGCGGTGCGGCGACGGCGGTGCGCTCCATGCCCGTTGGTACGGTTCGCCGCCCCGCCTTTTCAACCGGCAAACGTGGCCGCGGGCGTGGTCGGACGATGAGCACGGCTGGAGGCTTGCTCCGGCGGATGGCGCCGGCTGCACTCTCGCGGCCGCCGCAGACGCACTCCCGAGTGCACCGCGCGGACAACCATGCTGCGCCTCAACGATGTTCGCTATCGCTATCGCGCCGACGCCCCTTGGGCGGTCGACGGCGTGTCGCTGGCGCTCGGCCGCGGCGAGGTGCTCGGGCTGCTCGGACCGAACGGCGCGGGCAAGTCGACGTTGATGGCGCTTGTCGCCGGATTGCGGCGACCGCAGGCCGGCGCGGTCGAACTGGCCGAGCCGGCGGCGGTGCGCGGCGGGTTCGCACTGGTGCCGCAGGAGTACGCGTTTTACCCGATGCTCACGTGTCGGGAGAACCTGGAGTTTTTCGCTGGCGTGCTCGGGCTGGACGGCGAGCGGGCGCGAGCGCGGATCGCGGCGGCGTTGGCCGCGGTCGGACTGGACGCGGTGGCGGAGCGGCGCGCCGCGGAGTGTTCGGGCGGATTGAAACGCCGGCTCAATCTCGCGATCGGGCTCGTCGGCGATCCGCAGTTGCTGCTGCTCGACGAGCCGACGGTCGGCGTGGATCCGCAGTCGCGTGCCTTCTTGCTGGAGACGGTGCGGCGGCTGCGCGCCGAGGGCCGGGCGATCATCTACGCGTCGCACTACATGGAGGAGGTGCAGGCGATCGGCGATCGCGTGGCGGTGATCGACCACGGGCGCGTGCTAACGTGCGGCCCGTTGGCGGATTTGCTCGCCGGCGCGACGGCCAATGTGGAGGTGCGCGTGGCTCGTGCTCCCGATGCGGCGCTGCGCGCGCGGCTCGCGGCGGAATGCGGGCTGGCGGCCGGGAGCATCGGCGACGACGGCTGGCTGGAATTCGCGCTACCGGCGGAGCGTCTGCTGGAGGAATTGCTCCGCGACGTGCGTGCGCTCGCCGGTCCGATCGTGGCGGTGCGGCACGGTTGCCGCGATCTCGAGGAGTTGTTTCTCCAGCTCACCCACCACTCGCTGCGCGACTGATGATGACTCCGCTGCTCGCCACCATCCGGAAGGAACTGCGCGCGCTCGCGCGCGATGTGCACGGGCTGCTCGTGCTCTTCGCGATGCCGGCGGTGTTCATCCTCGTGATGTCATTAGCGTTACGCGACACGTTCCAGCCGCGCATCGCGGACAAGGCGCATTGGCTCGTGTGGGATGGCGACGGCACGCCGGCGGCAGCGGCATTGCGCGCGGCCTTGCCCGGCGGACGGCCGACTGCGGCGGACCGCGCGGCGGTCGAAGCGGCGCTGACGCGTGGCGAGATCCAGATCGGGCTATTGATTGAGGCCGGTTACGAGGAGGCGCTGGCCGACGCGGCGACCAAGCGGCCGCTGGTCACCGTGCTCGCCGAGCCGGGACTGCCGCCGGCAGTGCTCGCGGCGTTTCAGGGGGATGTGCTGCGCGCGGTGGCGGCGCAGCGGGTGAACGCGCTCGTGGAGCCGTTCCGCGACACGGCGCGCATCTCCGGTGTCCAATTGCCGGACATGGACCCGGCAGCCGCGGGCGCGTTGCTCGAGACGCGTTTCCATCGCGCCAGCGGCGTGGCGCTCACTTCGGTGCAGCAGAGCGTGCCTGCGTGGCTGGTGTTCGCGATGTTCTTCGTGGTGATCCCGCTCTCGAACGTCTTCATCGCCGAGCGGCAACAGGGCACGTGGCAACGGCTGCGCAGCCTGCGCGTGCCAGTGACGACGCTGCTCGCGGGCAAGGTGGTGCCGTTCTATCTCGTGAACCTCGGGCAGACGGCGGTGATGCTGCTGGTCGGGCGTTATCTCGTGCCGCGACTCGGCGGCGATGCGCTCGGCCTCGAGGTGGACTGGCTCGCGTTGTTGGCGATGGCGTCGGCCGTGAGCCTGGCCGGGATCGGCTTTGCGCTCGCGGTGGCGGCGGTGGCGCGCACGACCGAGCAGGCGACGACGATCGGCGGCGTGACGAACATCCTCTTCGGCGCGCTCGGCGGCGTGATGGTACCTAAGATCGTAATGCCGTTCGCGATGCAGCAGGTCGCGGCGTTTTCCCCGATGGGCTGGGGCCTCGAGGGATTTCTCGATGTGTTCGTGCGCGGCGCGCGCTTCGCGACGCTCGGCGCGGAGCCGTGGCTGCTGCTCGGTTTCGCGGCCGCATGCTTGAGCTTCGCCGCGTGGCGGTTGCGGGCGGCGGAGTGAGCGCGGCGCGGGCTGAATCGCCGCGCCACGAACCGTCTGTTTGTGCCAATGCGGCGAGCGTTGGCGCTATTCGCGCCGCGGCTTCGCGATCTCTTCGATCGCCGACACTTTTGAGGAAACAACGGTGCCTTCCTTGAGAAGGATTTCGGCCCGCACTTCCAACGTGAGCGTCCTATGGCCGAAGACTGCTTGCTTCCGGCGAAAGGTTCCGAAGTGCCGTTTGTAGATCCAGCATTCGTACCCTTCGTCGGCTCTCTTGCTGTCGGGGATGCCGAGCAGTTCTATCACCTGCGCCTTCGCCTGACCGACCAGCGTCTTTGCGCTGCCTTGGAACTGCTGCGCCTCTTCGTTTGCTGCGGCTTTCTTCATTGTTTCACCGCGGCCGGCGCGCGCGTCAGCCGGGAGGGCGAGAAGCGCGACGAGAAGGAAGAGCCAAAGTTGGCGGGGTTTCATTGTACTCACACCGCGGCGCGGAGTTTCTTGAAGAGGGCGCGCTCGCGGCGGGCGAGGGCGCCGAGGGTGTCGGCGAGGAGGGCGGTGTCCATTGCCGCGCGGGCCTTGTTCATGCGGGCGGCGAGCAGGGCGAAGTCGCGCCAGCTGTCGCCGATCGCGGTGAGCTCGAGGGAGAGCTCGGTCAGGCGCGGGTTGGCGAGCAGCGCGGCGGCTTCCTGCAGGAACGCGGCGTAGAGGAAGCGGAAGCCGGCGCCGCCGGTGCCGATCTCCTCCTGCATCCGCACGATGTGGCCGACGAAGCGCCGGCAGTATTCGGGATCCTTTGCCACCGGCAGCCGGCGCAGGCGGTGGGCGAGGAGGTGTTCGCCGCAGCAGCCGACGAACGGCAGCGGCACGTTGAGCATCAGGAAACAGTTCTTCTTGATGGCTCCGGGGAGCAGCGGGGCGATCTCGGTGCGCGGGACGGGGCCGTCGAAATAGTAGATCAGGCCCTTCGGCGCGAGGGCGCCGCGGACGAAGCGCGCGCGGCTGAGGTCGCGGGCGGCGCAGCGCGTGGGGCCGTTGAAGACGGGGTCGGAGATGAGGTAGTCGTCTCCGTCGCGGCCGTAGGCGATGAGGTTGTGCGCGTTGAAGTGGAAGCGCATGTTCTCCGGAAAATACGGCAGGAAGAACACGGAGGACTGCAGGCCGACCAGGCGTCCCTGGTCGAGGAGCGCGTCGAGGCGGCGGCGGCCGTCGAGCGGCTCGCGGAAGGTCTCGAAGCGCAGCGGGAGCCGGAGCTGTTTCTTGAGGCCGTTGAGGATGAAGCGCGGCACCATCCGGTACGCGATCAACGGCAGCTGGTTGATCTTCACCAGCGGGATGTAGGCGAACGACAGCGACGCGCTCAGGCCGAACGCCATCGCCTCCGAGATCGGGAGGCCCTCGTGCTGGAGCAGCGAGGAGATGACGCCGCTCTCGCAGTGGGCGGACTGGCGGTGCTGGAAGACCTTCGGTGCGGGCTGGTCGGTGGCGGAGGCGGGCATCGGGCGAAAGGCGGCGTCAGTCGAGCGTGCGGAGTTGGTCGACGGTCAGCCCCATCGCCTCGGCGTAACACGAGAGCAGTCTTGGGCTCAGGCGCGCGAAGCCGGCGGGGCGGAGGTGGCGGCGGACGCGCCAGCGCCAGAGGCCGGCGGCGGCGGCGAGCGTGGGCACATCGAGCCGGAGGCGGTACATATGGTATTCGAGCGGGCTGGATTCGCCGCGCGCGGCGCGGGCGCGCGCCTCGGCGGCGAGCCGGGCGAACCACGCGACGGCCTCCTCGGTGGGCGATGTTTCAATCTCGGAGCCGCCGGAGCAGGCGGCGCGATAGTGGCCGGAAGAATCGACGACGTAGACGAGCTTGCGCACACCGCCGAGCACGGGCGCGTTTTCCTGGGGAACTTCGTCGGGGCGCATCAGACGACGGTGAAGTGGAGGTAGGCGCTCGTGAACCGGCCGGACTCGGGCACGAGGGCGAGCAGGCGCTGACCGCGGCGGAGGTGGCCGCTGCGGAGGAGTTCGTCGAGCATGAGGAAGAACGATGCGGAGCCGGTGTTGCCGCGCGTGGCGAGGTTGGTGAACCAGCGCTCGGGCGGGATCGGCAGGCCGATGCGGGCGAGGCCGGCGGCGATCGGTTGGCGGAAATATTCCGACGACATGTGCGGCAGGAACCAGTCGATCGCCTCGGCGGTGAGGCCGCGGCGGGCCTTGATCGCGCCGAGCGGGCGGTCGAGGCAGTACTCGATGATCTTCGCGTTGAGCAGCTTCACGTCCTGCTTGATCGCGAGCACGGAGCGGCGGCCGAGTTCCTCGTGCGGGAAACGCGCCCAGCCGGTGAGCGAGCCGTCGTCGTTTTTCTCGGCGCCAGCGTACATGCAGGCGGGCAGCTCGTGCGCGTACGAGGCGATGTCGATCCAGTCGACGCGCAGGCTCGGGCCGTCGGCCGCGGGCGCGGGCTGGAGCAGCACGGCGCCGGCGGCGTCGGAGAGCATCCAGCGGAGGAAATCCTTCTCGAATGCGAGCTCGGGCCGCGCCTCGAGTTCGTCGGCGGTGCGGTCGGTCTCGGCGGCGTAGCGCGTGGCGCGGAGGTTGAGCGAGACGGCCTCGGAGGCGGTGGCGACGGCGTTTGCCGCCTCGCCCGAGCGAACGGCGAGCCACGCGTATTTGAGCGCCGTGGCGCCGGCGGCGCACACGCCCGCAGTTGTTATCACTTCGCAGGGAGCACTGCCGAGTTCGCCGTGCACCATCACGCCGTGGCCGGGGAGAATCTGGTCGGGGATCGAGGTGCCGCAGGAGAGGCAGGCGATCTCGTCGAGGCGGAACCGCTCGTCGGCGAGCGCGCGCACGGCTTCGGCGGCGAGCTGGGCGTTCGAGTAGCGCACCGCGCCGGTGGCGGGATCGCTCACGTAGTGGCGGGCGGTGATGCCGTTGCTGCGCAGCGTGATCCGGCGCGTGCGGGACGGGCGTTCGCCGGCTTGGCCGAGCGCGGCCTCCATGGCGTCGTTGCCCACCGGGGCGAGCGGCAGGAACGACGCGGTGCGGGTGATGAAAACGTCGCGGGTCATCGTGGGGGGAACGCCGCCAAGCGTTCGTCGCCGCCGCCCGAGGGTTGTTCGTGGAAAGCTTGGAGAGCGGCCAACTTCCTTTGCAACAGCGGACGCAGAACCGCCTTCACGAGCATCGTGAGCGGCACGACCGTGACGATCATCGTCAGCAAAAACAGGAGATAACAGGCGAGCAGCGCGCGCCGCAGCGGCGTGCCGGGCCGGCCGGAGGCGCGCAGCAGGCGCGACCAGACGCGGAAACTGCGTTTGCCCACGCGTTCGCTGGCGATCAGGCGCGGGTCGACGGTGCACGCGCGCAGCCCGCACAGGAGCGGAGCGCCGTGTGTCTCGTCACCGATGGCGAGCGCGGCGCGCAGGGCGAGGCCGAAGCGGCGGCAGTTGCGAATCTGTTCTGCGGACACACCGGCGGGAGGAAAACCGAGGAAGCGGTCCTTTCGCCCGGTCCACATCCAGCGCGGCGTGGTGACGAACGTCGCCAGTGCCGAGCCGGGATCGACGAGGGAGACATGGTCGCAGTGGCGCGCGCCGGCGGCGCGCAGGAGTTCCTTCACGTCCTCCTGCGCCATGAGCCACATGTTGCGGCAGGCGGTGACGGTCACGACCGGGCGGCCGCGGAGCAGGCGCCGACCTTCCGCGCTGCGCAGGAACGCGACGAGCGGCGGCGGGGGCGAGAGGTACCAGATCGGATAGCCGAGGATCACGAGATCGAATTCGGCGGCGACGGGCACGCCGAGCGGCGCGAGCGCGACGGGCTCCTGCGCGACCGTTTCGGGGAACTGGTCGAGGAAACGCCAGAAGGGCCAAGGAAACGGATACGCCGGCTCGGGCCGCAGACGTTCGCGATGGACGGTCACGCCCGAGCCCGGCTCGAGCAGCGGCGCGAGGAGCGCATCGAGCACCGCGGTGAGTTGGCCGGTCTGGGAGAACTCGACGACGAGGACGCGTTTCACGATGTGGGTACTTCGGAGCTCCGCGATCCTGCGTGTGGGTGTTGATCGGCTGGCGCGACGGCGGAGGCCGCATCGGCGCGGAGCTCGGCGCTGAGCGAGGGCGGGAGGTTGCGCGGCTGACGCGGGTGCAGCGGAAACTCGCGGCGTGCGGCCTCGAGCTGCGCCTTGTTCGCGCTGAAGTAGCGCGCGGCCTTCACGATCTGCGGCGTGTTTTTCGCGATGTGCCAGAGGCTCCAGCGGTGCGACCAGAGCCGGCGGGCGAAACGGCGGCGGTAGCCCTTGCTGTCGTAGTACCGGCGCACGTGCCAGTTGTAGAGTGCATCCATCTCCTCGCGACTGGAGAAGCCGGCGGGCTTGAAGACGAAGTTCAGGCAGTTCATCAGCCGCCAGTCCTCGTGGAACTCGCCGGAGCGGCCGCTCACGCACTCGTCCCAGATCGGCGCGCCGTAGAGCGGGCTGAACTTGGTGAGGTTCATGTCGTCGAGGCCGAGCGAGAGGATGAAATCGCTCGTGGTGCGCACGGTCTCGGGCGTCTCGCCGGGCAGGCCGAAGATGAACAGGCCCTTCGCGCGCAGGCCGGCGGCGTGGATCTTCTCGACGGTGTCGCGCACGGCGTCGAGCGTCACGCCGGCCTTGTGGCGGCGCATCATCTCCGGGTCGGCGGACTCGATGCCGAGCGAGACCATGAACGCGCCGGCGCGCTTGAGGTCGCGGAGCATCTCGGCCGAGGTGTGGCCGGTGCGGATGGCGCAGTTGAAGTTCATCCCGAGCGGCCGGTCGACGAGCAGGCGGCAGAGTTCGTCGATGCGTTTCTTGTGCGCGGTGAAGAGGTCGTCGTAGATGTTGACGTGGCGCACGCCGAAGCGGTCGCGCAGGTGCCGCATATGCTCGTGGATGTAGGCGGCCGAATTGAACTTGTGGAGCCGCTCGAAGACGGTGCGGTCGCAGAACGAGCAGGTGTACGGGCAACCGCGCGAGGTGATCATCGTGGCGCCCCAGCGTTTCTCGTAGGAGAAGAGCGGCAGGTGGTAGCCGCGCGGGAAGCCGGCGAGTTTCTCGTAGGCGGGAAAGGGGAGCGAATCGAGATCTTGGAGGCGGGCGCGGCGCGGGTTGGTGCGGATGATGTCGCCGTCGCGGAAGACGAGGTTCGGGATGTCGCGCCATGGACGGCCCTCGGCGAGATCGAGCAGCGTGCCCTCGCCCTCGCCGAGGCAGAGCGCGTCGATCTCGGGAAAGTGTTGCAGGAGCGGCGCGCCGATCGCGGTGCCATGCACGTTGCCCACGACGATCCGCATCGCGGGTTCGCGGCGGCGGAGCTCGGCGGCGAGATCGACCGTCTCCATGAAGCCGGCGGTCGTGGCGGAGAACCCCACGAGGTCGGGCTTGGTGGCGAGGATGGCGTCGACGTTGGCCGCGATCCCGACGGGCGCGACCGGTCCGAGGCAGTCGTGCACGGCGGTCGGGTGGCCGTGCTGTTCCAGCCACGCGGCGAGCTGGAGGATGCCGATGGGCGCCATGCGGTTGGCCAGCACGGAGAAATCGGGCTGGCCGGGCACGAAGTTGAAACCGGCGGGATGGACGAGGGTGACGCGCATGCGTCGCGTGGGCGAGACGGGTGGGTGCGAGTGGGAGGCAACGAGCGAAAAGGTGCGCACGGGCCGGGGCAAGCGCGGCGGTGGAGGGCGCACGCGCGCCGCGCAGAAGATCCACGGCGGTGGACTGGCGAAACCGTTTTCTTGCGACCACGTGGTGTCGCAGCTTCGCTGGGGCCGTTGGCGAGCGTGCCCCGCGCCGCCGATTCAATCGAACCCCGTTCCGCCCATATGAAGCCTGTTCACTCCCTGCTCGTCGTTCTGTGCTGCTCGTTTCTCGCCCTCGCCGGCTGCGCGACCCACATCCGCTCGCACGTCGTGACGAATCCGCCGCCCGCGGAGCCGTTTGCGAACTTCACCCGCATCCAGGTCGGCAGCGTGCGCCTGGCGCGGGAGTATGCCGGAAAAGGCTCCAACGACCGCGCGCTGGCGAAGATCCAGGAGAACCTCACCGCGCGCATCGCCCCGCTGCTCGCCCGGTGGAACGCCGGTGCCGACACCAAGGCGCCGAAGCGCACGTTGCTCGTCGATCCGGTCGTGGCGGAGCTCAAGTTCATCGACGGCAACGCCCGTTTCTGGGTGGGCGGGATGGCGGGCAGTTCCGCGGTGATCCTGCGCGTGCGCATCACCGAGTACGAAACCGGTCGGGTGATCGCCACGCCCGAGTTTTACGCCCGCGCCGACTCGATGGGCGGCGCGTGGACCATCGGCGCGACCGACAACGTGATGCTCGTGCGCATCGCCGGTCGGCTCGCCGAATACCTCGAGGCGAACTACGACCGCGCGGTCGGCGGCCCCTCGGGCGTCGATGTGAAGTGACGCTTCTGCGGAGAGCGGGGCGCTTGAGTGGACGTGGATTACGCTGGCGCGTGGTGCTACGGCTGGCGATTCGGTGAGGACCGCGCGCGCGACCCGCTTGGGGCAAGCGGGTCCACCCCCGGAGTGATCGAACGTCTCATGCGCTCGCTGCCGGGCCGCGCCAACCAAGGCTTGTCCCGGCGCGACGAGGGGTTTTGCTGGCGGTTTCCACGATGCCCACGTCGTCCGATCTCCCCCAGCCGCTGAGCCGATTCCCCGCCGAAGTGCGCGCGGCATACCAGACATTCCGCGCGTCGGGCGATGAGACCGCGTTGCGCGTGGTCGTGGTGGCCGCGGTGCGCGATTTCATGCCGCGCAACTCCGTGCACTCCCGCACCGAACCGCTGCGCGCCGAGGAGCGGCTGATCGAGGATCTCGGCTTCGATTCGCTCGCGGTCGCCGAGACCGTCTTCTTCTTCGAGGACCTCTTCCAGGTGATGATCAAGAACGAGGAAATCCTGGCGCTGCGCACGGTCGGCGAACTCTGCGATTTCGTGGCGCGCCGCCTGCGCGAGAATCCGCCCGCTGCGTGAACCCCGCACTTCTCGCCGCCCGCCGACCGGTCGTCACCGGGCTCGGTTTCATCACTCCGATCGGCAACGACCGCGCCGCCGTCGCCGCGTCGTTGCGCGCCGGCCGCCACGGACTCGCCCCCGTCGAGTTTTTGGGCAACCCAGCACTGCCGGTGAAGGTCGCCGGCACGGTGAAGGAGTTCGATGTCTCGTCCACGAACAGCCGCGACTGGAGCTGGCCCGCCCGCTACGACATCCCGCGGGAAACGCTCCGCGGGCTCGCCCCGCACGGCGTGTACGCGCTCTGCGCCATCGAGCAGGCGCTCGCCGACGCCGCCCTCGCGCCCGCCGCGATCGCGCACCAACCCGACACCGGTCTGTTCTGCGCCTCGGCGGGATCGGCGCGGATGCTGCACCACCACCTCGGCCAGATGGACGCCGCGCGCGGCGAGCGCGGCAACCCGATGGGCGTCGTCAGCTCGATCTGCGGCACGCTCAACTTCAACCTCGGCGCCCATTTTCACATCACGGGCGCGGTCTGCGGCTTCGTTTCCGCCTGCGCCTCCTCGAGCCATGCGCTCGGTTACGCGTGCGACGAGATCCGGCTGGGCCGGTTGCGCCGCGTGATCGTCGTCGGCGCCGAGGAGCCCAACGCTGAGTCGATCCTGCCCTTCGCCGCGATGCGCGCGCTCTCCGCGCAGAGCGACCCTGCGCTGGCCTCGTGCCCGTTCGACGCGGCGCGCAACGGCTTCGTCGGCGCCGGTGGCGCGGTTGCACTCATCATCGAGGCCGCCGAGCTCGCGCATGAACGCGGCGCGCCCGTCCTCGCCGAGATCGCCGGCTGGGGGCAGAGCGCCGACGGCCACAGCGTGGCGATGTCGCACCCCGAGGGCGCCGGCCTGCGGCTGGCGATGCAGCGTGCGCTGGCAGATGCCGGCGTCGCGGTCGGAGAAATCGACTACGTGAACGCGCACGCCACCTCGACACCGGTGGGCGACCGCGCCGAGGCGCTGGCATTGCGCGCGGTGTTCGCCGAGGCCGGCGCGCGCCCGCGCGTGAGCAGCACGAAGGGACTCACCGGTCACCCGCTTTCGATGGCCGGCGCGATGGAGGCGGCGTTTTGCTCGCTCGCACTCGCCGAGGGTTTCATCCCCGGCAACGCCCACCTGCGCACGCCCGATCCGGTCTGCGACGGCCTCGACCTGCCGCGCGAGACATTGGCGGTCGCGCCTCGCCTGGTGCTGAACAACAGCAGCGGTTTTGGCGGCAGCAACGTCTGCCACGTGCTGCGGCGAGCCGATCGAGCGTAAGGCGCGGCCCGGCCACGGTGTTTACTGAGGCGCCGCAACTGGCCGGCCGTCCTCGTGATAGCCCTGCGCAGGACCGGCCCCGGGGTGTTCGAGCGTAAAGACGCCCTCGAGTTTCAGTTCGTTCGGGACGGCAGTGTAGCCCGGGGCGATTCGGCGGAGGTAATTCGCCACTGGTCCGGACAATTCCCCGGTGCGCGGATCATAGCCGATTGCCACCACCGTCTGGCCGATCTCCAGGAAATAGTGCTGCGCCGCCGCCGCGAGCAGTCGTGCGTCCTGATCCATGGCCTGGCGCTGGAGCAACCGGCGCTCCGTCTTGGTGGACTCCTCCATCAACAGGCGGATCCGCTCGACCCGCGCGTCCGAATCCTTCCGAACGGCTTCGATGGCTGCCGCCATTTCTTTCTTCAGCTCGGTCTGTCTCGCTTCCGCGCGCTGCTCGGCTCGGTCCAACTTGCGGAACACGCCGAACGCCACGCCGGCTCCCGCCAGCACGACGGCGGCCACTCCACCCACGAAGACCCAGTTCACATGACGTTTCGATGCCACGGCGCTGATCATCCTCGGGCTCCTTTTTCTGGCGACACATTTCCGGGACCGTCGCCGGCGGGGCCGTAGCAACGACGAGTGCGCCCGCTGGTTGGATCGCGCGGCGTGAGTTCACCCCACCGCCATTCGCCAGCCGCGAGGTGCCGTTGAGCGGCCGCATTCCGCCGCTCGGCCGCGATCCGGGCTTGCGCGGGCAAACGGACTCTCGCCACCCTTGCCCGCTCCGAAACCATGGCCGACCCCCTCATCGAACGACTCAAGCACCTGATCGTCGAAACCCTGCACCTCGACGACGTGAACCCCGCCGAGATCGACCCCGCCGCGCCGCTCATCGGGTCCGGCCTGTCGCTCGACTCGATCGATGCGCTCGAGCTCGTGGTGAAGATCGAGAAGGAGTTCGGCATCAAGATCGGCAGCGCCGAGGAGTCGCGCCAGGCGCTCTCCAGCATCGCGAGCCTCGCCGCGTTCATCCGCGCCCGCGCCGACGCCTCCAAGCTTCCCGCCTGATTCCCGCGGCCAACTCCGCATGGCCCACCCAGCCGCCAACTCCGTCGTGCGCCTCGCCGCGTGCGACTGCCTCACGCCGTTCGGCGACACCGCCGCCACGCACGCGGCGCTGCTGCGCGGCGAACGCGCGCTGCAGCCCGTGCCCGTGCTCGGCCGCGAGGGCGGCGATGCCGTGCCGCTGGCGCTGCTGCCCGGGCGCGCGCTCGACGAGACCTGCCCTCCGGCGTGGCTCCAACAACTCGCGACCCTGCTCGCGCCCGTGGCCGGCAGTGGTTGGGGCACGGCGCGGCGTCCGGTGTGCGTGACGAGCAGCAATTTCGGCGTGGGCAGCGCGTACGCGTTTCGCCGCAGCGGCGACAGCGCGCATGCCGGCCACGGCGCCCCGCACACCTCGGTGGAGCTCGTCCGTCGCGCGCTCGGTTGGGGCGAAAACGTGGCGATTTTCTCGCATGCGTGCGTGTCGGCGCACCTCGGGCTCATGCATGCGTCCCGGCTGCTCGCCGCCGGCGCGGCCGACGAGGCGCTCGTCGTCAGCTACGATTTCCTCAGCCCGTTCGTCGCGGGCGGATTTCACGCGCTGAAGATTCTCAACGCCGATTTCCCCGCGCCGTACCAGGATCGCGCCGCTGGCTCGATCGGTCTCGGCGATGGCGCCGCCTACGCCGTGCTGACGCGCGACCGCGGCGACTTCGCCCTCGCCGCGCAGAGCCTGCACAACGAGATGTACCACTTCACGGCGAACAAACCCGACGGTGCCGGCTTCGCCGCCGCGTTCGCCCCGCTGGCCGCGGCCGCCGCCGGCCGGAAGCTGTGGGTGAAAGGGCACGGCACCGGCACGCTCGAGGCCGGCCGGCTCGAAGCGACCGCGGTCGCGCAGGCATTTCCCGGCGCGCCTCTCGTCGGCTGGAAGGGCAGCCTCGGCCACACGCTCGGCAGCTGCGGGCTCGTCGAACTCGCGCTGGTCGCCGCGTCGCTCCGCAGCGGCACCGCACCCGGCACGGTCGGCAGCGCGTCGCCGACATTCACCGACGCCGTGGCGCTCGCGCCCTTCGCCACCGCCGGTTTCGACGGCGCGCTCTGCGCCAGCAACGCCTTCGGTGGCGCGCACGCCGCGCTTCTGCTCAGCCATGCTTGAACGTTTCATCCAGGCCGTCCGCACGGACGATCCCGGCGCCGAGGAGCCGGCCGCGACGCGCGAGCGGCTGAAGTCGCGGTTCGCCCCCGGCGCGGTGCGCCGCATGACGCAGCTCGGGCTCTTTGTCGGCGGCGTGCTCGGCGAGCTCCAGCCCGGGGAGGACGACGCGCTCGTGTACGCCACGCAGTACGGCGAGAGCCGCGCACTCGAGGGTTTTCTCGACAGTTTCCCCTCGGCCAGCCCGACGCTGTTCCAGACCTCGATCCATCCGAGCGGCGCGCAGCAGGGGCTCATCGGCCGGCAGCGCAGCGTGCGCGAGTTCTTCCCGCTCGCCGGCGGCCACAACCTCGTGGCCTCGGCGGTGCAGGCGGCGCTGCTCGCTCCGGCGGAGCGCGTGCTGCTCTGCGGCGGCGAGGAACGCGGCACTTGGCTCGCCCCCGCGGGTATGGCGAGCGGCCGCGAGTTCGCCTTCGCGCTCGCGCTCACGCGTGCCCGCTCGTCGGACACGCTCGGCCGGCTCGCGCTCGAGCCCGCGGACGCGACCGGCTCACTGGCGCTTGCGGACTGGTTCGAACTGTTGCGCGACCGGCGATCCTTCGACGGCGCGGTCGCGCCCGGCTGGCGTCTGACGCTCGACTGGTCGTGAGCCCGCCCGCCCAGCCGCCGCGCAATCCCGGGCCCAGCTGGGGCTACCGTTTCCTGCGCACCGTCGACCGCGTGCTGCCGGAGGGCGTGTACCGGCCGCTGCGCGCGCTCGGCACGCTGATCGCGCTGGCGAACATGCCCGCGCAGCGCCGCCACTCGTGTGAGTACCTCGAAGTCGTGCTCGGCCGGCGGCCACGTTTCCGCGAGGTGTTCCGGCACTTCTTCGCGTTCGAGGAGGCGTTGATGACGAAGCTGCGCGTGATCAACGGCCGCCCGCACCGCACGGTGTACGCGCCCGGCGCCGAGGATTTCCGCGCGTGGCTCGAGGGCGGCGGGCCGGTGCTGCTCGGCACGTTCCATTTCGGCGTATCCGACCTTCAGGGCTGCCAGATCGGCGGCTACGGGCACCAGGAGGTGTACGTGGTGCGGTTGCGCGTGGGCAACTCGCACGACACGGACGCGCTCTCCGCGCGCTTCGGCTCGCGGCTGAAATTCGTCTGGATCAACGACCCCGGCGAACTGCTCTTCGCGCTCAAGGACGCCGCGGCCACGCCCGCCGCGATCGCGATGCAGTGCGACCGCGTGGAGTTCAGCGCGCGCACGGAGGCGTTCGAGTTTCTCGGCGCGCGCCGGCTGTTCCCGTTCACGATCTACCACCTCGCGCTGATCTTCGGCCGGTCGGTGCTCTTCGCGGTCGGCGTGCCGGAGGGGCCGGAGCTGGCGACGCTGCACACCTCGCCGCGTTTCGATCCGCGGCCCGGCGAACCGCGGGAGGCGGCGCTCGCCCGGGCGCGCGAGCATTTCCAGGTGTTTCTCCGCCAGGTCGAGGCGCTGCTGCGGGCGAACCCGTACCTGTGGTTCAACTTCACCCCGCTCAACCCGGTCGCGCCCGCCGCGGGCCCGGCGCGGGCGGACGCCGCGCCATGATCCGCCGCGCCTATCTCGTGGCGGCGTACTACGCGTCGTGGGCGGTGTTCGGCGCGGTGGGCGTGCTGCTCAACATTGTCAGCCTGCCGCTCCTGCTGCTGCCGCGCGCGGGCACGGGCGGCGCGCGCATGCGCCGCGTGATCCGGGCGCTCTTCGACTTCTGGGTGCGCTGGCAACACGCCACCCGCGTGGTGCGGATCGACTGGCGCGGCTTCGACGCGCCGCTGACCGGGGGGACGGTCTTCATTGCCAATCATCCGACATTGGTCGACGCGACCTTCCTGCTCGCGCGGCTGCCCGACACGATCTGCATCTTCAAGCCGTCCTTGATGCGCAACCCGGCGATCGGCCCGGCGGCGGTGCTCGCCGGCTACGCGAGCGGCGTGCCGGGTGTGGATCTCGTGCGGGAGGTGGCGGCGAAGATCGCCGCGGGCCAGTCGCTGCTCGTTTTTCCCGAAGGAACGCGGACGGAACGCGGCGAGGTGCTGAACCCGCTGCGGCCCGGCTTCGCACTCATCGCCGCGCGCGCGCAGGCGCCGGTGCAGCTCGTGAGGATCGTCTCGTCGCCCGGCATGGCGCAAAAAGGGCGGCCGTGGTGGATCCCGCCGGCGGTGCTGCCGGGCTGGTTCGTGTTCACCCTCGACCGGCGTTGGGAACACGATCCGCTGCGCAGTCCGGCCGAACTGACGGCGGAGGTGCAACGCCATCTGCTCGGTCAACTTCCCGCCACCGCGCGATGACTTCGCCCGTGCCCACGCACCTCGTCCTCATCCCGACGTACAACACCGGCGTCGCGCGGCTGCTCGCGACGGTGCGCGAGGCGCTCGCCCAGTGGCCGGACGTGTGGGTCGTCGTCGACGGCAGCACGGATGGGAGCGCGGCCGGCGTCGTGGCGTTCGCACGCAACGAACCGAGGCTGCGTGTGCTCGAGTTGCCGCGCAATGGAGGCAAGGGCGCGGCGGTGCTCGCTGGTGCCGAGGCCGCGCTCGCGGCCGGCTTCACGCACGCGCTCGTCATGGACGCGGATGGCCAGCATCCGTCGGACCGTATCTGCGATTTCATGCGAGCGTCGATGGCGGAGCCGGCGGCGCTCGTGCTGGGGCGGCCGGTGTTCGGCCCCGAGGCGCCGCTTGTGCGACTGAAGGGCCGCCAGCTCAGCATCGGCCTCGTGCATTTCGAAACGGGCGGCGCGGGCATCGACGACCCTCTCTTCGGCTTCCGCGTATATCCCCTCGCGGCGACGGTGCGCGCGCTGCGCCGCACGCGTTTCGCGCGGCGCTACGATTTCGATCCGGAGATCGCGGTGCGGCTGTTCTGGGCGGGCACCCCGATGCGCAACATCCCCGCAACCTGCCGCTACCTCTCGCGCGCCGAGGGCGGCGTCTCGCATTTCCACTATCTGCGCGACAACGTCCGCATGGTCTGGCTCCACACCCGGCTCATCGTGGAACTGCTGCTCGGCCGCTGGGTCTCCGTGCGCCGGGTGCGCCGGCAATTTCGCTCAGCATGAAACGCGTCCTGCTCTCCCTCGCCATTCTGCTGCTTGTGCTCGCGCCCGCGCTCCGGGCCGAGGTCCCTGCCGCGCCCGGCCCCGAGTTGGTCATCGGCGAAAACGACGCCGAGTGGTGCCCGCTCTTCGGCGCGCTCGCGGCGCAGGGTGCGGTGTACTCGTCGTTCACCGAGCACCGCTGGTTCAGCGTGCGCAAGGAGGCCGTCGTGCTGCAGGGCGAACTGCGCCACTCCGCCGAGCGCGGCCTGAGTCTGCGCTACGTGCAGCCGGAGGAGCAGGTGCTGGTCGTCGACGCACAGGGATTGCTCATGCGCCGCGCCGACGGCCGCACGCGCACGATGGCCGCCGACCCGCGCGCGCCGCGCATCGACGCCGCGCTGCTGCCCGTGCTGCGTTTCGATCTTCCCGCGTTGTTGAAACTTTTCTCGCTGCGCGCGGCGCGCGACGGTGACGACTGGCGGCTCGATTTCACACCGCGCACACCGGAGCTCGCGCGCACGCTGAGCGTGCTCACCGTCGAGGGCTCGGGCGAGGCGGTGCGGCGGCTGGAGTTTCGCCGCTCGGCGAAGCAACGCGTCGAGGTGTTGATCGGCGAGACGCGCACCGGCGTGACGTTTTCCGCCGACGAGGTGAAACGCTTCTTCCGCTGAGCCATGGAGCCGGCCCGACAAAAATGGACGGCGCGGGCGGTGTTGGCGCTCGGCGTCGCCCTCGGGTTGCTGTGGCTCGCGCGGCTCGACTACGACGCGAAGATCTCGACCGACGTGCTCGACCTGATCCCGGGCGCGGAGCGCTCGCCTGAGCTGGCTCTCGCCCGCTCCCTCGCCGCCGATCGGCAGGCGCGTGTGGCGCTGTTT
>DATGXO010000095.1:0-12887 GCA_035298965.1 Opitutaceae bacterium | reverse complement strand
GCGCGGCAGGCCAAGATCGAGGCCGATCTCGCGGCGCTCACGGCGACCGGGCTGTACGATTACGTGGAGCCCGACTACGTCCAGTACGCGACCGCGTTGCCGACCGACACAGCGTTTGCGGACGGCACGCTCTGGGGCTTGCGCAACACGGGGCAGGGCGGTGGCGTGAGCGGCGCGGACATCAACGCCGCCTCGGCGTGGGACATCACCACCGGCTCGAGCTCAGTGGTCGTGGGCGTGATCGATACGGGGATCCGCTACACGCACCAGGACCTCGCTACGCAGATATGGGTGAACCCCGAGGAGGTTCCCGGCGACGGCATCGACAACGACGGCAACGGCTACATCGACGACGTGCACGGGATCAACGCGATCACCGGCTCGGGGGATCCGATGGACGACAACAACCACGGCACCCATTGTTCGGGTACGATCGGGGCGGCGGCGAACGATGCCGGCCCGATCGTCGGCGTGTGCTGGAATGTCCGTCTGATGGGTCTGAAGTTTCTCGGTGCGGGCGGGTCCGGCTCCACGAGCGATGCGATCAAGTGCATCGAATACGCGTTGGATAAGGGCGTGCGCATCCTGAGCAACAGCTGGGGCGGTGGCGGCTACAGCCAGGCGCTCGAGGACGCGATCAAGACCGCGCGCGACCAGGGCTGCCTGTTTCTCGCGGCGGCGGGCAACTCCGGCATGGATGCGGACCGATGGGATTTCTATCCGGCGTGTTACAACGTCGACAACATCGTCTCGGTCGGCGCGCTGGATCGCAGCGACCAGCTGGCGAGTTTCACCAACACGGGCCTGAGTCGTGTCGACCTCGCGGCGCCGGGTGTCGACATCTACTCGTCGGTCGCGAGCGGCGACAGCGCCTACGCGAGTTTCAACGGCACGAGCATGGCTACCCCGCACGTCGCCGGCGTGGCGGCGCTGCTGCTCGCTCGTTATCCGGCGCTCACGGCGACGGAGCTCCGGAACAGACTCCTCTGCTCCACCCGTGAGGTCGCGGCGTTGCGCAGCTATTCGTGGTCGGGTGGTGCGGTGGATGCCTACCGTGCGCTGACGATCGCCGAGGACGGAATTCTGGAGGTGCGCAGCAGTGCGGTGCAGGTGCCGTTGCGGGCGGGGAAAACGGAAAGCTTGTTCTTGGTCGTGACGGATGCGGCTCCGATCCTGGGGGCGGCCGTCACCGGTGCGCTTGGCGGTGGATCGGTCGTGACGTTTCACGACGACGGGATCGCGCCTGATCGGGCAGTGGGCGACGGCGTCTATTCGGCGGTGGCGACGGTGCCGACGGGTGTGACGGAGACGACCTTGAGCGCCACGATCGTGAAGGCGGGCAAGGCCACCTACGACGGCACATTCTCGTATGCAGTCGCGGCGGCTCCGGCCAACGACGACCTGGCGACGGCTACCGTGGTCGCGGCGGGCACGACGACCGTTTCCGGTACCAATGCGAACGCCGGCGAAGAACCCGGCGAGCCGCGCCATGCCGCCCTCGGCGCCGGACGCTCGGTCTGGTGGTCGTGGACCGCGTCTGACACGGGCGTCGTGTCGCTCAGTTCGGCGGGGAGCGCGTTTCTGCCGGCCATCGGAATCTACACTGGCGACTCGATTGGGACCCTCGCCGCGGCAGGTTCGAACTTGGACTGGTCCGGCTTCATCCGTCCGAGCGCCACGTTCGCGGTGACGGCGGGCACGACCTACCGGATTGCCGTGGATAGCATCGGCCGCTCCCAGGGCCAGATCGTGCTCGGCTTCCCGACCTCGGTCGTGCCGCTGCCGACGAACGACAACTTCGCCGACGCTTCTCCGCTGAGCGGCACCAACGGTCTGGTGACTGGCACGAATCTCACGGCCACGCGAGAAACGGGTGAACCCACCCACGCCGGCCAGCCTGCCACCGCCTCGGTCTGGTGGAGCTGGACGGCGCCGACGAGCGGCGTCTACCGCTGGTCCACGGCCGGCAGCAACTTCGACACATTGCTCGCGGTGTACACCGGCGACGCCGTCTCCGCGCTGACCGAGATCGCGAGCAACGACAACAGCGCGACGGCCGGAGACGGTACCAGTGAACTGGCGTTTTCGGCGGTGGCGGGCTCGACCTACCACGTCGCGATCGACGGTCTGTACGGGAGTCGCGGCATCGCGAAGTTGAGCTTCGAGGCCGTGGCCGCTCCGGCGAACGACAATTTTGCGGACGCGATTGCCCTCGCCGGCGCGGATGGCTCGGTCACCGGCACCAATCGCTACGCGACCGGCGAGCCTGGCGAGCCGATCCACGTGAACAACAACGGCACCGCCACCTCGGTCTGGTATTCGTGGACGGCGGAGGCGGACGGCTACGAGTTGTTCGATACCACCGGCTCGAATTTCGACACGGCGCTCGCCGTCTACACCGGCGGCGCGGTGGATGCGTTGACTCCGGTTGTGTCAGACGACAACAGCGGCCCGATTCCGTGCAGTCGGGTCGTCGTGCCGGCGGTGGCGGGCACCACCTATCGGATCGCCGTGGGCGACTCGAACTACAACCGCACCGGTGGCGCGCTCGTGCTGAACCGCAAGGCGGTGTTTGCGCCCGTAATCGTGACGCAGCCGGTGAGCACGACGGGCGTCGTGGGCGGCACGGCGGAGTTTTCCGTGTCCGCGACCGGCTCGAATCTGGTGTACCAATGGTACCACAACGGGATTGTCGTGCCCGGCGCTGCGGCTCCAGTCCTGTCGCTGTCGAACCTCACGCGTGAGGACGGCGGCACGTACCAGGTGATCGTGAGCAATCTCGTGGCCAGCGTCGCGAGCAACCTGGTGACACTCACCGGGGAGAACCCGCCGCCGGTCCTCCAGCCGGTCGCTGCGACAGCGACCGTCGTCAGCGGAGGTGCGGCGCAATTGACCGCGACGGCCAGCGGTGCCGGCACGCTGACGTACCAATGGCGGCATTTCGGCGTCGCCATCTCCGGCGCGGTCGGCCCGACGCTGACTATCTCGCCGGCGACGATGGCCGACGAAGGGCTTTACGACGTGCTCGTTTTCGACGGTCTGAGCCAGACGATTTCGGGCGCCACCCGCCTGCAAGTGACGCCGGCCGGAGGCTACGCGGATACGATGCGGCTCGATCCGAGTTTCGCCCCGCTGTTCGAGGCGTCGTGGGCGAGCGTCGAGGACATCGCCGAGGCCCCCTCGGGCGAGGTGTACGCCGTCGGCGCGTTCTCCACGATCGCGGGCCAGCGGCGGTACGGCGTGGCCAAGTTTTCCGCGGGCCTGGGTCTAGATCCGGCGTTTGCGCCCGTGGTCGATGGCACGATCTACGCGGTGCTCCCGCAGCCCGACGGCAAGGTCGTGATCGGCGGCACGTTTACCTCCGTGAACGGAGTGGAGCGCAACTGCGTCGCGCGGCTGAACGCCGACGGCACGGTCGATGATACGTTCGATCCAGGGCAGGGTGTCTCCAACGGCACGGTTTGGGCGCTCGCGCGGCAGTCCGATGGGCGGATTCTGGTCGCGGGGAATTTCTACACGTACGACGGCATGTCGTGCATGAACCTCGTGCGCGTGAAGCCCGACGGCTCGCGGGACGGGACGTTTGTTTCGTCGGCTGGGCCGAATTCCACGGTAGGGACGATGGTGCTCCAGCCCGACGGCAAAATCGTCATCGGTGGCTTGTTCACCTCAGTGGGCGGCGTGACGCGAAACTACATCGCGCGCCTTCTGGCCAATGGCGTCAACGACCCGAGTTTCGATCCGGGAAGCGGCTTTTCGAGCAATGTCGAATCGCTCGCATTGCAGTCCGACGGCAAGCTCGTCGTGGGCGGATCGTTCACGGCGTTCAATGGCGCGACCTGCAACCGCATCGCGCGTCTCGATGTGAACGGGTCGCTGGACACGACGTTTGCGACCGGGACGGGTTTCGCCAGCGATGTGCGCGCCGTCGCCGCGTTGAGCGACGGGCGCATCGCCGTCTCCTCGTGGTGGACGTCCTACAACGGCGGACCGAGCTCGACCTTGGTTCTGCTGAACTCCAACGGCTCGGTGAGCAACACCGCCGCGAGCGCCGACGCGCCGTCGGGCGCCGGCTATGTGCTCTTGGCCAGCGCGGACGGGAGTTTCCTCTGTGGCGGTTACTTCAGCAGCGTGGGCAGCCGGAGCTGTAGCGGACTCGTGCGCTACTCGGCGGCTGCCGCCACACTGGCGACGAATGCGGCTGGTTTCCGTCAAACGGGGACGGTCTATGCCGCGGTGCCTGTGGCCGGCGGCAAGTGGATCGTCGGCGGGCAGTTCGCGTACGTGAATAACGTCGCGTGCTCCAATCTCGTCCGGCTCAACGCCGACGGGAGCATCGACACGAAATTCGCGACCGCGAACGGCCCCAACGGCTCCGTCCAGACTTTGGCAGTGCAGGGCGACGGGAAGATAATCGCGGGTGGTTGGTTCTACTCGGTGGAAAGCACGCAACGGAATCGCATCGCCCGCTTCAACGCAGACGGTTCGCACGACCCGACATTCAACCCAGGAACCGGTTTCAACGACGGGGTCATGAAAGCCGCGCTTCAGGCGGACGGAAAGATTCTGCTGGGCGGCTATTTCAGTTCGTTTGCCGGCGCGACGCGAAACCGGATCGCGCGGCTGAATGCCGATGGGACCTACGACGCATCTTTCGACAGCGGCACTGGATTCGACCGAGCAGTCAGAGATCTCCTGGTGGGGATCGATGGGCGCGTCGTCGCGGGGGGCGAGTTCACCAGCTATCGCGACATCTCGGCCGGTCGGCTGGAGAAGCTTCTCCCAACGGGCGTGCGGGATGCGGAGTTCGCCACCGGAACCGGGTTTTCGTCGCAGGTGAGCGGATTGGCGCAGGCCTCCGATGGCGGGCTGTTGGTGGCGGGTTACTTCTGGATGTACGACGGCGCCGCGTGTCGGGCGATCGCACGCTTGCTGCGTAGCGGCGGACTCGATCCGGCGTTCTCCGTGGGCAACGGGCCCAATTCGGGTGCGGTCTCAGGACTGCTCCCGCAGGCCGACGGACGGGTTGTGGTCGGCGGATCGTTCACCACGTTTGCAGGCGTCGTTAAGCGGTACATGGCGCGACTGGAAGCCAGCGGAGCGCTCGATGCATCGTTTGATGTCTATGACCTGGCGGAGGCCGGGACGTCGCTTCGGCTCATGGATGATGGCGGCGTCCTCGTCGTCGGCGGCCGCGGCGAACGGGGTGGGGTGGTGGCGCGCGGACTGGTGCGGCTGAAACGTGATCTCGCGCCGACTGCGATCATCACCGCGCACCCGGTCAGTCAAACCACCGTACTGGGTGGCACGGCGTTATTTTCCGTGACGGCAACCGGCGACGCGTTGCGCTACCAATGGTATCGCGACGGCGTGGCGATCGACGGCGCGACGGGTAGCATGTTGACGATCGTGAGTGTCGGGCCGTCCGATGTCGGCGGCTACACCGTGCGGGTGTGGAACCGCTGGTCGAGCGTGACGAGCGGCGTCGCCACGCTCTCGGGCAGTGATCCGGCGCCGAGCATCACGACCCAGCCCGGCGTGGTCACGGCCACGAGCGGCGGCAGCGCGACGTTCACGGTCGCGGCGACCGGTCCGAACACCCTCGGCTATCAGTGGCGTCGCCGCGGCGTCGCCATCCTTGGCGCGACCAGCGCCACGCTCACGCTGCCTTCGGTGACGATGACGGATGCGGGACTCTATGATGTGGTCGTCTACAACGGGCTCACGCCGCTCGCCTCGCAGGCCGGGCGGCTGTTCGTGGGCCCGGCCAACGGCTACGCGAATACGCTCCGTCCCGATGCCGGATTCGCGCACCTTTTCGAAACGAACTACGGCGCGGTGAACGCCGTCGCTGTCGGCTCGGCCGGCGAGATCTATGCGGTTGGCGGTTTCTCCAGGATCGCGGGTGTGCGCCGGTCGGGCATCGCGCGTTTCGACGCCGCGTTGGCCCTGGATCCGACCTTCGCCCCGGTGGTGAATGGCTCGATCCAGACCGTCCATCTCCTCGCCGACGGCAAGGTGCTGCTCGGCGGGTATTTCAGTGCGGTCAATGGTGTCGCCTGCCCGGGAATCGTGCGGCTGTCGCCCGACGGCTCGGTTGACGTTTCGTTTTCGCCCGGAGTGGAATCGGGATCGACGACGTCCGCGGCCATGCAGGCCGATGGGCGGATGGTCCTTGCCGGCAGTTTCTACCTGAGCGGGTCGGGGCGCTACACTTCGATGATTCGTCTGAACGCGGACGGTTCGCTCGACCCGAGCTTTGCGGCCGACGGGGGACCGGGCGGCTCGATCGCGGGGATCGCGGCTTTGCCGGACGGACGAGTTCTGGTGCGCGGTTATTTTGCTGCGGACGATGGCTCGTGGAACCCGGGTATCCGTCGCTTGAACGCGGATGGGACGCTCGACCCCACGTTCTCGGAGGGCACCGGCTTTGCGGGTGGTAATGTCGAAAATGTCGCAGCACAAGCGGACGGTCGGATTTTGGTCGCTGGCTGGTTCACTGAGTACAACGGCACAGCGGTGAACCGGATGATCCGGCTCGAACCCGACGGTTCTCCGGACGCCACATTCAGTCCGAACTTCGACAGTGGCGTGCGCGCGATCGTGCTGCTCCCGGGCGGCCGGATCGGCGTGGGCGGCTGGTTCAGTACGGTGAACGGGGTGCCGCAATACGGATTCGCCGTGCTTGACGAGAACGGCGTGCTCGACGCGACGTTCGGTCCGGCAGAGCGACCGAACAACATGGTTGGTGCGCTTCAGCCGACCTCCGACGGCGGTCTGCTCGCGGCCGGATTATTCACCTCGGTCGGATCGACGCCGTGCGGCGGTTTGGTGCGTTATGCGGCGTCGGGAGCCGTGATGGGTACGGCAGCCGCGGGTGTGCGGCAGGCCGGCTCGGTGCGAGTCGCGGTGCCGGTCGCCGACGGAAAGTGGGTGGTCGGTGGGAGCTTCGAATACCTTGATGACGTGCCGTGCCGCAATCTCGCGCGTCTCAACTCCGACGGGAGCCTCGACACCACGTTTAGTCAGGCCGACGCACCGACGGGCTCTGTCGAGGCGTTGGCGGTGCAAGGCGATGGCAAAATTCTCGTCGGTGGCTGGTTCGGCATGGCCGGTGGACGCTCTCGCAACTACATCGCGCGATTCAACGCCGACGGTTCGCTGGATCCCGCTTTCGATCCGGGCAGCGGTTTCGATTCCGGTGTGAACCGTCTCGAACTGCAGGCCGATGGCCGGGTGCTGGCCGCTGGCTATTTCAGCTCGTGCGACGGCAACCCGAGTCGCGGGATCGCTAGGCTCCTGGTCAGCGGCGGAGTTGACCCGACATTCGGCGTCGGCGCGGGCCTGGATGGCATGACGTACGATATTGTCGTCGCTCGCGATGGGCGCCTCGCGCTCGGCGGCTGGTTCCGGTCTCACGATGGCGCGCCGGCCAACTACATCGCTTGCCTCCTGCCGACCGGCGCGCTCGATCCCACGTTCGCTTCGGGCAACGGGTTCAACAGCGGCGTGCAGCGGATGGTGCCCACGCTCGACGACGGGCTCATGGCAGCCGGGTATTTCACGTCCTATGACAGTGCGGAGTGCCGCCCTCTCGTGCGCTTGCAGACGAGCGGTGCGCTCGATCCCGATTTCGCGATCGGATCCGGACCGAACAGCAATCCGGTCACGGCGTTGATGCCACAGACCGACGGGCGCTTCTTGATTGGCGGCCCGTTTTCCACGTTCAACGAGATTGCCCGCCGCTACCTGGTGCGACTGGAGAACAACGGCGCGGTTGACCCGACGTTCGAGGCCTTCGGCCTCACGCAGGGCTGCGAACACGCCTACGCCATGGACGATGGCGGAGTCCTGCTCGTCAACGCCGCCGCGCAGCGCAACGGCGAGGTGATCTCCGGCCTGGTGCGGCTCACGCCGGCCGCCCAGATCGTGACTGCGCCGGTCGATCAGAACGCCAAGCTGGGCGACACGGTGACGTTTGCGGTCACGGCCGATGGCGACGGCGCCTTGAGTTATCAATGGTTCAAGGACGGTGTGGCGATCGATGGCGCGACCGGGAGCATGCTCACGTTGAGCAATATCGTGCCGCTCGATGTCGCCGACTACACGGTACGGATCAGCAATGCCTACGGTTCGGTGCTCAGCTCGAAGGTGACGATCGTCGGCGCGCTCAAGCCTCCGGCGATCGTGGCGCAACCGGTCGACACGGTGGCGCCGGCTGGCCAGCCGCTCGTCCTTTCGGTCGGCATCGAGGGCGGGAAAGCGCCGAAATTCCAGTGGCGGAAACAGGGCGTGCCGATCGCGAGCGCGACGGCCGCGAGCTATTCGGTAGCGGCCGCCACGATGGCCGATGCGGGTTATTACGATGTGATTGTCGACGATCCGCTCGGCGGGCTGACCTCGGAGCGCGTGCTGGTGCGGATCGCGCCGCCGAACTACGGGACGACGTTCCGTCTCGATCCGACGTTTACGCCGCTCTTCGAGCGCGACGGGACAACGATGCAGACCGTCGCGACCGGCCCGGCCGGCGAGATGTACGTGACCGGATCATTTACGCGGTTCGGCAGCGTGCGTCGCGAAGGCGTGGCGCGGTTCACCGCAGCCGGAGTCTTTGACCCGACATTTGAAGTGAACGTCGACGGAAACGTGGCCGTGGTGGTGGCGCTGCCGGACGGACGCGTGCTGCTCGGCGGCGATTTCGCGATGGTGAACGGGGTGGCGCGCGCGGGCGTCGCGCTCGTCTCTGCGGATGGCCGCACCACGGCTCCGGATTTCGCGCTTGGGCTTCGCGTGCGGACGGCCCAACGCCTCGTGCGCCAAGACGACGGCAAGCTGCTCGTGGTCGGGACGTTCCCAGGAACCACGCGTGGCGTGTTGCAGCGTTTGGAGGCCGATGGTTCGCTGGACCCGACTTGGGCGCCTACCGGCAAGGGCGTCGGCGGCTATGCGCCGGCGCTCGCGCTGCAAAGCGATGGCAAGATCCTCGTCGCCGCCGAGACCTACAACGGGGCTGAAACCGGCAAGCTGATCCGCCTCAACTCGGATGGCACGCTGGATGCGAGCTTCGCGACCGGCGGAGGGTTCTCGAGCACGGTTACTGCCGTGACCGCACAACCCGACGGCCGGATCATAGTCGCTGGGAGCTTCAGTTCGTTCGCCGGTACTGCGTGCCCTGCGCTGGTGCGTTTGCATGCGAACGGCGCGCTGGACTCCTCCTTTGCCGTTCCGGCGAACTTCAACGGATATGTAAGCGCGATGGCCCTGCAGCCCGACGCCCGGATCTGGCTCGGCGGCCAGTTTTCCAGCTATGGCGGAACCGAATGCTCGAATCTGATTCGCGTGGATTCCGCCGGTGCGCTCGAGTTGGTGCTGCCGGGTATCGCGCCCGATGGGACAGTCATGGCGCTCGGGTTCGACTCCACGCGCGGCGAACTGGCGGTCGCTGGTTCTTTCTCCTCGGCCGGAGCGTACAGCGCTGGCGGCTTGGCGCGCTACAACGCGGCCGGCGCGCTGGTCGGCGCCTACGCCACAGACGCGCGCCGCAGCGCTTCGGTGTACGCGATCGAGCCGACTGCCGAGGGCGAGTGGCTAGTGGGCGGAGATTTCACTTACGTTGACAATCTCCCCGCCGGAAGAATCGCTTGCCTGCGGCTCGACGGTTCCCGCTCGCCGCTCTTCGACCCGGGACTTGGTTTCGACGGACCGGTCAACGCAATCGCCGCCGTCGGCGACGGGCGAGTGCTCGTCGGCGGAGAATTCAGTTCGTACAACGGGGCGACAGCGGGGAACATCGCCTGCCTCACCGGTTCCGGCGCCATCGATCTCTCGTTTGTCACGGGCGCGGGTTTCACCGACTACGGTACTGCGCGGGTGCAGCGCATCGCACCGACCGGCGACGGGCGCTTCGTTGTCGGTGGCGATTTCCATCTGTACCGCGGAGCCGCCGCACCGTACCTGACGCGCCTTCTCCTCGACGGTTCTGCGGACCCGAGTTTCGACGACTGGAACGTCGGCTATCTTTCGCCGCTCAACCTCGCCGTCGAGCGCGACGGGCGGATTTTGGCGGGCAGTTGGTGGTACGGCTCCGCGGATTGGAGCATCGGCCACTCCGGTGGCATCCGGCTGCTACCGAGCGGAGCACTCGATCCTTCGTTCCAACCCGCAACCACCACCGTCGGCATCATCCCGATCGCGTTTTCGGCGATGCCCGATGGACGCTTCGTCATCGCCGGCTTCAACTCGGGCTCTGCGTCGCTCCGTCTCGGGCTGGCGCGCTTCGACCACGACGGCTCGTACGATCCGTCGTTCGGTTCCTCCACGGAGTCCTTGGGAAGCCCCACCACACTGCGAGCATTGCCGGATGATTCGTTCCTGGTATCCGGCTATTTGTCGCAACGGGGCGTTGGCGTGGGGCTTGGGCGCTACACTGCGGCGGGCCGCCCCGACGGATCGTTCGCCGCCTACGACTGCCTGCAGACGAACATCTCGCAATACGGCGGGAGCGGTCCCGCTTACACGGACGATGGGCGCATCTTGGTGCCGGGGATCACCGGTCAGCGCGCGGGCGTTCGCCAATATGGTTTGGTCCTCGTGCGGCCCGACGTAAGCCCGGCGCCGACGATCGTTGCCGCTCCGGTCTCGATCACTTGCCCCGCCGGAGGATCCGGGAGCTTCTCTGTCTCCGCCGCGGGTGAAGGCGAGATCTTCTACGAATGGAAGAAGGACGGCGTCGTCATCCCCGGTGAGTGCGAGGCGACGCTGACGATTGCGGGCGTCGAACCGGACGATTTCGGCATCTACTCGGTGGTGGCCTACAGCCGGCACGGTCGGTCGGAGCCGGCCTTCGCGACACTGGCGGTCTCAATCGCTGGAACCGAGGAGTTTCGCCTGCTCGATTACTATCACCCGCTGGCGGTCGGCAACCAATGGACGTACTCTGGACCCGATGACGGACCGACCCAGACCCACAGCCGGCTGACGGTGCTGGATCTCGCGCGGCCGACGCCTTGCTACGATTCGGCCGGCCAGCCGACGATCGTCCCGACGATCGTGTTCCAGCGCGAACAAGGAGTGTACGCGGGCGGTTTCACCGCGACCGATTCCGGCATCAGTCATTACTCGGTAGATGCGGTCTCGCTTCTGTTCCAAGGCGATGACGAGACCGGGAGCGTGCTGCAATGGCGCGCTGAGGGCGGTATGCGGTTGCCGGCCACGTTGGCCGACGGCGAATCCGTCTGGACGAGCGGCCGGCTGCGCGGCGATGGCGCCGATTTCGGGCCGGTGCTTCACGGCGTGCGATTGGTTGCTGTCGAGTCGGTCAACGTACCGGCGGGCAGCTATCCGGCGGCATTGCATCTGCGCCTCGTCACGGTCACCGATATCCCGACGCGCGGGCGCGGGGTCACCGTCGACGACGAATGGTGGGCCGCGGGCATCGGCCTGGTGAAACGCGTCCACGCAGTTGAAGGCTCCACGGCTACGACGGCGGAGTTGCTCGCGACCAACCTTGCTGCGCCGCTGGCGCCGACGATCTCGTCGGTCACGCGTGAAATCGAGATCGCGCTCGGGGGATCCGGTCAGCTCTCCGTAGTCGCCCAAGGGACCGAGCCGATCTCGTACCAGTGGTACCTCGGCGAAAGCGCCGATACCGCTCAGCCGATCACCGGCGCCGAAGCCGCGACGTTTGACACGCCCGCTTTGGACGCCTGGGCGCGGTACTGGGTCCGGGTGCGCAACCCGTACGGCATTGCCGATAGTCCGGTGCTGCTGGTCAAAGTGCGGGGCGGCACGATGACGTTGGCCGATTGGACGGCGCAGGGCAGTACCCCCGCCGATCAGCGTGGCGCGCTCGATGCGCCCGCGGGCGACGGGGTCAGCAACCTGCTGAAGTTCGCGCTCGGTGTGCCGCCGATGGACGATGCCCGCGCCTATTTGCCGACGCCGGTCGTACGTCCGCTAGCTGGGCAAGGGCGGGGCCTCGGGCTGTTGTTCACGCGAAATCCGGGCGCGCAGGGAATCGGGGTGTTTTTGCAGGTATCCACCGATCTCGTGCACTGGACGAACAGCGAGAGCACCGAAGAGTCGCTCGGCTCCAACCCCGACGGAACGGTTCTGGTCCGCCTCTGGGAAGCGAATCCGCCAACCGATGTTCGCCGTTTCGCGCGGCTCCGGGTGGATGTCCTGCCTGTTTCGCGCTGACTGGCGGAAACGTGGAAAGCAAAACGGCGGCACTCCGAGGTGCCGCCGTTTTCGTCAACGAACTGAGTGACCGAGTCGCGGCGCGATTGTCAGTTGTTCGGCGCTGAATCGGGTGCGAGCGCCGTTGCCGTGATGGCGCCTGCGGAGCCGTTTCACCGTTTCGTAGAGGGGAGGACCAGGACGGGGCAGGGGGCGCGGTGGAGCACGCCATGGGTCGTGCTGCCGGCAAGGAGCTCGTAAAACGCGCCGTGGCCGTGCGAGCCCATCACGATGAGCGTCGCTGGCAGGCGGACCGCTTCGTCGATGATCGTCGTCACCGCGTGGCCTTGGGTGAACTTAGTCGTGCAGGAGATGCCTTTCGCTTCGAGACCACGGCGTAGTTCACCGAGTTTCTTCTCGGCCTGCTCCTGTGCGAACTCGATCTCCTTCGTGAAGGCATCCACCGGCATGTCGTACGTCACGACGTTGATCGGCGGAGCGATCGCGTGAAACAACTCGATGGTGCCGCCGAGCGCCTTGGCGAGTTCGCCAGCCTGTTCCGCCACGCGGAGGGTGACCGCGGAAAAATCGACGGGGGCGAGGATTGTTTTCATGTGGCAACCTAGGCTCCTACGTTCCGCGGCGCAAATGCCGCGGGCGGCAGATCACGGCAGACTGGTGGTTTCGAGTTCGCGCGGTCACTGCGTCGC
>DATGXO010000094.1:0-33025 GCA_035298965.1 Opitutaceae bacterium | reverse complement strand
AGCGTCGAGCACCGCGATCGGCACGCCTTTGCGCAGAGCGAGCGCGCTGGCCTGTCCGACTTTCTCCGGGTCCGCGAAAAACGCCTCGATTTGTTTCGGGTCGCGGAGGTCCACGCCCATGCTCTGCGCCACCTCCTGCATTTTCCCCGCGTATTCCGGAGCGAGCGAGCCGAGGAATGTGCCGGCCATCGTGCCAACCGGCCCCGTTTCGCTACCAGCGAGAGCACCGAGCGCCATGCCGCCCGCCGACGCTGGCAGGCTATTCGCCATCAGGTCGACCGGTGCGGCTACCGGGTTGCGCGCGATCGCACTGAGTGTGCCCGCGACGCCCTCGGCTTGGTCGAATTCCCGCATCGCCGCACTGCGCGGAATCGCGGCGGCCTGGGCGGTGTTCGTGGCCAGCGCCGCGGCGGAGTCCGCGCGCATGCGCTGCGCGTCATCGATCCGCTGTTGCGCCGCGGCCGCGACCGCTTCCGGCGTCGCCTGCAGCGCGTTCGCCATTCCGGGGATCAGTTTGGCGACGAGCCGATCGAGCGGATTCACCGCCGCGGCGGGATCCGCGAGCCGTTGCCGCGCCTTTTCCTCGAGCGTGCCGGATGCCTGCAGTCCGGCTACGTCGAGCATTTGCGCCGCCTGGTAGCCGCCGCGTTTGAGTTCGGCGGCGCGTTGGGCGATCCAGTTCGGATCGGTGGCTTTTAGGTACTCGTCTGGATCGAAACCGACCTGAGCCGGATCAGACTGCCCTCCGAATTCAGCAAACGGATCAGTATCGGATCGGCCTCCGAACTCGGAAAAAGGGTCAGCCACGACGGAATCCTTTCGCCTCGGCAGCTTGTACTTGATCGATGGGCACCATGCCACGCTGTCCACTTGGCGACACCATCGGCACCATACCACCCTGTTGCTGCGGAGCCTGCGGCACTACGGGTTGCGCAGGTTGCGGTTGTCCACCCTGCATGCGTTGCAGGTTGGCGATCTTCCGTTGAGCGTCGTCAATTACCCCTTGGCGGGAGCGGAAGTTGAGGAATCCGGTTCGGTTGTCGCCTTCTGCCATCGCCTTCTTCTGCTCGCCGACTTCGGATTGCAGTTTGAGAATTTCGTTAGCGAGCACCATCGCTTCGGGATCTTTATTTGCGGGTTGGGCGTCGGGAGCCCCACTTCCCACGCCGACCGGTACACGGCGCTTCACAAGTTGCCCATTCTCATCGTATTCATCGTAACCCATCGCCGCCCGGCCGGGAGCACCGCCGGCGTTGTAGTACTTCGCCTGCGCAAGGATGCGCTCGATCTCGGCCGAGCGTCGTCGGCGCTCGCTCGCGGTGTCCAATGCCTGGCGCACCTGGTCGAGCATCTTGTCGCCGCGGCCGGTGGAGTAGTCGCGATTGTCGCGGGCGTCGGCGACCTTCTCGCGTTCGAGTTGGTGCTGTTTCTCGTATTCCGTTACAGATTCCGCCCAGTCTTGGCGGCGAGCCCGGTCGGTCAGTTCGGCGGCGTAGCGTTCATCGGCCACCTTGTCGCGGCCGCGCTTGTAGGCCGTCTCGTCTGCGTAGCGCTGGTTTTCCAGCTCGCGCATCTTTTTCGCAACGATGGCGTTTTGGATTTCTCCGACGACGTCGGAACCGGCGCGAAAACCTTCTACGAAGCTCATGGTGATATACTAGTTTGCGGGGGTGATTGTGTCGAAGAAATGGAGCCACCAGGCGGCGCGCGCGCGCAGCACGGCGAAGGGGTCGCTGCGGATCACGCGGAAGGTCTCGCCACCCATCCGCGCCAGTGCCTGCGCCACGGCCTCTTCGGTGGTCGCATCGGCCATCACTGTGAGGACCTCATGGCCGCTGCCATCGAGCAAGGTAATGGCGAGTTGCGCGTCCTCAGGCTTGCGGGGGATGCCGTAGCCGAGCAGCAGGCCGAGCGTGTTGTCCTCGATCGCCTGTGGCACGGCAATGAATTCGGCCAGATCGGCGGCCAGCAATAGCCCGCGGGTAGTTTCCAGTTTGTGTAGGCCAGCAATCAATCCATCCGGCATGATGCCATGCGGAAGCAGCACCAAGTGCTTACGTCCTGCCCGCAGCAGGCGCAGTTGTGTGGCGATGGACCACAGTGTCTCGGGGAATGGGAAGTCGGGTTGCATCACATGAATGCCGCTTTCAAACCGGCGCCCGCTACTGTTCCGATCACGCCGTTCATCGCGCTGGCGTTCTGCTGCGCGTTCGCGTTCTTGGTCTTCCACACGTCCATGTTGTAGTTTACGCCGCTCTGCCCGGCGGTCTGGTTCGTGAAGTTCCAGATGCTGCCTTGGTTTACGTTGGCCGCGGCGAGGTTCGGGCCGCTGGTGGTGGTGGCTTGGAAATTCGGGTTCGTGTTCTGCAATCCGGTCTGCGCGCTGCTGTTCTGCATCACCGGATTGATCGCCGTCTGCGCGCTGAAGTTGGCCGTCAGCGGCTTGGTGCCGAGCGCGCTCACCGCGGCGGCCTGGCGCTGCTGCTTGAGGGTGTCGCCGTAGCCCATCAGCGACATCGCCTCGCTCAGGCTGGCCGTAGGGCCGAGGACGTTGCCCCGACTGGCCTGCGCGGTGCGCACCGCCTGCTCGGCCATGCGCTGCTGGGCCGGGGTGAGGTCGCCGCCCATCGCGAGGTCACCGTTCACCTGGGCGAGCAGTTCGTCGCGGAGCTTTGTGGCGAGCGGATCCGCATCGCGGCCGGCGGAAATCGAGAGGTCGAACGCCTTCTTCTGTTCGGAAAGGCCGAGATCGTTGATCTCCGGCAACAGCTCCTGTTGCAGAGCTGTCATGCGGCGGGTGCCCTGCTCGGAAAGGTCAAGGCTCTGGTCGTACGCATCCTTCTGCGACGCCAGTTGCGCCTTGTTGAACAGCGGCAGGTACTCGAGCTGCTGGTCGTACTGCCGCTTCATGCCGGCTTCACCGGCGTCGAGGCTGGCGTTGTACGCGTCGCGCTGGGCCTGCAGGTTCAACGCGTTGTACTGAGGCAGCAGGCCGATCTCGTCCTGCAGCCTCTGCTTCTCGAGCAACCGGCTGATGTCGGCGCCTCCCTGCAGCAGCTGCAGCTGGTTGGCGATGTCCTGCGCGTTGCGCTCCTGCTTGGTGCCGTACGCGCTGAAATCGTAGGTCTTGCCGCTGGTCGGATCGGTGTACGTGCCGCCCTGATCGGCGGCCTGCTCGATCGCGAGTCGCAGGGGCAGTGTGGAAATGTCGGCCTCGTAACCTTCGCGGTAGGCCTCGCCGTAGTCGGGAGTTTCAGGTGCGGAGACTTTCATGACGTGCGGAAGAAACGGTTGATGAACTTGTCGAAAGGTTCGCGGCGGACACGGCCGCCATGCTTGGCGCGATCGTAGCCGATCCACTCGCGCCGGCCGAAGCGGTGCACGAGCAGGAACCAGAGATCGCGCGTGGCGGCTCGGTCGATGGCGGCGGCGAGGTCGATCCAGATTGTGTCGCCCTGCCATTCGCTGGCGTAGGTCTCTTTCTCCTGTCCGGGTTTGACCGGTCGGGCGCAGCCCACGGCCACCACCGTGCCGGCCCGGGTCACCACGCCGATGAAGTCGCGCACGGTGTACCAGGTCAGCCATTCCTCGAGGCGCTCGGGCGGCCATTCGCGCACCTGCGGCACACGCTCGCGCACGAACTGCGCGAGCTCGGGCAGGATCTGCTTGAGGTAGGTCGGCGGCATCAGGTGTTCGACTTCCAGTAGTCGAATTTCAGGTGGTCGATCACGAGGCGGCAGCCGGCCAGTCCGCCGGTGAACTTCGCGAGGAAGTAGGCGGGGAACTGCATCGTGCCTTCCGCCGTGCGCCAGTTGGTGGCTTCCGCGGTGATCTGGTTTTGCGCGTCCCACACCGTGGCCGCCGAGGTCAGCGCCTTGGAAATCTCCGCGTTGGCGAGGCTTTCGAAGTTGCGGCCGAAGCTGCACGAGAGCGATTGCCCCGGCGCTTTCTTGAAAACCCACACTCCGGCGAACTGCGCACCGGCGAGCGCTCCGTGCGGCAAGCGGGTCTGTTGCGCCGTGGCGCCGGTCAGTGCCGCATTCGGCGCCGTGGCCACGCCGGCGAGCATCTGGCCGCTCGCCCACTCCACCACCGGGCCGAGCCAGTTGTTGGCGGGTTCGGCCACGTAGCGGAGCTGATGCGTCGCACCGGTGGTCACCTGGGCGATGCCGCAAAAACCGGTCTTGGCGGCGAGCGCCGTCGAGGCATCGCGGGCCGGGAAGGTGCCGTTGAACGACAGGCCGAAGCAATCCACGTTGTCCCAGCCGTTCGCGGCGTCGTAACCGTCGGCACCGGCCGCGTAGTTTTCGAACCATGCGCGGAAGCTCACGACGAGCACATCGGTGCCGGCGGGAGCGGTGGGCAGCACGAGCTTGCCGGTGGAGAAACCGGTGGCCTCGGCGGAGAGGAGCAGTTTGGAGTCGGAGATGGTCGCACTCATGGGAGGGTAATGCCGAACTTGGTGGCGAAATAGCCGCGCACGGCGCTGCGCACGGTGGCGTCGTTGGTTTGGATCAGGAGCACTTCGCTCACCGAGCCGCGGAAGTGCGGGGCGCCGACTCCGCCGAAGAGGAAGAAACGATCCGGAGGGACATTCCATGTCGGCACGGTGCTGCCGTTCACAACCGCGCTTTCGGTCTGCTCGACGCCGTCGATCATCAGGCCCCACGCGCCCACGGCCGCGCCGGCCGCGACGTGCACCTCCACGAGGTGGCGAGCACCGGTGGCGAGCGCAGTGCCGAAGGTGCGGCTGGCGGCACGACACACGAGACGCATGCCCGCGGTCGCGGTGCCGCCGTGCACCTCGATGTCGACCGGCGCCGGGTCGCCGATCGTCGTGGCCGCCCAGAGGCAGTGCTGTTCGGTCGGCAGAGGCGAATGCTGCGTTCCATAGATGAAGAGCGTCCACGCTTGGCTCGGGTTCCAGCCCGGGCGAGCACCGGCGGCGAGCACGGCGGCGGCCGGGTTGTCGGGCGTCGGCGTGGAGATCTCGCCTTTGCCGTTGGCGTTTGCGCGGAAGTAGTTCGGCGGAACCAGCTGGCTGCCATCCAACTTGCTCCACACCACGATCGGCTGGAGCGTGTGCCACGCCCGGATTCCGGGCGGTGTATCTTGAGTGTAGGGACCGTGGCTGTTCGCCCACCACCGCACGAGCGATTTCCATCCGGCGGCCGTGGCGGCGGCTTGGTCCGCCGCACTGTCGTCGAGGTAGGTGAGGTCTGCGCCGGATGAAAGCGCCCCACCCTCGGTGGTCGTCGGATTGCCGGAGGTGCCGCCGGAGGCCGAGTCAAACGTCCAGCCCGTTGTGGTATCGAGCGGGAAGTCGCCCTTGGCCGACAGCGCCGGCATCTTGAGCGTCCAGCCGGTCGCGGTCTCGAGCGGGAAATCAGCTGCCTTCAACACCACCGGCTCGGTGGTGATCCAGTTCGCGTCCGAGTCACAGGTTTCCGCGAGAAAATCGAGCCGCTGAGCTGATCCCCACGTGATCGATGGTTCGACTCCGGCGGTTCGCGGAGGCATCACGCGATAGAGCGTGTACTGCGGGTTTGGATCGCCCGGGTTACGGGCTACCAGTCCGAATTCGTCCTGCACGGAAAGGCAAATGGTACCCGGCACGGCTTGCGCCAACTCGGCGACCACACGACCAGATTCGGCCGCCTCGAGCGCCTCGGGTGTCGCGTACGCTCCATTTAGCAGCGGACCACGCCGCCGAACTGATACTACTCGGATTCCGAGTTCAGATCGGAGGCGCAATCCAACTGTTCCCGCAAACTGGACACCATTTGGCATCTTTAGGAAACAAGTCGGTAGCCGTAGTTATGGATCCGGGCCCGGCTCGTGAGCATCGGAGTCCTGAAGTAGAAGTGGCGGATTGCGGCAGTGGTTGCTGCCGCCACTGATCCGATCGCCGCGGACCATGTTGTATTTGCGAGCCATGCCCGCATGGCCACAGTTGATGCGTCGGTTTGGTTGGCCGAGTTTGCCACCTGCACCGCCAACGATGTTCCGTTTCTCGTTAGTTTGATGGCGATCCAGCGGAAATATGCCGTTGATTGCTCCGGATTTAGCGGAGTATTCATCAGCAGGTTTTCAGAAACATTTCCGGCTGCGGTGACAGTCGATCCGGATGTCACGGTCGGCTGTGGGTCCTGATGGTACGTCGTACCGGCGTCCTGCGAACTATAAAGCGAAAGCACGCTGCCGGCTCCATAGAGGAATAGCCCGAAATTCGTATTGTTCTGGGCAGATACCCCGAGAAATTGCGACCCTGTATATCCAGGAGCAGCGTTGGATCCATCTTTCACACCCCAAAAAAAGGTGTCAAGGTGTGTAGATCGCGCAATGTATGAGGGAATCGGAGGTTGGGCGTTGGCATCCGAGGTCGTGGTGAACGACAATCCCAGCACGAGATCGAGCACCGTCCAGTTTGTCGGGATGTTCATCTCTCGAATAAAAGCTTCGCGGGGTTCGAGGATGATGCACTTGTCGCTCGCTGTTTTTGGGTAAATCGTGGCCATGATTTCGATGAGTTATGCGGGGATGAATGAGTTTCCGTTTGCCGCCCAGCCATCGCCTGCGGTGAAGGTGGAAAGCGTTCCGGCGGCGTAGCTCTCGCTGTCGTCGGCGCCTTGAGTGTATTCGATCGTCACTACACGACCGGCTTCCGTGGTCCAACCATTGCCTGCGGTGAAGGTGGAAAGCGTTCCGGCGGCGTAGTTCTCGCTGTCGTCGGCGCCTTGCGTGTATTCGATCGCCACCGCACGACCGGATTCCGTGGTCCAGCCATCGCCTGCGGTGAATGTGGAAAGCGTTCCGGAGGCGTAGCTCTCGCTGTCGTCGGAACCTTGTCCGTCCGGCCACCAGAAAGTGCGCAGCGGTCCGGTCCATCCCGAGCCGCCGGGGAATTCGTAGGCGGCTCCAATCGTCTCGCTCTCCAAATCGTGGGAGCCTTCCCATGTTTCCGAAAAACTCCCCCGTCGGTACGCGATCACGTAGCTGCCGGCCGGCACTGTCAGCCCGCCGCGGAAGCACACGAAATCGAGGCTGTCGTGCGGCAGCGTGATCGTGTCGATCTCCTGCAGCCTCGCGGTCGTCGTGTTGCCGTCGGCGTCGCGCAGCGTCACGTCGGTGCCGGCGGCGTCGTCGGCTGGCACGGGTGGCACGAGCAGTTCGGCGGGTGGCGGCGTCCACCGGGCGCGGAGCGGCAGCGCCTTCAGGAACAATTCCCGCAGGCCGAATGCTCCGCCGGTCGTCACCATGCGGATCTGCAGTTCCCGGCCGCCTGCGAGGCTGCGCAGATTGGCGATCAATCGCCGATTCGCGCCGCCGTCCTCGGGCGCCGTCTCATAGTCTTCCTCGATCACCTGCGGGGATCCGCCGTCGGCGCGGAGCGACACATCGACCGCCGCCTGGCCGCCGCGCCACTCGCAGTCGAGGGCGTGCGGCATCTTGAGCAGGTCGGCCGCGTCGAAGGCTTCCGCGCGGGTCTCGAGTTCGAGCGGGATCGGCGCCGCGGTGCCGTCGCCGCCGTCGGTCGTCAGCAGGTCGTCGAGCCGCACGATGTCGCCGGCAGCGGTACCCATCAGCGTCTCCGTCTGCCCGTCGAACTGGCTGCGGCACCACGCCGTCGGCGCCCAGCCGGTCCATTCCCCGCTCCATTGGCCGGTGCGGGTGTTGTAGGCGAGCACGGTGTTGTTCTGCTGCGCGCCGTCGAGGGGCACCGCGAGCAGGTAGTATTCGCGCCAGAGGCTCGCGCAGGCCGTGCGCCGGGCCGCGCTCCAGTTGATGCGGGCCATCGTCGCCTCGATCGGCGCCGACACGAAATCGGCCGGGCTCACCGGGGCGTCGTTCTGCAGCCGGCTCAGTTGCGCCACACCGCGGCGCGACAGGAACAGCACATCCTGGTTGACCACCACCGCCGTGGCACCAGCCCAGCAACCCACCTCGTGCGTCACCGCATCGCACTGCCACTGATCGGCCGTGCCGGTGGTGTCGACCCACCACACGCTGCCGCTCTTGAGCGCGAAAAACTTCTGCCCCGGGCCGGGCCGAAGCGCCACGATCGCGTCGCCCTCGCCGCGCCCCACCCGCACACCCACCGTGTTGGAAATCGAGAAGGGATCGAGCACGTCGCTGCCGTACACGATTTCACCGGCCACGCCCGAACCGCCGCAGATGAAGACGCGAAACGCGTGCGCGAGCACATGCCGCACCGCCGGGAGCAGTGTGCCGTCGGTGAACGTCGACACCTGCATGCTCTGCCATGCGCCGTTCTGCCGCCAGAGGCCGAGCAGGCGGATGCCGTCGGCCACGATCAGCTTGTCGACGCTCTCCACCGCCTCGTAGGGGCCATTGGTCGAGAGCGCGAGGTTGGGGATCTCGATCGGTGCGAGCGGCTGCCGGTCCGCGGGCAGTTCGTACGCCTTGCCGTAGGCAAACGCGAGCGCCGCTTCCGCGCCCGCCACGTCGAAGTATCCGAGTCCGCGCACTGGCGCCGCCACGGGCTTCGCGAGCCATTCGGTGCCCGGTCGCAGCTGCACGCTGCCGGTGTCGTCGAGCCGGCCGTTGACGAGCACCGCGAGCTGGTCGGCGCCGATCGCCGCCGCCTTCTGGCGGTTCGTCACGCCGGACCAGCCGCGCGCGCCGGCGGTCAGGATCGGGGTGTCGAGGCTGTCGCTCGGGTCCATCTGGTTACCACACGCGGAGGTTGTCGGCGATGCCGGTGTCGGGGATCAGTCGCGTGCGCACACCGCCGGCGTTCTGCTCGGCCTCGAGGATCCGTTCCGCAAGCTGGTTGGCTTCGTTGTACTTGGCCGTCGCCTTGGTCTCCTGCCCCTCGTAGCTCCAGAGGTCGCCGAGGGCGTAGGCCATCAGCGCCGAGGCGATGCCGGCGATCAACGGCTCCGAACTGTCATCCGGCAGTCCCGGCCAGCGCCGCTTCGCGAGCACGAGCAGCGTGCCCGTCTCCTGCGGCACCTGGCTGAGGCGGATCCGGGCCCCGTTGGTGGTGTCGCGGGGCAGTTCGATGTAGGCGATCGGATCGCCCGCGGTGTCGAAGGTCTCCGGCGCCAGCCGCATCGCCGTGCCGTGGTCGATGCCGTCGAGCATCCGCGTGCCCCAGCGCACGGCGAGCGGCCGTTCGATGCCCGTGCCCAGTGCGAGTTCGGCCGTACCGGCGGCCACGGCGAGCGTCAACGTGGTGAGCGCCTGGCGCCAGTTGTGCGCATCCCACAGCATCGCGTCGCGTTGTCGCACATACGCCTTGGCAAGCGTGACGGTGGCGGCGTCCTGTCGCACGAAGCGCAGGCAGGCATTGGCGGCGATGTCGGATACGGTCATGGCGTCAGGTGGGCGGCAGGGAGAGTGCGGCTTTGCGCTCGGCGTCGCTCATCCCCTGGCCGCGGTTGCGGGGATCGAGCGCGCCGCGTTCCTCGAGGCGCTTGTACGCCCGGGCGAGGTCGGAACTTTCGGCGAGGATGGAGGTCGCGCTGCCCGCGATCGCCACCGTGTCCGGCACCGTCTTGCGCGTGAGCACGATTTGTTCCGGCCGTTCCGCCACCGGGAAAGGCAGTTCGGCCCGCAGACCGAGCTCTTTGTTTTCGAAGACGTAGACAGGCATGGAGGAACAGGTTCAGTGCGCGAGGACTGCGGCGAGCGGGTGCATGGGTTAGAGTACCTGATCGAAAATTCCGGAATTGCTGATCGCGTCGTAGGCAAACTTCGACTCATGCAACCCATCCGAGGTGTACAATCCTGCCGTCACTCCATCAGCCTTCCACTTTCCATCGTTCCGCGCTGACTCTACCACGTCGGCCAATTCAATCACACCACTCGCCGCCGTCTCACCGGCGCGCAGTTTGTCGTTGAAGGAGACGCGTTGAGCCTCCCAGCTCTTCACCGTCTGGTTTCCCAACGTCGTCCAGCCGTCGGTGGAGGTAGTGTAGGGGGCAACAGTGCACGCGTACAGGGGCTTATTGCCAAGCCTCGCGCGAAGCGTTGCGAGCGCGGTAATTAAGCTCGCTGCCGTGACTCCGTTGTTGAGGTCGTTGATGCCGTGATTCGTTACGATCAGATCGCAGTAGGTATTTAGGAGAGAGATTCGCTTATCCCATCCGCTAGATGTCGCGGCGTTTGTCATACGCGTTCCGCCCTCGGCAACCGTCAGAGTTAGGTACTTGCGAGACAAACGCTTATTTATTTCTCCGATACCTCCGAAGAAATCCGACGCGCTATCAAGCGTGCCTTTTGCGCGCGAATCACCAATCACACCAATGCAGATAGCTGATGTCTGACCAAGCACAGCGGTCGGACGACATGCAGCGGTCCGAGATGTGACCGTAATTGCCGCCGTCGAGTCATAGACATTCGCTACAGTTGCCCCATAGTTGCAGACGTCTATCGTCGCCCCAGCCAGGTCGCCCGGCGCATACGAGTCGTTACAAATTCCGGAAGGCCCATCTGCGAACGTGCGAAGAGCGAAACGCGCGCCGCGCGGGATCGCAACGTTCAGTGCATCCGTGAACACATGCGATCCTGGCTCAACGGCCACGTTGTTAGCTCCGCCAAAAGTAAACAGTCCGGCGATTGTTCCGATTGGATACTCCAGCGACGCATAGTACGTCACGGGGGAAGTGCCTACGGCTTCCGTATCCTGCGCACTCGCCCAATTATCAAAACGCAACTTTATTGCCGAAACAGGGGCTCGCATCACGTACGCGATTCGGCTCATAAACTGCCGCGGGCCAGCTGAATATAATGCATGGTTCGACCCAGACCGCGTCGCCACTGGCTTCCAGCCGTAGAACCCAATATTGAGCCCATGCGCCGCCGGGTCGGTGGGGTGGTTGCCGGTGGTCGATGATCCCAATGGTCCTGTGATCATGGCGCGTTACTCCGAAAACGGTTGGGCGGCCACCTTGGCGGCCGTGGTTGCCTGGAGGAACTTCGCGGCCTGAGCGCTGGCACCGCTCCACGTGCCGGACTGGCCGGCCTCGAGCACGAAGCCGTTGCTCGCGCTGGGCGTCGTGCCGTCAAAGGTCACGATCACCGCGGCGGTCTGCACCTGCCACGCGACCATGTCGGCGGCGGCGAATTTCGAGGCGTCGAGCTGCACCGGCGTGTCGGCCACGGGGAGCGTCTGATGGGATCCGCCCGGCGTGGGGCGCATGTAGAGAGTGCGTGCGTTCATTTGGAAAATAGTTGCAGGCCGAGGGGAATGAGTGTGCCGAGCGCGAAGCCTGCAGTCGCACCGGCACCGAGCAGCCATGCGCGGCCGCGTTCGAGCGACTGCACGCGCTCGTGGAGTGTCACCAATCCTTTGATTCCGAGCGTTTCGTCGCCGCACACTGCGATGCGGATTTCGCGCACCGCCTTCAGGATCTGCGAGCCGTCGTCGAGGCGGCGTTTGCACTCGTCGATCTCGCGGCGCATCTCGTCAATGTCGCGGGTATGCTGTTCGCAGCGGACCGCTTGTGGGGTGGGCGGCATGGGTCAGCGTTTCGCGATCGGCTTGAGGGTGATGGCGCCAAGTTTCTCGCGCATGCGCTCGCCATAGAAGAAGAGCACGGCGGACGTGGCACAGGTCACCACTGCGGTGGCGATCATGTCGCGGCCCTCCGAAACGGCCGGCAGGGCGAAGAAGATGACGGTCGTCAGGACGACCAGCACCAGGCACAGTGCCTGCCTCCATATGATCCGGGTCGATACAGCCCATTTCCACGGGCGTACGCCGCCGGTGTCGACCTCTTCCGCCTGCTGGGCGGCCACTCGGGCCGCACCGTCGGCCTTCTCAGCCTCCACGCGCATCTGCGCCTCGATCTTCGCGAGGTCGATGCTGGCCATCTTGTCGAGCTTCTGGATCTCGAACTCGTGTTCCTGTTTCTGCTGCTGGAGCTCGAGCTTGCGGTCTTCGCGGCGGATCCACGCCGTGGCGAGATTGCCGAAGATGCCGATCACTCCGCCGTTCAGGATGCCGGAGGCGATGGTGAGAAGGTCCATGGCGTTGGGCTGAAGCCGCGGTTACGGATTACCGAAGGGCAGCTTGTCGGCTTCCTCGGCATGGCGCCGGAGGTCGTCTTCGTCGGGCTCCGCGGACATCTCGGCGCCGGCGGGGGCCGGCACGCCGTTCACGGTCTCGAGCGTCACCACGGCCATCTCGCCGTCGATGCTGTCGACCTTGCCGCTGTAGGTGCCTTCGACCGGATCGCCGGCCTGCGGATTGGTTTCGTCGATCGCCAGCGCGGCGAGCGGAATGCGGATCTTCATGGTGCGTTCCTCGAGTTGTTCGAATCGAAAGGGGAGTGGAGAAAAACCCGGCCCGCGAAGGGTCGCCCGCTCGCGCGGGCCGGGCTGCATCTCAGGGTGTATGAATCCTTGGGCCGGTTACGCTCAGCCCGCGAAGCGGCTCTTCGTCTTGAGCGCGATGCCGAACGTCGTGTTGAGCACGACGGCCACGTAGTAGGCCTTCCAGCCGGCCGTGATGAACTGGTTGAGCGGGTCGCTCTTGTCCGGCTTGTCGTTGATGATGACCTGCGGCTTGTACGGGCTCTGCGTGCCGGAGAGCTTCGGCACGCCGAAGGCTCCCTTGCCGAGGATCTGGGTCGTGAAGACCTTCGATCCGGCGGCGAGACCGGCGGTGCCGGCGGTCGCGTAGGTGTACTCGTCGGCGGCGGTGGCGCTGCCGGTCGCGACGAACGGGTTCGTCGCCTCCACCACGCGGATGCCGAACAGGCTGCCGACCTCGCCTTTGAACAGCTGCTTGACCGCCGAGTACTTGCTCGCGTCGAGCCAGTCGTCATCCTTCATCAGGTCGCGGGTGACCTCGGCCGGCGCGACCGCCACGTACTCGCCGCCGATGCTCGGCGCGCGGTTCATGATCAGTTTGGTGCGCGAGTCGAGCAGGTCGGTGGCCGTGCAGAACGAGGTGGTGGTGTCGCTGTTGAGCGTGGCCCAGTCGGCGGCGCCGGCGGCGCGACGGATCGTCAAGCCGGTGGTCTCGGCGTTGAGCGCGTTGCGGATCAAGGTGTCCGCCTTCAACGCGCAGTTGTGGCCGAAAAGCTCGACGTTTTGCTTCAGCGCGTCGAACAGCGCGGTCATCTGCACGATGTCCGTGATCTTCGCGGCCTCGCCGATCTGCGCGAGGGTCGCGTCGATCTTCGTCAGCGTGTAGTTGCCGAAGGTCGAGATCGGCGTGCCCTCGCTGAGGCTCTGGATGTTCGCGACCGTGGGCGCGCTCGGGCGGAAAAACGAGATCGAGAGCGAGCCGGCGTTCTTCGGGAGGTCGGCTTCGGTCGCGTACTCGCTCAGCCGCAGCATCGGCACGGCGTAGTCGAGGAGCTTCTTCGAAAAGTAGCCCTGATAGGAGTTGGAGAGGGTGGATTGAGTCTGCGTTGCCATCTGTCGTGTGCCGGTGGGGTGGCGACCGGCGGCGCGTCACTGGTCAGCCGCCGGCGTCGATCGCCGCGGCTTGGCGCTTGAGCTCGGCTTCCGCCGCGGCGTCATCCATCTCGGTGATCGCCTTCGGTCGGATGCCGCTCTCGGGTGCACCGACTGCGGGCACCAAGCGGCCTTCCGCCTGGGCGAGTCGGGCTTTGAGTCCCTCAACCTCCTTGCGCAGGGTCGCGGCTGCGCCTGCTTCACGCTGCAACTTCACGAGCGCCACGGCATCCTTGATCCCTCCCGGATACGTCCGCAGGACAGGATAGTTCTTCAGCACCTCGAATGTCTCGCGGTGCATCGGGCTGGTCTTGTCGGCGATTTCCGGATTCTCCTTCTCGATCGCGGCAAGGTTGGCCTTCCACTCGGCATGGGCCGCTGCGAGAGCGGGATCCTGCTGTTGTGGAGCCGGTGCCTGTTGCGGCGGTGGCTGGGGCTGCGCACGCTTCTGCTTGGCGGCTTGGCGAGCGGCCTCGGCCATGTCGAACTGGCCTTTCTTGTCGAAATCGACCGCGGCCTGCTCGAGCTGCTCGGGCGTGAACGCGGCCAACGGATCATCCGTGGAGGCGGTCGGCGCTGGCGACGATGGTTGCGGGGACTGTCCGCCGCGGGCCTGCTCGGCTTGCTTGCGATAGAACTCTTCGCGCTCCTTGCGGAAGGCTTCCTTCTCTTCGTTGAGCTTCTGCCAGCTGCGTTCGTTCCGCTCCTTGTCGCTGCGCTTCTGCTGAAACTGGGATTGCTGTGGCGCGGCGGGCTGCTGCTCCGTCGCGGGCGCCGGCGTGGCCGGCTTGGGGGGTGTCGGGGTCTGCTGGTTCGCCGCGGGAGCGTTGCCGCTCTGCGTGGTCTCCGGGGTGGGCGTGGGCTGCGCGTCGGCCGCAGCCGGGGTTTCGACCGGGGTGCCGGCGTCGTAGGCCTTCGCCTGGGCGAACAGGCTGGCTTCGATCGCGGCGTCGCTCTGTTCGGCCGGAGGGGTGGTGTTTTCGTCACTCATGGGCTATGGAGCCAGTCGTTCGCGCAGATCGTCGGCTCCGTCCGACTGCACGGGTCCGGCAACCGCTGCCGGGGGCGTGGAAAGGGTCACGAGGTACGAGACCGTGGCGCGGAATCCGGCGGCGTATCCGCAGCGGAATTCCCGTTTCACGGGATCGTTGAACACGGCATGCGCCGTCGTTCGAAGGTCGGTCCAGCGCAGGTGTTCGATCAGCGCCGCGCCTGTGGGGGATTCGAGAAACGTCTTGAGGGCCGCGGCGTGGCCGGGCTCCCATTTCACCTCGGCACGCGGCGGCACGGACCATCCGCCGTGCTCGAGGCGGTGCCAGCGGCGGAGGAACGCCCACGCGGCGAGCGTGAGACGGACGGCGGCGATGAGACGGCGCAAAGATTTCATGACGGGGCGACGGCGAGCTGCGGTTGCGCTTGCGCGGCGAATTGCTGCAGCTCCTGCATGAGCTGCTGTGCCGCCTGCGGGTTGAGTTGAGCGAGCGCCTGTACGCGCTGCTGAATCGCGGACTGGAACTGCGCGCCCATCGCGGCCGTGGCCATGCCTGCCGAGAGGAGGTTCAACCCCACTTCGGCGATGCCGCGGGCCTGCGCGATCAACGCATCCTGCTCCGCCTGTTGTGGATCCTTGAAGACCCGCTCGGCGAGCGTTGGCGAATCCTCGGAGAGTGCGTCACGGGTGAGTTCCGCGAGATTCACAAAGGGACTCTGCCCGAATACCTGCAGACGCTGGTACGCGCGCTGCACGCGCTGCTCCTTGTTCCAGCCATCCGGCGAGCCATCGGGTTCGATCTGATACGAGGCCTGCAGCGCCTCCGGCGGAATCTGCTGCGCCTTGCCGGTGGCAAACACCAGCAGGTCGTCGCCGAGATACTTCCGGGCCAGATCCCAGGCGATGCGGTAGGTCTTCGCCAGCGCCCGGCGGAAAATACGGGCCTTCAGGTCGATCGACACCCCCATCAGGCTGCCGATGGCCTGCACTTCCGTGGCCGTGCGCTTGTCCTTCGACTGCTGGGCGTTCCCGATGCCGTAGTCGGGCATCTGGATCGAATACTCCGCCTGCGTGCGGACGTTGTTCATCTCCACGTCGAAGTCGATCGGCGGGCTCCCCATGGGCACGCTCTTGAGGTTGCCCGGCACATACTCGCCCGGGCGGAACCGGATCTCGGCGGCGTTCTGGAGTGGATCCTCGCTCGTGAAGAGCGGCCGGTTCAGGAACGCCATGCTGTCCGCCTTCTCGTTCCAGAGGCGGCAGAGGTATGCCTCCTGCGCGGCCACGCGCTCAGTGATGCCCCGGCTCGCGTAGTAGCCCTTGTCCTTGTGTTCGACCTGGAAGAGCACGAAGCCGCCCGTCTCGCCGTATTCAGGCTCCAATTTGAACGCCTGCCGGATCTCTTCCTCGGGCGCCAACGGCGAGAGCGTCTTCACGACGATCTCATCCCCCACCCGCTGGTAGGTTTCCCACAGCACGATCTGTTTTTCGTGCGCGCCGGCCGTCAGACCCTCGCGGCGGTATTTCTCGTCTCCGCGGGTATCCTCGGTTCCTTTCCCGGTGATGCGTTTGATCAACTCCGCGTCCTGCGCGTAGTTGGTGTTCGACCGGTACATGTCCTCCGTCAGCTGGATGATGTGGCACCAGCGGTCGGCCGTCTCGAGGCCCATGGTCGTCTTCGGCACCACAAAGTGCACCGGCTCGATCGCGTCGAAGCGCAGCCGGCTGCGCTTGCGATCCAGACAGATCTTCAGCGGCGAACCGCCCGCCATCAGCTTGGTGTCGATCGTCGCAAGGATCTCCTCGAACCAGTTGCTGCGGTTGTTCAGCAGGTGGTCGAACCACACCGCCGCATGGCGGGCCAATGGCTCCGCGTCCGGGGTTCGGGCGATGAAGCTGGCGAGCAGGTCGCTCGCGTAGATCTGCGCGAAATAAAACGGCACGAACTTGCCGATGATCGAGTCAGCCAGCGGATAGTGCAGATCGGCCGCGCCGGGGAACGGCTTGCTGCGCCGCGGGATCCCATCGTGCCGCATCTGATACCAGATGCGCTGCCGTTCCTCCCATGTGCTGCGGTCGGAGAGGTCCTGCCGGATCGCGTCGTGGATTTCTTTTTGGCTCAGCATGGTGTCAGCATCCCGCATCAAAACCGGCGTGGGCGGAGCCTTCGCGGGACTCCTGCAGTTGCATCAGCACTTCGAACGTCGCCGCCTTCGGCCGCACGAACTCCGCGAGGTTCGCCATTGCCCCGATCACCGCATCCGCCCGGTCCGGCGAAGTCTCGCCGCGGCTCTTCAGATCCTTCTTGCTCTCGAGCTGGAGCGTTCCGTCGCTCCACCGCTTCCATTTCCGGCCCGTGAGCTGTTCGATCAGGATCGGGTCATCGGGAAGCAGCACCGTTCCGCGCTTGATCTGCTCGGCGGCCGTGCCCCACAGCTCGGCGGACCGGTTGTAGTAGATCCGCGAATCCGCGGCGCTGGAATTGTTGTGCAGCTGGTTGATCGGCCAGCCGAGTTCGGTCATGCGATCGATTACCGGGCGGCCGAGTCCGTCGGCGTCACCGGTGATCTGGCCGGGTTTCAGACCGAGCGCGCGGAACATCGCGATGAACTCGCCCGCGGCGGCCATCGTGTTCGGATCGCGCCAGGCGCGTTCAATGCGCACCTTGTTGCCCATCCGCACGGCCAGCACGTTCTCGTCACCGCCGGCGGCGAAGTCGCAGAACGCGCAGATATCGCCGGTCTGGTGCGCCACCACACCGCGGATGCAGCGTTCCACGTCGGAAAGCTGCATGATGAGACCGTTGTTCGGATCCTCCGAAAACTCCGCGTCGATCGAGCTGCGTACAAACCAGTGATCCCGCCCGTAGCGCGCGATGATGTTGTCGAGCGTCTTCCGGTCGATGTGTGGGCAGTCCACGGCGCGCACCACATGCGTGCGGTAGAACTGCCGCTCTTTCGTGTGGCTGCGGTAGAACCGGCCAGTCGCAGCGCCGGGCGAACTCATCAGCAGCAGCCACGTTGGACGGCACCGGTCGATCGCCTCGAAAATGTGTTCCGCCACGCTCTTCGCCTCGTCGACGATGATCAGCAGCGGCGTTTCGCGGTGGCCGCCGGGCCCCACGTGGAACCCTTCGAACAGCCCCGCGTCGTCAGTCGAGAAGCCCACGCAGCGGCTGCCGTTCGGCGCCACGATCCGCGTGTCGTTGATCTCCCATCCCGGCAGCACCGGGGCAAACCGTTGGATCGCCGGAAACAGCTGCTCCTTCACTTGGCGCCAGCTGCCCGAGGTGATCACCACCGTGGCCCCGGCAAAGCACGCCATCACCCAAAGGATCGCCGGCGCCGCGAGGTAGGTTGTCTTTCCGGCTTCGTTGCAACAGCGCACCGAAGTCATGCCGGGCTTTTCGAGGTCCGTCAGCGCGCGCACCTGCCACGGATAAAGCGACAGCCCGAGGATGCCCGCGGCGAAGCCCGCTGGCGTGGCGAGGATCGGGTCAATTGCCATTGTACGCCAGCGCCTCCCGCCGCGCGGCTGCCAGTTCCTTCAGCCTGTCCGGAGTCACCACAAAATGATTATGATCCACCGAGCCGCTCACGTTGATTTCGAGCTTCGCGTGCAGCTGCACCAGCAGACCGTCCGCCTTTGCGGTCGCCTCCACCAGAAACCGCTCGCGCTGCTCGAGGAAGGCCAGCCGCTTCTCGTATTCACTGCGGCATTTGTCTGTGTCGCAGGTCGGCGTCGGAAGTCCTTTTGCGCGCTCCGCCGCGATCTTCGGGCGGAGCGCCTGCAGTTCCTCGTGATAGGCTTGGCTGCGCTCCCATACGCGCTTGGCCAATCCGTTCGCATTCGCCGCCGCTCCCGTGGCCGCTTGGTGGAGCACAGCCGCCACCGCCGGGCGCCGACGGATTTTCGCGGCATCCGCCTCGGGATCCGCATAGCCGGCCTCGCGGGCAGCGGTGCTCGCGAGGCCGGTGCGGAGGTAGGCGAGAACAAACCGAGTCTCTTTCCCTGACAGGTCCGCCATTCCGGCCGGCAACGTCTCCACGCCGATCTCGGCGAAAAGCGACAGCTGCTTGGACTCGGGTTCGGCGGCCTGCGTCATGGCAGGTCGCGTTCCACTCCCGCCCGCGCCGCGGCGCTACCCTTTCCGCGTATCCCCCGGGGAAACCCCCGGGGATGCGCTCATTTTCCCATCTCGCGTACCGTCCGGTGATCCTTCCGCAGCGCCCGCGCCACCCGGCCGATGCTCCATCCTGCTTCCGTCCGCAGGATCTTCGCCACCACGCGCCGAGCCGCCGTCACCGCGCGCGTGCGCTCGTCACCCTGCAGTCGTGCGATGTCGACGCCCACCTGGTCCGCGATCGCCGCCACCGTCTTGTCGTCGCTTGAGCGCCCCGCCTCCTGTGCCGCCATCAACGGCCGCACCAGAGACTCCAGTTTCTCAACACGTCGCCGCAGTATTTCAAGTTCGTTCACAGCAGTTCCTCCATGATCTTGCGTTTGCCCGTCCGCGCCACCAGCCGACCCTCGATCCAGAGTTCGTATCCGTTTGTTCGTTCGGTAGAATGCCGGATCTCCACGCGCCCGCGGATCGCGTGCTGGCCGGCGAAGATCAGCTTGCCCATTCGATCGTGCAGTTCCCGCTGGCGCACCGTGTCTGCGTCAACGTCAGGCGGATTGTCCAGCCGTTTCGCCCTCTCGCGATCCCAGCGCGCCCGCGCCATCCGCCGTCCACGCGCCGAGGCCGCCGCCGCTTTCCGCTGCCAGTATCCATGCCGTGCATCGCGATTCATGGCCACGATGTCATATCTGCTTGTTAGCGGCACAGAGACGGCAGTGCTTTTTCCCAGTTTTATCCGGCATCACGAAAGGCTTTCGGCACGTCTTGCACACGCGCCACACCTTCCGGCAGTTCTGGCCTTCCGGGCGCCAGTCTTGTGAGCCGAGCCGGACTCTGTTCGCATCACGGTTCATACGTCTGGATCATCAGCGATCACGTCCGCGTGGTTACGGGCTGTGGCGAGGTGCGATGCGGCCACCTCGTCCTCGATTTTCAGCTCATCTATTTCGAGGTCTCCCGAGTCCACTTCGGACTGAGCCATCTCTCGGGCGTGTGCTTCGTCTTCTGCTCCGACGACGAGGACACGGCAGTACCCGACGACTAGCACTTCGTAGTTCTTGAGTTTGGTTTTCTTGCTCATGGTGTGAAGTTCAGAGGCTAACCAGCCACTACACCGAACGCGGACCCTGCGCCCGCGTGTTGGCTGGGGTTGGGGGTTCCGCGTCGGTGACCGGAGTGTTCGGACAAAGGCAGCCGTGCGGGAGTCGAACCCGCGTCGCCGGTTCCGAGAACCGGTGATCTCCCGTTGATCTATCGGCCGGAATGTCAGAGTTGCTTGGTTTCAGTCAGCACGCGGTTGCCAACCTCGCGGCAGAGCCATTCGTCGGACTGGCGAGCGAAGTCGCGCACGCTGGCGCGGTCGTTCCATTCGATCTCGATGGTCTTGGCGGCGAAGGGATCACCGTTGGGCTTAAGAAAGTACGCGATGACGATGTGTTTCTTCATGGTTGAAAATCGGAAGTCCGAACAAATCACTACGGGGAACGCCGGGAATCGTCCGCCGTGCTGGCGGCGTCAGAGGCCCGGCGCCCCTGACCTTGGGTGTTAGACAAAGAGAGATCGCCTTCGCACCACACCCAGAAGGCGTAAGCCACCGTGCCTACCTTTGATTCGTGCGCCGGTGCCCAGCTCGCGAGCCAAGCGCGGACGGCGGCCATCGCCTTAGCCTTGTCCACTTCCGGTTTCATGTCCGGCAGCGTGCCGCCTTTGAAGAACAGTGATTGCGCCATGTCTTCGTATTTCTTGGGCACGTCCGGTATCTTGCGCCGGTTGAAGTATTGCTTCTCGTCCGCACCGAAGGCTTGCGCCGGTCCGTCGAACGTGGGGATAGGGAAGAAGGTCAAGCCTTCGATTTTGCATTCAGGTTTTTGTGTATCGGTTTTCATAGCGAAAGTTTTTACGGATGTCCAACCACGGCCCAGAGCCAATGCCCACCGCTGGACGTGATGGGACGATGCGGGAGTCAGTGAGGGCGGTGGTCATGGCTCATGCCGACTGTTCGGCTTGTCGCATGGGCCAGCGGGATTGAGGAGCAGGTCAAGTTCACGGCCGTCGCGTTTTGCGATACGACGGCCGATCTCGTACAGGGCGTCTCGGACCTCCCAGTCGGAGGTTGCGTGGACCGGTCCAGTGAGGCGGGCCATCGTTCGCGAAAGCAGCTCGTCGCAAAGTTGGCGGTCGGTAGGCACCCGCCGAACAAGCGGCCAGAGGCAACGGCGCAGGAGCGCCGTTGCGCGGAGTCTGAGAGTCTTGATCGTGTTCATTGGTGTTCTGTGCGCCGTGCCTCATCCGCGGTGTTATGCACGAATGAGCGTCGATCCGTGCTTGAGCGTGTTTTCGGCGATGCGCACGAAGTCGCCCGTCGGCATCGTGTATTCCTCGCCGTCGATGAGCACCACGACATAGCCGGGGCTCATCATCGTCACGACGGCGTTGCGTTCAGGGGTCGGCACCGGATCGGCGTCGAGGGGCGAGATGTAAGTTCCCGCCGGCTTGTGGAAGCGGTCGCCGACCATCGGAGCATAACCAGTAGCTGCACCCAATTTCTGGGCGCTGTCCGTTTTTTGTGAGGCTTCAGTGATCATTTTCGTTGTTGGTTTTTTGGCCCAGAAATTGGTGACCTAGGTGTTCGGCCTAATAAAGATCTTCACTGAAGAGGCAGGCGGTTCCGTTCTTCGGCAGGTGCGGACATTGCCCGTTGGTTTGCGCGAGGATAAATGCGTCCGTGCGGTCTAAGAATTGGCCGCGCGTATCAATGAAGCCCTGTTCTTTTTCGTGGCTCCAGTATCCGTCTCCGTAGAGTCGGCGCATGAGCGCGCGCATGTCAGGCGAGTAGTGGCGCACGCCGGGAATTACCCCGCCGTCGTCCATTAGGATCGCGGCGCAGACCACTCGGCGCGGGAACTCGCGTGGCGGGAGCCCATCAGCCGAACCACCCGTAGAGCCAACGCTCACAGGCTGTCCGTTTTTCGATTGGTCGTTTTGCATATTGAGTCAGGGATTGTTCCGCTGTGAGCGCGGCTCACTTTGGACGTTCGGCGCAGTCGACGCCTGCCAACCAGGCGCGGGAGCGAACTGACCCTTCGCTCATCAGTTGAGTTCTTTGGCTTCTTCATACGCTGTCAGTCGCTCCGCTTGTTGTTCGCCTTAATCATGCCACCGCCCTCCGCTCGGGGTTCACCGCCGCGTTCTCCCAGCGGGGCCGCCGCGCCACGCGCTCGTTGTTCCACGTTGCGCATTGTGCCACGTCCAACAGCCGCCGTTCGTCTTCCGTGAGCAGTGCCGCCAGTTTCGTCCACACCGGACCGCGGCGCCGGCTTCCGTTGAGCACTCGTGTCACCGTCGCCCGGCTGCGTCCGACCATGTCCGCGAGCTTGGTCGTGTCCATGTTCCGCTCGTGCAAACGGCGATAGAAGTGATCCATCTCGATCGGTCGTAGTCCGCTCATGCGACATTCCTCCGTTCCTCTCCGGTATTTTCCGGTGAATTACAGATCCGCAGCAATTCGGCGCGGCGCGCCATCAGCGCGGTGTAGCGCGCGAGCTTCTCGCCCGTCGGCGTCACCTTCCACGCACTGCCGCCGGGGTGCAGGATGTCCGTCAACTCGGTCTCGACCGCGCGCAGTTCGTCCGACGCCCGCTCTTGCGAACGGTACTGCCGTCCGGCCTTCCGGGCCTCGATCGCCTTGGCGACATCGCCCCCCGCCGCGGCGGGGGGTTGGGGGGAAGTTTCCTTCCTTCTTTCCTTCCGCACCGGCCGCGAAAAATCGGGCGACGGCGGCGGATTGTGAATAACCTCGGGCGGCGACGCTGGCGGGGCCGCGAAGCCCGGCAGCGCGTCCTCCGGTTGCGGCTCCGGGCCGGGATACATCACGCGGCGCGTTCGCAGCCCTTCCTGTCCAAATCGCAAGACTTCGCCGTATCCGCGCCCCTCCACGGTGTAGAGCTTGACGAGCCCGGCTTGGTGGCACGCCACCAATGCGCCTTGCACGTCCCGTTCACTCACCTTGTGGAGGTTCGCTCCAAACAGCGCCGCCCTCAATAGGGTTGGGTTGGCCTCGAAGCGCCCCGCGTCATCCGCGACGTGGAGCAGGTCTCTGAAAACGATTTGCTGGAACCAGCTCAGGCCGGCCAGCCGCTGCGAGGACACCACGCCCCCGCGCACCATGCGATCGCGCACGAGCATCAGTTGCGCCCTCCCCGGCCCCGCGAAAAATAGCGAAGCAACTCGCGCCCCGCCCATTCCGCCATCGGTACGGCAACACCGTTGCCAATCTGCCGGTAGGCCTGCTGGGGTGTGCCGGCGAACTCAAAGCTGTCGGGCACGCCCTGCAAGCGCGCGTACTCGCGCACCGTGTAGGGCCTCATGCCATGGGGAAACCGCGCATCGCGCACCAGCCGCGTGCTCAGGTCCTTGCTGTAGTGCGCCACGCAGGTTGGCGCGATGTCGCCCGCCGCCGGGTCGCTCACAATCGGACCGTCCCGGTAGGCGCCCTGGATCCGGCGCGCCACGTAGTCCGGGATCTCCACCGTTGGCTCCACCTCGAGCAGGTCCGCCAGCGCCGGCCGCAGTTGTGGCTCCGGTTCGCGTACTGCGAAAGCCCGCCGCGTGCCGATGATTATCAACCGCGAGCGCCGCTGCGGAAGCCATGTCTCAGCCTGCACTGGGCACACCACGCGCACGTGGTAGTCCGGCAGGCGCGTCATCGCCTCCATCACCACCGGGAATTTCTTCATGCCCGGCACGTTCTCCAGCAGGTACGCTTCCGGCCGGCGGATCGCGAGGTGGCGGAAGAAGTGCAGGTAGAGTTCGTCGCCCGTCAGGTGGCCATGGATGGCCGCGCTGTAGGCGTAACGTGTGCACGGGTACGTTGCTGCCATCACTTCGCACTCCGGCTCCGCCTCGGCGAGCTTCTCCCGCATGTCGCCCTGCTGCACCCGGTGGCCGAAGTTGCGCCGCAGCGTAGCGCAGCACGTCTCGTCGATTTCCACGCTTAGTTGCACGTCGAGTCCTGCCCGTGCCAGCCCGAGGTCCATCAACCCCGCGCCCGAGAAGTAGGTGTTTACCCGTGGCGTCATGCGGAGATCGGATCCGTGTCGTACCGCTCGCGCTCCGACACGGTGACTTCGTAGATGGAGTCGTCGTGGTCCGGTTCGCCTTGGGCTGGCGCACCTGGTGCCGCGGTACGGCCGAGAAACGCCGCGTCCGCCTGCGACCAGTTGATTTTCGCGCCGCACCCCATCGGCCACATCACCCGATCCGGATGTTCCGATTCGTACTTCTGGCACACCTCGGCCACCAGTCGGTCCAGCTTTTCTTCCCAGCCGGCCGGGAGCGCGACCGCGACAGGAAAGTTGATTTCGATCTTTTGATACATGGTGGGGGGTGGTGCTCAGGGCCCTAGTTGTTCCTTCGCCCAGTTCTCCAGCATCGTGCCGTCGAGGCGCAGGCCCGCCTTGCCGCCGTCGTGTTTGGTCACGTGCAGGAAGATTCCCATATCTTCCGATCGCGTCAGCCGGCCCTCGATCGCCACGCCGGCGGCTTCCGCTTTCTGCAGCCGCTCATTGAGATTCCGCGCCACATTGATCGCGGTGCTGGCCAAGGCACTCATGAGGGCATTTCCGGTCCGGATCGTGATTGTCATCTGGTAGCGCCAGCCCTCCGCAAGCGGATCCTCCCTGTCGTTTTCAACGATCTCGCACTTTCCGCCTGTGGCTTTGGCCACATGCGCTTCCAGCTCCTGCAGAAGTTTCGCTCTCACGGCTGCGCCCTCCCCTCCGGCTGCACTTGCTCGGCGTAGCGCCACCGGCCGGTGAATTGCCACGAGCCTCCCGGTGTATCTTTCCACTCCCAGAATGTCGGGCGGCAGATGGCGCGGCAGGCCTGGGAGTGCGCCATGGCGATCGCATCGTCCCAGTCCTGATCGTGACCGGAGAGTTCGCGTGGTGTGGCCGCCAGGATGCGCTCGGCGTGTTCGGCCACCGCTCTGCGCTCGGCGTCGGTCGTTGGCTGGAAACGTTCCTGCCATCCGTACCGCGGCTCGCAACCCGTGAGAATGAGGGCCAGCACCAGCAGGCCCGAGAGAAGCATCGGAGTCTTCATGGGGAGAAATGAAACAGCCCCGCGGTGGCACCGCCGCTGCGATACGGTTTGAGGTTCCACCACGGGGCCGGGAAATCAGAGCTTGTGCGTGCCTTCCACCCCGCGCGCCATGCGGTCGCGGGTCCGTTTCTGGAGCCACATCGTGGCCTCCTCAAGTTTCGTCAGCGCGATCGCGTTCTCGCGGCACGCGTAGGGGCCGCTCTGGAAACAGCGGAGGCGGTCGAGCAGCACGGCAAGCAACGCCTCCTGCGAGATACCGTTCACGCCGGCCTCGGCGATCGGTCCTTCCTGGAAGTGGAGTTCCACCGTGTCCGGGTTGTCCTCGGCATGTTCGTCGATCGTGATCAGGTAGCGGTGACAGGCGTTGCCCTGCCCCGGCTCGTCGAGCACGTAGATCTCGAGGGCTTCGTTCAGCCCGTTCACTCTGTGGTCCGTCAGTTTGCGCTGCGCTTGTTGCTTCATGGGGTGTTGATGTTGGCCGGAACTGTTCCGGAAAGGTTCCACTCGATCAGGATGCCGGTGAACGGGAGGCCGTGCTCGGCGCGAAACCACGCCAGTAGCGCCTCGAGGTCCGCGAAGCCATCGGCCTTGGCGAAGGCTTCCATCTCAGGCGTCGTGAGGTAGCAGCCGGCGACTTCGATCTGGCCCGTGCCATGGATCGTCACGTCCCGCACGCGCTCGATCGTCGTCTCGCCCAGGATCCGCTGCCGGCTCCGGTACGGCAGGCCCGACCACGTGCGCAGGCTGAGCATGTCGCCCGCCTCCGGCCTCCGCTGCGGCACCGGCCGCACCGTCTGGCGTTTCGAGCCGGCCACCACCGGCGCCGCAAACTGCGGCTTGAATAGGCGAACGAAGCTAGCCACGGCGCACCTCCGGAAATTCGTTGTGCTCGCGGCCATCGAGGAGCCGGCCGGCGGCTTTCTTGCCGACGCGCTCCATGCACTGCCCATCGCGGAAGAAGTGGAACTCGCCCTTGGTCTTTTCGCCATCACTCGGCGCCCACTCGCCCCACTGCTTGAAGAAGAACGGCACGCCGGCCGCGGCGCACTGGTCGCGCAGCGATCGGGCCCAGTCGGGGTGCATCGGCCGCGCTTTCGGGCCGCTCTCGCCGCCGCAGATCACCCAGTGAATGTCGTCGCCGTCTCCAAAACACGGGTTTGTTGCATAATCCAGCCCCATTCCGTGTTGGATGTCCACCGGCCCCAGCATCGGTTCCACGCTCACAAACCGCACGCGCGCCGGGATCTTGAGCCCGTGGGGTGTGCGCTCGTCCATCCGCGCCTGATTCTCCGCCGTCCAGCCGCTCCAGACGTTTGCCGGCGCGGTGCCATTGCACCAACTCGTGATCCACGCCGCCTGCTCAAGGTAGGACGCGGATCTCACGGCGTAGACATAGCCCGCCGCCTTAATCATCTGCTGGCCCCACCACTGTGGACGCTTGGTCAACAGCTGCCAGTCCAGCGCCGGCGTCAGGCGGATCAGGTCGAGAAAATCCGCCAGCCACTCCACCGGCACCTCCGGATCCAGCCAATCGCACAAGCTCGGGAACACCCGGATACGCCGGCCTTCCCGTACCGCCTTGTTGTTCAGCGCGACCATGCCGATCCGGAACGATGTCGCCCGGTGCCGCGGCTCGCCCGCGCCGAGCTTGATCCCGTGCACCCGCAGCGGCGTCTGGCGCGGCAGGTAGCAGTCCGCGCAACCCTCGCTCACCTTCGTGCAGCCCAGCCACGGCGATGCCGTCGCGTCGGTCCATTCGATCGTCGTCGTTGCGCTCATGGTTTCACGACCCCCAGTTTCGCAAACGCCACGGCCCGCATATCCTCAAGGTGGCGTGTCGTCGCGGCCATCTGGCCCACGCTGCCCGCGCCCTCCGTCGGCCGGATTCCCACGCGCCAGAGTTCGTCCATGAACTGCTGCGCTTCCTCCGGCGAGAGGTCGAACGCGGCCGGAATCTCCATCATCCAGTCTTGTGTATCCGGTGCCTTCAGCACGATCGGCTGCACCACGGCAACGCTGCGCGCGGCTCGGAGCGGGTCGCCCGCCTGCACGCCATATTTCCGGATCATGCGGATGCTGATCTTGTCGAACAGGAACATTTCCCGCCGTGCCCGAATTTCCATTATACCGTCACTCACGCCACCCTCCTCTCGTCCGCCGGCGCCGCCCCACTCGCCGCCGCCTTGTGGCGGTCGGGAAATTCCAGCCCATGCACCAGCAGGTGCCGCACGTCACCGACCACCCTGCCCTGCTTCTCGTACGGCCGCGTGCACAGCTCCACCTCGGCGATCATGGCCCGGCCAGGCGTGAGCAGCTCTTCCGCCTTCTCGATCAGGGCGAGGTCGCGCACTTCCGCGCGCCACGTACCCTCGCCACCGAGACTGTCCTTCACGATGAGCTCGAAGCTCAGGCGCGGCTGTCCGTCCGTTGTGTAGGCCTTCACTCCGCCGCGGGGAGTCCAGCCGGTGATGAATCCTCGGTTCATGGCTAGAAAAATGTCCCCTGCCCTCTGCGAGCGAGGCGCGGGGCAAAGACCGGCGTGCGCAGTTGCGCCACCGCTGGCGCCGCCGGCGCAGCTTCGGGTTTCAGGTTCCTGATTTCCTGATTTCCACATTCACCTTCCGGGTTTCGTTCTTCCGTATTCCGTCGTTCGCGACCCGCATTCAAGGCCACCGCCTCCTCGCGGCTCCGCGCCCGGTACTTCCCTGTCTGGTACTCGTGCAACAGGTGGTGATCCAACAGCCACTGCAGTTCCCCCGAGTAGGCTTCCGGCCGCAGGCCCATGCGCAGCGCCTCTTCCGCCGTCGCCGCCCGCAGTTCCGCGGCGGTACGGCCACGCGCGCCCGCGGCTAGCGCCTCATCATAGAGGGCCAGCCGCAGGCCGCGGAGGTCGCGCAATGGGGCCGGGCAGTTCATCCGATCGGCAGTTTGCCTTGTTTTGCCGGGCGGCGGGTGAGCGGTTCCGGCTGCGCCTGCGCGTAGCGCGCCGCCTGAGCCTTGCTGTGCTGGCTGCAGAACTCGCTGCCCTGCGTCAGGGGCCAGTGGTGACTCGTCACGGGCGGGTTCGCATGGCACTCGCCCACGTTCACGGCGATGCCGCTCGATCGGCCCTCGCGCTTCTTCCAGTGGTCGCAGGTCTCGCAGGTATGCATCGCCGTGGTGGGTTCGGGATTGGGTTCAGGGTTTCGGCGCGAGCACTTCCGCCGTGCCGCGATAGACACCACGATTGGTCACTTCCGTGATCCGCTCGCGGATACCCTGCCACACCTCGCGGATCTTCACATCCGGCCGCAGGAGTTGGTACACGAACACCACTCGCCCCTCCATCAGGCGATAGCGCAGCCGCACTTCGATCTCCACCGGCTCCGTGCCCTCGAACGGCGCCACCGCGATCGTGAAGCGTTCCGGCACCTGCAGCTGGCCCGTGGCGCCAGCCTGGCCGGCAATCTCCTCCACGTAGGTCAACTGATGCTCGCCGTTGCTCAGGCGCATTCCCGAGCGAAACGCCACCTTCTTCGCGGCTTGCAGTGTCAAGGCCACCTCGAGCAACTCGGCGCCCGAGGGCTTTACCACGTCGCGCACGTTGTCCTCGAGGAACTCGGCGAACTGCGCCTGTTCGAACGGCTTGGCATTGCTGCCCAGCCAGCGCTGCCATTCCGGCGTCACCTGGAGGTTGAGCCGCGCCGTGTGTTCGCCCCACTGCGCGCCCTGCCTGGAAGTATCGCCAGCCGTTGGCAGGTGATAGTCGAGAATCGCGGTGAACGATCCGCCGGCCTCCGTGACATCGCCGAAAAGGTGTGTGCCCTCGTCGTCGTGTGCCATCACGTAGTTGATGAAGCTCTGCGGCTCGTTGAACACCGCCCTTGCTCGCTCGCGCAGCGGCTCCGGCAGGTAGCGCTCGAGACTCTCGATCTTGCCGTCGCGATGGATCGCCAGCGGCGTGCTGGCGATGCTGCGGAATTCGGGCATCACGCGCGCGGCGATGGCGGCCACGGCGTCGGCTTCAGTGCGGGGGGCTGTATTCGATTCGTTCATAGAGAACCTTGGTTCGGGTTGGGTTACGGGATGGAAATCAGGACCCGGTGCGCGCCGGCGGAGCCGCCTTGGTGGGCTCGCCCACCACCGTCAGTTTCAGCTCGCCCTGCCGCGGGTCGTTGCGCACCAGCGTGCCGTCTTCGGACACAAAGAAGAGCGAGCTGCCCTTGTTCGGCTTCGGCGTCTTCGTCGTAACCTCACACACAAGGTCGACCGCGTCGCCCTTGCTCAGCGGCACCACCGCGATGGTGAGCGTCAGCTTGCCCTTCTTGCCGTTCTCGCGCACGGCCTTCACGACTTCGGCGAGTCCTTCGGAAGCGTCCACCACAGCCGAGCCGCGGTGGAGTTGAGTCAGTACGGCCACGAAGTTGTTGCCAGCTCCGGCGGCCGCGGGGGTGTTTTGATGTGTTGCCATGGGAAATCAGTGGATGGTTCAGCGTTTCGCGTTCTCCGTTTCGAGTTTCAGGTCACTCGAGTTCGGCGATCACCGCCCACTCTGCGGCCTCCCGGCGCATGGCGTCCGCCTTGCGGCGCGCCCAGCGGCGCAGATGCTCCACGTCGGCCGGGTTCTGTGGCACCGGTTTATGGCCGCGCAGCGGCAGGCCGAAGCGCACCGCGATACCGCTCACGTGCCGGCCCGAGATTTTGAACTCGGCCCCGATGCAATCCACCTTCACGCCCATGGCGTACTGCAGCGCGATCTTCCAGCGGGTGATCGGATGCAGCCGGGCGCAGTTTTTGGGCCGCGCCCGGCTGGTTTCCTTGGTAGCGGCAGCACGTTGCTGCGCGAGTGGTGCGGTCAGCGCCGCAAAATCCGTGTCAGTTTCGGCGATCATGACGGGGCGAGGATGAGCCGCGGCAGCGCGGCAGGTTTGGGTTGGCGCGCCGCCACGTGCAGCACGCGGTGAAGGATCGCCTGGCGGCCCGCTTCCGTGTCCGGCTGATCGATGCCGAACGCGCGGCCGATTGTGTGCAGCGCCGCGCGGGCGCCATCGCGTTCGCCGGCCAGCCGGCAGATCGCATCGCCGAGTTCTTCACCGGTCGTCTGCGCGCAGTCCGCCGTTGCCAACGCCGTCCGAGCGCGGGTCAGCTCGTCGTGCATCCGCTGCAGCATCGCGCGCTGGTCCTCGCAGGTGCGCGCCAGAATCGACGCGATGTCGAGATCAGCCGGGGCGTTCATGCTGCTCTCCTTTCCGGGTGGCAGCGCAGTTCGAGCTCCTTGGCGGTTTCACGGCGGAGCGTCTGCCCTGCCGCAATGGCGGCGGTTCTCAGATCACGCGCCAAGCCCCACGCTTTATCCCGGGCGTCGTCGACTTCGCGAAAAGCCGACAGATACGGGATCTGGCTCAGCTGCTTGCGGAGAGCGTTGACCTTCTGCCGTGCCGCCCGTGCCGCTTCCGTGGCCTGTTTCAATTCAGCACTCAGTTTTGAGCGCCGCGCATTTTGTTTTTCACTTTCGGCACACGCCGCCCGCGAGAGATCATCGAGGCGTAGCACCGTCTCGGTCGGAACGAACGGCCGCAATGTCGCAGCATCCTCTTCGGTGCGCGGGCCGTGGTATGTCTCCGCGTCATTCATCGGGTACCTCCCGCGAAGTCGGTCAGCTTGGCCCCCGGCACGAAGCAGAGCGCCTCGGCGCAGCCGCGCGCATTGCGCGAGCAGGTGCGCACGAGACAGCCAGCAGGCAACTGGGCCACCGCCGTGGTGTTGGAGAAGGTCTCCCCAACCCGGTAGCTATGGACCAGCTTCCAGATGCGGGTGCCGGTCTCCTTCGGTTCCGGCTTCGGCCCGTTGTCGCGTTGCGGTTGAGCGAAGCGCGCAGCCGAGCGGCCGCCGCTGAGATTCTGTCTTTGATGTTCGGCTACCATAGGAAAGAGCTCGCGTTCACGCGGCCGCGTCCGGTCGTACCAGCGCTTCCACCTGCTCACGGCGAAACAGCCGCCGCTGGCTGCCCATGCGCCGATACGGGGTCAGGTGCTTTTCGGCGATGTATGGCGCCAACAGATCCGGGCGGGAGAGTCCGAGGAATTCCGCGGCCTGTTCGGCCGTCACGTAGGTATCCTCCCAGCGGCGGTTGCCTTGGCGGGTGGCGATCTCAAAGGCGTTCCTGCCGGCAGCCATCGGCTGCACCGGCTGCCGGCGCTCGCGATCCGCCGCGCGCCCACCGGTGTGGACCTGCAGCCCCATCTCCGTGCGCACGAGGTTAGCCACGGCGGCCTCCCTTCTTCTGCGCCCGCGCGTAGCGGATGCCGGACGGCGCCGGGCGCGCGACTGGCTCTTGCTCGAGGCGCTGAAGCAGATCCTTGGCTTCCTCGCGATCCGCCTCTGTGCCAGTATTTCGGATCCCCTCCAGCAAGTGCTGCACAACGGTTTTTATACGCATGGCGGTGGTTTGTGGGCAGCACGTTGATTTGCGCGCAGCACATTGGCAAGCCTTTTTTGTTGTTTTCTGCGCAACGCTGTGTTCTCCTCGCGCCAGTGAATCAACCGGCCAACCATTTCCATCGCGCGCTCAAGGCCATCCTCGATGCCGAACCTATCTCCGCGCGCGCCTTCGCCCAAAAAATCGGGATAAACAACTCCGTGATTTCACGTCTGGGGGAAAGCCGCGTCGATTCCGACTCGCTCGCGCGCATGGTCGGCTATTTTTCCAACCGCAACGATGTGGTTGTTTCGCTATTGCGGGCGCATCTCTGGGATGAAGTCATTCGCTCAGGAGCGAATCCGGATACGGTGTGGAGTTCGCTGGTTGATGGCGATATCGCCTGGCTTGCCGCGCTCCCTCCGGGGATTCAGGCCGATCTCGAAGTGCTCGGGCCGGAAGCTGTCACCAATTCCGGGATTCGGTTTTCATTGACCGGAATGGCGCAGGCGATCCTGCGCGGTCGTGCTGAGCAGGTTGATCGCAGCGCCAAACCACAGGCACTCTATCAGCAGGCCGAGCCCGCCATCCAGTTGGCCGCAGAGCCTGAACAGACAAGACCGCGAAAAAACGCCGGCGCCCCCACCGCCCGCGCGAGTCTGCCGCCGAAACCCAAGGCGAGCTGATCCTGTTTCCCGAGCTGCCGGCGGGGGCGTTTCCCTGTCCCTATCACCAGCCACGCTGGTGCCTTGAACCCTGAGTGGTGCAGCCAGGCTGCACCGCCTGCGCGTTGCTCCGTTTGGATGTGACGCATGCGCTCGGGCATGCCTTCGAAGTTCTCGGTCAACAAGAGCAGCGTTTCCCTTCCCCGCGAAACACGCGCGGCCGGTACGGCTCGCGCCAAGGAACTCGGGCTCCGCTCCTTCTCCGCCTACGTCGCCCTGCTCATCCAGAATGATCTTCGCGCGCCCGATGCACCCTTCGTCATCTACGGGCCGACGAAACTGAAACGTTAGTCTCGGCTAGGGATCGAAATAAGCAGCACCATCACAAGACCAGCCAGCAACAGAGCACCTATCTGCCACTCAGGCAACGGGTTATCCGGAGCCAATCGAACCAGAATTGTGGCTGCGATGAAAGCCAACAACAACCACCCCACGTAACGCGCTAGAAATTTCGCGACTTCGATCATGGGAGCCGTCGTCATTTCCTCGCTGCCCGCAGTTCCGCCGCCGTTTTCCGCGCATCAGCCGCCAGTTCGATCTTTCCTGCTGTCTCGAACTCAGCTGCAGCCGCTTCCATCTCGTCGGCCGTGTAGCCTCTGAATTTCTCCGCCACCGGGTCCGGCGTTTTGATCCCGTATCGCGCTTTCACGCTTTTGGTGATGAAGGCGGCTTCGTACACGCTCGGGCCTTTGGCATCGGCACCAAGCAACACGATGGAGTTGTCGGTCGTGGGGCGGGCGTAGTTCCACGTTGTTGGACCGCCGGTCACGTTGCCCTGATAGGTGTTCGGGCCGGTGCGACGTAGGTCAGCCTGGTAGGCGCCGGGCTGTTGCCATTCCGTGTGGTCCACCCGTGTCCGCTCGTCTACGATGGCAAAGCACGGGAACCCCTCGCGCAGCGCGATCTCCGCGCAGCGTAGCAGGCAAAAGTCGGCCGCACGCTCCGGCGTGGTGTGGGCGTTGCCGCGGAAGCGCACCCGGTACTGCGTGGCCGAGAGCTGGGTTTCGCTGGCTCCGCCGATCAAGCCATCGTTCTGGTAGGGCGTTGCGCAGCCGCCGATCAGCACGGCCACGATCAAGGGGAAAAGTGCTCGTTTCATCGGGGTGTAGTGCTCACTTACTCGCGCCAACCCTCCGGCGTCAACGCGAAGAACGCTTCCGCCTGTGCCTTGGTTGCCAGTCCGGCGTAGTGCTTCTTCACCATCTCAGCGCTGTTGCCCATGATCTTGGCGGCTTTTTCGTAGCTCTCGAAGT
>DATGXO010000093.1:0-18780 GCA_035298965.1 Opitutaceae bacterium | reverse complement strand
TGAAACTGTTCCTCCGTCCGCTCCTTGCCGCCTTCTGCCTGCTGCTGCCGGCCACGCCCGCCCTGCGCGCCGCGCCGGAGCCCGCGAACACCCCGAAGGTCAAACTCACGTTCGCCGATTGGGAGAAGTTCACCGACATCGTCGTCGAGGGCGGCACCACGAAGATCGGTAGCGATATTATCTGGGGCGAGCTGAACCGCCACCTCTCCGCCCTCGTGCGCAAAGCCCTCGAGCCCGGCCAGACGCTCGTGATCACGATGCGCGACATCGACCTCGCCGGCGTCGTCGAGCCGTGGCGCGGTCCCGATTTCGGCCGTGTGCGCTACATCCGCGATACCGCCCCGCCGCGCCTGGTCTTCGATTACCAGGTGCTCGATTCCGGCGGCGCCGTGGTGAAGGAAGGCTCGGAGCGCCTCACCGACCTCGCCTTCCGTTTCCAGCAGGCGCCGATCGGCCGCAACGATCCCGCCTACTACGAGAAACAACTGCTCACCGACTGGATGCGCAGCGCCTTCACGCCGCCCAAGAAGGCGAAACGCAAGGCGGACTAACCCTTCGACCGAAGAGCGGCGCGGTCAGCAGCCGCGGCCTCCCCGGTTGTCTCACGGCCGGCGTCTTCACCGGCGCCGGCCGTCCTCTTTCCGACGGGCACGTCAGCCGGGAAACGGCAGTTCAGACAGGCCACAGAGGCGGAGGAGAGACGGAAGGAAATCGCAGACAATTGCGTGGTGGAGCGGAGGCGTGCCTCGAGGCACACACCCAAGTCGTGCGGCTATTCCGATGCCTTTGGGTCCGAAATCGCTGTGCTCTCCTGCCTTATCTCTGTGACCTGTGTCCAATTGCTTCGGATGTGTTGAACCGTCACGGCTTGCTCACCGCGGCAGGTCCTTCGCGCGGATCACGCACACCGGCGTGCTGCCGTCCGCCTGCACCGGCCAGTCGAACGCCCGCCCGGGAAACTCCGCCGTGAGCACGTGCCGCAGGCCGCCGAGCTCGATCGCCAGCACGCCGCCGGGCGCGAGATGCGCGCGCGCCTCGTTCACGATCCGGCGCACGCAGTCCATGCCGTCGGCGCCGCCATCGAGCGCCAGCCGTGGCTCGTGGCGCAGCTCCGGCGAAAGTTGATCGCACAATTCCGCCGGCTCGTATGGCGGGTTCGCGACGATGAGGTCGAACCGCTCGTCGCCCGCGCCCTCGAGCGCGCCGAAGAGATCGCCCTGCCGCAGGCCGATCCGGCCCGCGAGCCCGTACAGCGCGACATTGTGCTGTGCCACATCGAGCGCGTCGTGCGAGAGATCGGTCGCCACGATCTGCGCGTCCGGGAAACGTTGCGCGAGCAGGATCGCGAGGCAGCCGCTTCCCGTGCAGAGCTCGAGGATCCGGCGCGGTTGACGCGCACCGAGCCACGCGCGCAGACCGGGTTCGCCTTGGATCAGCTCCACGAAATACGAGCGCGGGATGAGCGTGTGCTCACTCACCGCGAAACGTTGCCCGCCGAGCCATGCCTCGCCGGTGAGGTACGCGAGCGGCTGGCGCTCGACCGCGCGTCGCGCGAGCAGCGCCTTGATCTCCGCGATCTCCGCCGGCGTGAGCCGCGCGCCGAGGAACGGCTGCACATCCTCGTCGAGGTGCAGCGCCCATTTCACCAGAGCGAGCGCCTCGTCGCCGGCGTGCGGCGTACCCTGCGCAAACTCCAGCCCCTCGCGGTTGAACAGCGACACCGCGAAACGCAGCCAGTCCCCCAGCGTGGTGAAGGTCTCGGTGCCGCGAAACAACGCGGCGGCTTTCGAACTGGAGCGGCGGGAGGGCGACGGCATGCCGCGTATCAAACCCGCCCGCGCCGCAGCGTCGAGGTGGATGTCGCGCCCTGCGTGCGGTGCCGCCGGGAAACCGCGTCGGTCGGCGCGCGACAGGCCGCCGCCCCATCGCTGGCGAGGAGCTCTGCTGCACCTCGTGTCCCGCGCGCCGCCCCGCAGACGCCGCTCCGCCGTTGTGGAATCCTCCCGGCATGCCCGCCGCCGCACCACCACCCCTCGCCACCCGGATGCGCCCCGCCCGCCCTCAACCCGCGACGCGCGGCCAGCCGGCATCCGTTTCTCCGACACGCGTCACCGTCGTCTTCGCCCACCCCGACGACGAGACGATCGGCCTCGGCGCCACGCTTCCCTATCTGCCGTCCGTCGAACTCGTCTGCGTGACCGACGGCGCCCCGCGCGACGGCGCCGATGCCCGCCGCGCCGGTTGCCGCGACTGCGCGGAATACGCCGCGCTGCGCCACGGCGAACTCTGTCGCGTGCTCACGACCTGCGGACACCAGGCCACGCAGCTCCACAGCTTCGGCCTGCCGGACAAGGAGGCGTACGCCAGCCTCGTGGAGCTCGCCCGCGCGCTCGCCGCGCTCTTCGCCGAGCGGCCTCCGGCGACGGTCGTCACGCATCCGTACGAGGGCGGCCACCCCGACCACGACGCCACGGCGTTCGCCGTCCACGCCGCCTGCCGCCTGCTCCGCGCCACCGGCCGCATCGCGCCGCGTGTGCTCGAGATGACCTCGTACCATCGTTGCCGCGGCGAGATCGAGTGGGGCGCGTTTCTCCCCGCGCCCGTGCCGGTGTACACGCGGTCGCTGGATCGGCGCGCGCAGTTGTTGAAACGCCGCCTGCTCGACTGCCACGCCTCGCAACAGGCGATGCTCCGCCTCGTGCCGCTCGACGCCGAGCGCTTCCGGCCCGCACCGGCCTACGACTTCACCGCCCCGCCGCATCCTGGCGAACTGCTCTACGAACACTTCGGCTGGGGCCCCACCGGCGCCACCTGGCGCGCGAGCGCCCGTGCGGCTTTTGCCGCGCTCGGCCTCCCCGCCCGCGGCGCACCGTTGCCATGAACATCCTCAACGTCGCCTTTCCGCTGTCGCCTGTCGGCTGCGACGCCGTGGGCGGAGCCGAGCAGATCCTCACCGCGCTCGACGCGGCGCTCGTGCGCGCCGGGCATCGCTCGCTCGTGATCGCCTGCGCAGGCTCACGCTGCGCCGGCGAGCTGATCGCCACGCCCGGCCGCAGCGAGCGCGCGCTGAGCCATTCGCAACCCGGGCTGCAGGCGCACCACCGCGCGACGATCGAGCGCGTGCTCGCCGAGGAACCCGTCGACCTCGTCCACCTCCATGGCATCGACTTCACCGCATATCTGCCGCGCCCGCCCGTGCCGGTGCTCGCGACGTTGCACCTGCCGCCCGCGTGGTATCCGACATACGCGCTCCCGCCCGCGCGACCGGCGACGCACCTCAACTGCGTTTCACGCTCGCAGGCTCGCAACTGCCCGGCCGCGTGTGGCGACCTGCCGGTGATCGAGAACGGCGTGCCGACCGCCGCCCTCCAGTGGCGCGGCCGCAAGGCGGATTACGTCGCCTGGCTCGGGCGGATCTGCCCGGAGAAGGGCGTGCATCTCGCGATCGAGGCGGCGCGGCTCGCCGGCGTGGCGCTGCAAATCGCGGGGCGCGTGTTCCCGTTCGCCGCGCACGAAACGTATTTCGCCGAGGAAATCCGGCCGCACCTCGGCGCGCGCTGCCGTTTTCTCGGCCCCGCGCGTTTCGCCGAGAAACCGGCGTTCCTCGGGCAAGCGCGCGCGTTGCTCGTCACCAGCACGGTGCCCGAGACGAGCTCGCTCGTGGCGATGGAGGCGCTGGCATGCGGCACGCCCGTGGTCGCCTTCCGCCGCGGCGCGCTCGAGGAGATCGTCGAGCCCGGCGTCACCGGATTTCTGGTGCAGGACACCGCCGAGATGGCCGAGGCGATCGCCGCCGCGGCGCAGCTCGACCCCGAAGTCTGCCGCGAGCGGGCCCGGCGGCGTTTCTCGCTCGAGCGCATGACTGCGCGCTACCTCGCCCTGTACGGCCAACTCATCGCGGCGGAGACCGCCGCCGACCTCGAAGGGACTTTGAGCCATGCGTCCGCCTGAACTCGCCCCCGCCACGCCCGCCGCCACGCTCGAGTGTCTCACCGACCCGGAGCGGATCGAAACGTTGCGCGACGAGTGGCTCGCGCTGTGGCGCGCCGACCCGCGGGCGACGCCGTTCCAGTCGCCCGACTGGCTGCTCCCGTGGTATTCGATTTTCGGAGCGGAGCACGCGGCGCGGGTCTTCGTGCAACGCGAGGAGGAGCGGCTGGTCGGCGTGGCGGCCTTCGCGCTCGAGCGCGCCACCGGAGCGCTGCGTTTCGCCGGCTGCGGCGTGAGCGACTACCTCGATGCGACCTGCGCCCCAGAACACGCGAGCGCGTTTGCGGCGCTCCTCTGGCGGCGGCTCGCGCGGGAGCCGGCCGAGTGGGAATGGATCGAGCTCGACGGATTGCGCGGCGATTCGCCGTTGCTGGCGGTCGCGCGCGGCGGGCCATCCGCGATAAGCTGGATCGCGGTGGGCGAAGCCTGCCCCACGCTCGCGCTCGAGGTCGATGGCGCGTCGCCGGGCTGGCGGCACAAGCTCGCCTACGACTGGCGCCGGCTCGCGCGCACCGGGCTGGTCGCAATGGAGACGGCGAACGCGCTCACGCTCCCGCGCCTGCTCGCGACGTTGTTCCGCCTGCACACCTCGCGCTGGCTCGCGCTCGGCGACGGTGGCGTGCTCGCCGAGAAATGCGTGCGGCGTTTCCACGAGCTCGCGGCCCCGGCGCTGCTCGCACACGGCATCCTCCGGCTGCACTGCCTCGCGGTGGAGGGCGTGCCGGTGGCCTGCTACTACGGGTTCCGGCACGCGGCCCGCGCCTACTATTACCTCGGCGGTTTCGATCCCGCGTGGCAGCGGCATGGCGTGGGCAACCTCGTCGTCGATTACGCGCAGCGGAGGGCGCGCGACGAAGGCGCGGCGGTCTTCGATTTCCTGCGCGGCCGCGAACCGTACAAATACCGCTGGGGCGCGCACGACGAGCAGGTGTGGACGGCGCGCGTCCGCACGCGCGCACCCGCGGCGTGAACTCCGCCATGCTGGCCGACCGCCTCCTCGTTCGCTGGACCGTGGGCGCCGTGAGTCGGCGCGGTTTCGAGGCGCTGCAACTCTCGGTCTGGGGCGCGCACCGGGTGTTCGGCCCGCGCGCGAGCTATGTAATCTGCGTGAACTCCGTCGCGCCCGGCGACGCCCGCGCACTCACCGGTCCGCTGCCACCGGGCGTGCTCTGGCGCGAGTCGCGGCGCGAGGAGTTGCCGGAGTTCCTGCGGCGGCACCTCGACGCCACCCTCAGCGAGGGCACTTCGTGGAAATTTGCGCCGCTGCGGCTCGCGCCCGACCGCTACGAACTCGCGCTCGACAACGACTGCATCCTCTGGGCGGCGCCCGCCGCACTCCATACGTGGCTCGACGGCGCGCACCCGAGCCACACCGTGCTCGCGGAGGATGTGCGTCCGTGTTTCGGCCAGTTTGCGGAGGAGTGCGGCCCGGCCCCGCGCAACAGCGGCATCCGCGGACTGCCGCCGGGCTTCGATCTCGCCGCGGCGCTCGCGCACGCACTCGACTGCCGGCCGACAACGCTGCGCAGCGAACTCGACGAGCAGGGGCTGCAAACCTTCGCGCTCGCCGGCGCCGGCCCGGTGCTCGTCGTCGCGGCGGAAGAGGTGACGATTTGCTCGCCCTTCCCGCCGCACGTGCCGCACCTCGGCACCTGCGGTGCGCATTTCGTGGGGTTGAACGCACACGCGCTCCCGTGGGAATACGAGGGGCGGCCCGCCACGGCGCTCACCGCGGAGCACTGGGAACGCCTGCGTCCGGGGCTTGAGGAGCGCGTGGGCCTGTTCGCGGGCCACGCGAGCGATCGCTGCTGAAATCGGTCGCCCGGCGCACGGAGGCGGGCGGACGCGTTCTTGCCCGGGAACCTTCGGGGGCTAGCTTCGTCCCACTCTGCGCATGAAGACCACCAAAGTTGTCCTGCTCCTGGTTGTGCTCGTGGCCGCGATCGGCGGCTATTTCTTTCTCGGCGACATGCTCGGCCGCGGGGCCGTGGCCGCCGTGAACCGCTACGGTCCGCCCGTGACGGGCACCCAGGTCGCGCTCGGTTCGGCGCATCTTTCGCCGCTGAGCGGCGGCGGCTGGCTGCGGGAACTGTTCATCGGCAACCCGACCGGGTTCCACACCGCAAAGGCGTTTTCCGTGCGCGAAGTCTCCGTGGCGGTGAAGCCGCTCTCGCTTTTCGGCGACACGATCGACGTGCAGGAAGTCGTGGTCGCGAATCCGGAGTTCATCTTCGAGACCAAGCTCGTCTCGTCGAACCTCGGCACAATTCTCGAAAATGTCCGCCGCAACACCGCGGGCGACGGCAAGGCCGCCACGCAAGAGCCCGCCGCGGGCCCGACAAAGAAGATCATCATCCGGCATTTTGTGCTCGAGAACGCGCGCGTCACCGTGGCCGTCGGCAACACCACGCTCGAGGTGCCGCTCGCGAAGCTGGAGTTGCACGACATCGGCGTGGCGAAGGGCGGCGTGACGCCCGCCGAGGCCGCGGCGGAGATCCTCCCCGAGGTGTTGACGATGGTCACGAAGACCGCCGTCGCGTCGCTGGGCGATCGCACGTTCCGCGACAAGGCGTCGGATTTCGGCAAGGAGATCGGCACCGCCGCGCAAGACTTGCTCGACCAGCTCCGCGGGAAATAGCCCCTCCGAGTGCGAGCCTCTCCTCGCAAGGGCCCTCGCCGAGCGGCCCGCAGGAATCGGGGCCGCGTCCACGGTGGAGCTCGCCTCTCAGCACCAGCCTCTACGGAACCTCCCGCCCGGACGGCGGACTAAGAGGCACTAGAAAACAACCACGCGGGTGTTTCCCGGCCCTTTTCGTCGGAGCGCTCGCCAACGTTCTTGTTTCGAAGCCATCAAACCACCCCCGTTATGAAAACCACCCTTCCCCTTCGTGCTCTGTTCGCCGCTGCCACGCTCCTCGCTCTCGGGCAGCCGCTGCGTTCGCTGGCCGCCGATGAGGCGCGCGCCACGGTCACCTTCGAGAATCCGGAAAAGTTCACCGACGTGAAGGACTCGCAAACCGGCACGGACAAAGGGCGCGACCACTACCTCAACGAAATCCGCAAACTCGTCGTCGAGGAGGCCGGCCGGTGGCTGCCCGCCGGACAGAAGCTGACCATGAACTTCACCGACATCGACCTCGCGGGCGACTACCTCCCCTCGATGCCGGCCAACCGCGACATCCGGGTGATGAAGGACATCTACATCCCGCGCATGAAGTTCTCCTACCAGATCACCAACGAAGCTGGCGCCGTCGTGAAGGAAGGGCAGGAGTCACTCTCGGACATGAACTACCTCAACATCACCCGCCTCGTCGGCCGCGGTGAAGAGCTCTTCTACGACAAGGAAATGCTGCGCGATTGGCTGCGCAAAGTGCTCCGCTGAACGACTCCGTTTCCTCTCCTGCGATCCACGCCGGCCCATCTGGGTCGGCGTTTTTTTGTGCCCACGCGCCGCGACCGCCCCCACCCCCGATCTCCGCTCTCGCTGCCCACGCCAACCGCACGCCCTCGCTAGAACGGCATCCCGATCGAGAGGTGCCAGGTACCGGACGGGTCGCCGGCGCGCGGATTCAGATTGCGCCCGTACTCGAGCCGCACGGGACCGATCGGCGTGCGATAACGCACTCCGACACCCGCCGCATAGAGCTCCTCCGCGAACGGGTAGTCGGCCACGCGCGCCGCGATCCCGAGCGCGTCCACAAATGCCACCGCCGACCAATTCGCCGCGAGCGCCTGCTCCAGCTCCACGTTCAGCTGCAGATAACTCTTGGCGCCCACGAACTCGCCGTTGGCCGCGCGCGGCGCCGCCTCGCCCTCGTTGTACCCGCGGATCGAATCCGCGCCGCCGGGGAAGAACCGCACGCTCACCGGCAGTTCGCGATCGTCGGCGCCGAGCGTGAGCACGAGCCCGTGCACGGCCGCCGCATGGAGCCAGCGGCCTGCGCCGAGCGTCGTGTGGTACGAAGCCCCGAGTCGCAGCTGCTGGTAGTCCACTTCGCCGCCGAGCCAGCGGCTGGCCAGCTCGAGCTGCGCAAACAGCCGGGAGCCGCGGCGGGGCGTGAGTGGGTTGTCGCGCCGGTCGCGCACGAAGCCGAAGTTGATGCTCGAGGAATTCGTGCGCTTCAGGTCCGTCGGCTCGGTGGCGAGCTCGTTGTCGGTGATCCGGAAACGCTGCAACGTGTAACCGGTCGTCAACTGCGCACGCAACGCCCGCCAAGGCCATTGCACCGACACGTTGCCGCCGAACTCGTCACGGGTGAACGACAACTCCTCGCGGTGCAGCCCGAAGAGCCGCGCGCTGCCGTCGAGCGTTGTTCCAAACAGCTCCGGCACCGTGTACGTGTAGCGCCCGCGCGAGCTCTTCATCGACTGCACCACCTGCAGGTTGTCCGTGTGCGCCCGGCCCCAGAGGTTGAAATGCCGCCACTCGAAGCCGCCGCGCAACTGCTCGTAGGAGCCCCAGCCCGCCAGCAGGCTCAGCTCCTCGCGCCGCCCCTCGACGACCTCGTACACCATGTCGCGCGTCGCGTCGTCGACCGGCACCGCCGTCATCTCGACCGACCGGAAGATTCCCAGTCGCGAGAGCCGCGCCTGCCCGTTGTCGAACGCGACCGGGTTGAACAGCTCCCCGTCCCGCGCACGCACGAGACGGCGCAACGTCCGCTCGTTCGTGCGCGCGTTGCCGGTGAAGTGCACCGCGCCGAGCCGCACCTGCGGGCCCGGCGCGATCTCGGCGACGACCGCGACCGCGCGCCCGCCGGCCACCGCCGGCCGCACGTCCGTGCGCACGCGGACCTGCACATCCGGATACCCACGTTGGAAATACCACTGCCGCAGCCAAGTCGCGAGATCCTGTTCCCACAACGCCGACCACGGCCGGCCGACCCGGTCCGCCATCGCCGTCGCGGGCGGCTGCGGGGCGTCGGCCTGCACGGCGCACTCGAGCGATGCCACGCGATGCTCCGGCCCCTCCTCCACCGCGACCCGCAACCGCACATCGCCCGTCGCCGCCTCACTCCGCAACTCCGCCACGCGCACGCGCGCCTCGGCGAAGCCGCGCTGCCGCAGCTCCTCGCGCAGATTCGCCAGACTGCGCGCCAGCCGCCCGGGCGAATGCAGCCGCTCCCGCGGCAGCGAGATCAGCATCGGCTCGCCCCGGAAGAACGTCCGCGCCGCCTCCGGCGTAAGCGCCGTGAGCCCTTCGAAATCGATCTGTCGGTATTGGAAACGTGGGCCCTCTTTGATGCGCATCCGCGCTTCGGTCACTTCAAGCGGACGCGGTAGCGGCGTGCTTAGCGCGGCATCGACGGGCTGTTCGCGTTGCTCGCCCGTGGCGTCGCGAAACTCCACGGTGAGCTCCGGCGCGAGGTAGCCCGCGTCGTTCAACGTCGAGAGCAGGATCAACGCCGCGTCCTCGAGCTGGCCCGCGTCGAGTGTTTCCCGTTTCGGGAGATCGAGCAGCAAGGCGAGGTTTCGCTCGGCTTCGCGATCGTCGAACCAGCCGAGCCCGTCGACCTTGATCGTCGCCTCGCCCGCAGCCGTCGCACCGAGCGCCAACGCCAGCAGCGCGCTCCCGAGTCGGCGGGCGCAACGCCCTCTGCGCTCAGCGGCGTTCATCGTCGCCTCCCGCTTGGTAGACGCGCCATTTCACGCCCACGTTGTAGTCGTCGAACTCGTCGTACTCGCCGACGAGCGACCAGCGCCGCCCGAGCAGGTACTCGACGAGGTACGTCTCGCCGCCCTGCTGGGTGAGCTGTTCGCCGGAGCTGATCGTGAGCCGGTCGGGATCGTCGCTGCCGCTCCCGTTGAAGAAACCCCGCCCCAGATACGTGCCGAGGGCGGTGAGCCGCTTGCGGTCGGCGAGACCGGCCGCACCCGCCGTGTCGTCCGGACGCTGGCCGGCCATCACCAGCAGCCACACCTGCTCCGAGGTGAGCGCCGGCACCGAGGACAACGTGAGGATCGGCTCGCCCACGCTACCCCGGCCCTCGAGCCGCAGGTCGTAACCGTAGCGCCGCGAGGTGGCGGCGAGGTTGAGTTGCGGGTGATAGGGATCCTCGCGGGACAACCGCACCGAGCCGAGTTGCACCTCGAAGCCGGCAAACGGAAGCAGGATGCGGCCGCTCTCGAGGTTCAGTTCGCCCACCGCGAACGGTGCGCCGAGCGTCCCCTCGAGCCGCAGGCGCGGCGAAACGAAGCCGGTTGCCACCGGAGTGTGGAGACGCACGCCGCGCGCCCCGGTGATCGCCACATCCAGCAGCCAGTCGCGAAACGGCGCCTGCTCCACCGCGAAGTACGGCGGCGGCCGCTCGGTGCCGCGCACGCCCGTCGGGATGAACTGCTGCAGATCGACCAGCACGAGCCCGTCGTGCAGCTCGACCGTGCCGGCGAGCCGCGTCCGCCCGGCGTCGTCGGTGCGCGCGCTCAACGCGAGATTCGAACGGAGCAGCAGCCCCGCCTTGCGCGCCAGCGGCACGTTGCGCCCGGCGAGTTCGAGCGCGAGACGCGGCGCGGCGAGATCGGCCAGATCCACGCGCCCGCGGAGCGTCACAGTCTCGCCGCCGAGCTGGGCCGAGAACTCCCGCAGTTCGATGGTGCGCCCAGCAAGCTCCGCTTCGGCAGTCATATTCTGCAAGACGCCGACCGGCGGCAACGGCCGCGATGCGCCCTCGGCCAGCCGCAGCGACCCCGTGAGCCGGCCACCGCGTGCCAATTCTGCGGTGACACTCAATCGGCCCTGTGCGAGCGGGAAACCCGGGATGCTCCGCGCCAGGCGACCGAGGTCGGCGGACGGCAGTTCGAGCGTGGCTTCGGCCTGCTGCCAATCGAAGCTCGCCGGTTCCCGCGCGAGCCGGGCCCAGTCGTGCGGCGCCACCGGCAGACGCGCGCTCGCGCGCACCGCCTGCCCTTCGATCGTGGCGGCGAGCGACTCCACCACGAGTCCGTCGCGCTCGATGCGCGCCCGCAGCGCAAGGTTTTCGACTTCCGGCAACGACGACTCTTTTTCTCCCGCAATCCGGCCGAGGCGTGGCACATCGATCTCGAGGCTGCCTTGCGGCCGCTCCACTGTGCCGTCCAGCCGCAAGCGGGCCTGCGGCGCCTCCAGCCTCACACCAAGACGCGCCGCGAGCTGCGGCCACAACGCGGAGTCCGGCCGGCTTTCCGCCTGCCACTCGACTCGGCCGTCCCTGAGCAACCGCCACCGCGGAGCCGGCGCCAACTCGCCCGCCACCGGCAGCCGGCCGCTCGCCTGCACGAGCGGCACACCGGCGTCGTCCGAAATCGCCAATCGCCGCACCAGGATCCCGTCGCGCTCTCCCGCCGCCGAGATCTCGATGCGCGCCCGACCGTCCTCCACGGCCGCGGTGCCGGCGCCGGCGAGTTCGAACAACAACGCGCCGTCCTGCGTCCGCCCGTTTGCGTCGAGCGAGTCGATCGTCCAATCCGGCCCCTCCATGGCGATCCAGTCGTCGAGCAGCGCCCTTCCGAGGCCCCGCGCCGCGATGCGAAACGTGCGTTGCGGGCCGGCGCCAACGGCGACTTCCAGTCGGCCGCCGGGACCGTCCAGCCGAACCGCGTCGGCGCGCCATTCCGGCGCCCAGACGATCGTCGCGGGAGCGGCGAGCGTCAGCACCTCGGTGCCGTCGCGTCGCCAGTGGAGCTCCCGCAACTGGGCACCGTCGCGGTTCGCGGCTCCGACAACGCGCAGCGCCGTCTCACCCGTCTCCACCGTCGCGGTGTAGGTCTCCAAAGTTTGCGCTCGCCCCATCCACTCGAGAGCGACGGTCGTCGGCCGCAGCGGAGGCCGCTCGAGCTGCGCGATCGACGCGCGACCGCGATGCGCCAGTTCGTCGAGCGGCCCGGAAAGTTCCGCTTCGAGCGAGGCCGCGGACCACTTCAGCTCCGGCGGCAACCACCGGCGGAACCACGTCTCGCCCAGTTTCGCCGTGACGTGGGTGCTGGCCAGCGTGCGCCGCTCGAGATCGAGAGAACCGCTCACCGTGATTTCGCTCTGCGAATCGAGATCCAACTCCACTCGCTCCATGGCGAGCTCCGGCCAGCTCAACGCACCGCGCAGAGAAGCTCGAGCCACCTCCAGCCCGGCCAATCGCAGCCCTTCGCCGGCGAAACGGAATTCCTGCACGGCGCCTTCGCTCCGCTCCCGCACGGCGAGTTCGCCCTCGAGCCGCCCCTGCGCGTCGAACCAAGTTTGCCGCCCGAGATCCGCGCGAAACGCGAGCCGCGCCGGCGGCACCTCCACCGCGCCCACGAGCCCGATCGTGACAGGCGCACTCAAGGTCGCCTCCGCGAACGGCGTGTCCACCCGGAGCCGTTCGACCGTGATCGCAGCGCGGTCGCCCACAGCGGCGAACTGCACCTGCATCGCCGGCGCATTCCCGCGCGGTATGGCCCGCCAGTCTCCCGTGAGCGTGCCACGTCCCTCGCGCCACAGCAGGAGCCCGCCGCCCTCGACGGTGGCGTATTGTTTCTGCAGTCCCAACAACTCCGCCGGGAAGCTCCAGCGTTCCGCGCGCAGTTCCGCCTCCACGGGGATCCAGCCTAGCGCCGGAAAACGCGCGTGGAGCGACGCCGGCTGGTCATGCCATGTGAGCGCGCCGCGCAACTCCTCGCCGGCCCACTGGAGTCGCAAGCTCGCCGCGTCCGCGGCGGAGTCGACGCGCAACACAAGCACGTCCGCCGCTTCGCGCGCGAGGGAGAGCGCGAGCTCGCGTTCGCGCACGCGCACAGCGCGCAACGCCAACGCACCCTCGCGCCACGAGATTTCGGCGACACCGATCGGCGCAACGCCGGGCAAACGCACCTCGCCACGACGCGCCTCCGCGCGCGGCACCCAGCGGGCGGCAAGAGTCAGCGCATCCCGCACAGCCCCGTGCACCGTCGACACGTTCACCGGTGGCGCCGGTTGTGCGGGGCTCGTCGCGGCGTGGCGCACTGTGAGCGACCAGGTCTCGATCGCCACCACCGATTCACGTCCCCGCCACACTCGCCACGCCCATAGCAGTGGAGTGTCGGCTTCGATCACCGCCGCCGAGAACACCGTCGCCGCATCCTCCCGCCGCACGTCCTGCAGGCGGAACCGGCCGTAGCCGACGCGCTCGTAACGGGCGAAGACCACGCCCTGGCCGCGCGCGAGCGGAGCCAACGCCAGTCCGAGCCACCACGGCAGCGTCGCGAGCAGCAACGCACCGGCGAGGGCGAGTCCGAGGAGCAGCTTCAGGACTGTGCGCATGGGCTTCCAGACCCAGTCGGCGGGTTTTGGTTCAGGTGCAGGTACAACCACGCCGGAAGGTACAGGAAAATCGCCCACCACCGGCAACTGCCTTGTTCGCCGGGTCTACTCCCTTGGATGATTCCCCGTACACTGTTCCAGCGACCACTTGCGTTTTCCCGTCAACGACCGGCTCATTTCACGAAGCGAGCGCGCCGACGGCAAAAACCGCTTAAACGAAGTCCTCGCTCCAGCGGCGACGCCGCCCGCAATCCCGCTTTCGGTGCCGAGGCGTTCGACTCCGAGATCGCGGCTTTGCCGCGCGATGCCGTCAAACCGGGCCTGATCGCGAGCCTCTCGCCACCGAGAGCCGCCTCACATCGGCCAACCGGACGCGACAGCCGCCGCAATCGGCGACGCCCTCGATGTCGTTCACTGGTACCACGGCGACATGATCCCCGACCTGCTCGTCCGACTCGAGCGCACCGCCGCGCGAGCCAACGGCGTACGGATGACAGATCCTCCTCAGGGGTTCACATTCGCGAATCCTCCAGCCCCCATCCAGACAATACAAATGGTCCCCCCCTGCCACCTCGGCTCTTGCCGAACAAAAGGCACCCCGGCACGTTCACATTCCGGATGGATTCGTCCCCCACCAATACAAACTCGGCGAAGCTCGCCCCGTTTCTCCGCGCTCTCGCGGATACCGGCGACGTAACAATAGCGAAATGGGAGAAATTGGACGGCTCGATCGACGACACCGGAGCCGAAGCGATCCTACGGGAACTCCATGCCGCGGCTTCCGTCGGTCTATCCGGCGAGGCGCCGCCCTTCGACAGCCCCTCAGCGCACTGGGCGGCGAGGCAACTTTATCGCGCCTGCCAGATGCTCGTGTGCCGAGATGTGTCCGCAGAAGAGATCACTGCCGGACTTAGCACGCCCTGCCCATCGCCGCGAGCGCCAGCGGTCGACTACTCGGTCGATCTGACCTTCCGCCACCTTCCCGAACTCCACACAATCGCCCACCGGCTCTCGCCCGGGGACCGCCTCGTCGGTCTCCTCCGAGACTGGGCCCAGACGTGGCCGCTTTCGAGTCCCGGTATCCCGGTCGAGTCTGCACCCGACCTTGGAACCTTCGCAGACCACGCACCGCTCTGGCGCCTCTACCTCGACCGGATCGCGCTGCGTCAGGCGGACGACCGACTCCGGGATGAGCGTGTGCGCGCCGCGCTCGCCGCCGATTTCGGTGCGCATCCGGACCTTTCCCCGGCCCTCCACTCCGCCCTCGAACGCTCCCGCTCGCTCGCACCAGCCTCTTCCCCATGACCGATTCCGCCGCCCTGCTCCACCTCGGCCAACGCCTGCGCGACGAGATCATCCGCCCGATGAAGGAGACCTTCGTCGCCAAGGACGAGATCATCGACCTCCTCGGCATCGCGCTCGTCGCCGGCGAGGACATCTTCCTCCACGGCCCGCCCGGCACCGCCAAGAGCGCGCTCGTGCACGAACTCTGCCGCCGCCTCCACGGCCGTTCGTTCGACTACCTGCTCACGCGGTTCACCGAACCCAACGAACTTTTCGGCCCCTTCGACATCCGCCGCCTGCGCGAAGGCGACCTCGTCACCAACACCGAGGGCATGCTCCCCGAGGCGTCGTTGGTCTTCCTCGACGAATTGCTCAACGCCAACAGCGCGATCCTCAACAGCCTCCTGATGGCGCTCAACGAACGTGTCTTCCGGCGCGGTCGCGAGTCGCGTGTGTTGCCGGTCGTCTCCTTTGTCGGCGCGAGCAACCACCTGCCGGAGGACGACGCCCTGCGCGCGCTCTTCGACCGTTTCCTCCTGCGTGTGCGCTGCGACAGCGTGCCCGGCGAAAAGCTCGCCGACGTGCTCGCCGCCGGCTGGAAGCTCCAGCACCGGGAGCTGCCGGACACCGCCCTGAGCTTCGACGACATCCGCCGGCTCCACGGCCTGCACGGCCTCGTCGAGTTCGGCGAGGCGCGCGCCCAACTGGTCGACCTCATCAGCCGTATTCGCACAGCGGGCATAGCGGTGAGTGACCGGCGCGCCGTGAGGTTGCAACGCGTCGTGGCCGCCAGCGCGCTGCTCTGCGGCCGGCTTGTCGTGCGCGGCTCCGACCTGTGGGTGCTCAAACACATCTGGGACACCGAGGAGCAGCAGGAACCGCTGCGCGGCATCGTGCAGTCGATGCTCGATGCGCTCCCGAAGGCCGAGGGCGACCATCCGCGCTCACACGATGGCGACGCGCCGGATGCCGACAGCCTCGCGCGCGACCTCGCGGTTCTCGGCGAGCAGCTTGCCGCAGCCGGCCTCCACGAGGCCGGCCGGGCGCAGATCCGCGACCAGCTGACGCTCCTCGAAGCGCGGACGCAATGGGTGCGCGACACCGCCAAGCGCGCGGCGGTCCAACAGACCATCACCGCGCTGTGGCGACAGCTGCAGCCGCCGCAGAACGGTTGAACGCCGGACCGATCGCGCCGGTCTGATCACGCCGTTCGCTTCGCCACGATGCCTGTACCCACCCCGATCGTCGACTCCTGGGCCCTGCGGTTGCCGCGTGCCAACGCGTCCGCCCTCATCGGCCTGCGCCTCACCGCGGGCATCGAACTCGGCGAGGACGGTGCGTCTCTCTGGCTCCGCGGCCAGCGTGCCGACGACACGCTGCGCGCCGCGCTGCGGGCGCTGCCCGCGGTAGCCCGTTTCGACTGGCTCCCCGACAACCGCCTGCGACCCGCCGGAGCGTGGCTCGGAGCCGAACGGATGCCCGAGCTGCGGTGGATTCCGCTGCGCGAGTGGTTGCGTCCGGTATTTCCATCGTCCCGCCCGCCTGCCGACGCGCCTCCTCCGGTATTGCTGGAGCTTGTCCCCACCACTCGCGAACGCCCCGCGAACGCACGCCTGCTCGCGCTCGACGGCTGGCTCGACTGGGCCCGGACGGCGCCCTTGCTCCGCTTGGAGCGGCTCCGCTTTGCCGCGAGCCCCGACGGGCGTTGTCTCGTGCTCGGCGCCCCGCCGCCACCGTTGCCCGGCCGGGCATGCGTTGAGTGTGCGGGAGTGGTCACGCCCGCAGGCCTGACATGGCAACCATCCGCGCCCGTGGAGCTGATACGCCGCGTCGCCGGGGCACCGGAGCGCGCGATCCTCTGGTGGGACGAAACTGGTGCACGTGTGCTCGATGCAGACCTGTTCGTCCCCGCGAGCCGAGCCGCCATCGCGGCGACCGCCGCCGCCCGGCGGGCGGGAGGGCCCGCCGCATGAACACCAACCGCGCAATCAACTACGCCCGCACCGCACCCGGCGGCTGGTGGCACTGGGACGACGAGGGTGACGCCGTGGTCTGGCACGACGGGACAACGATCACGCTCCGCACGGAGCTGAAAGCCATTCTCGGCCTCCTCGCGCCGGCTGGGCTGCCACCCTTCGCCGCCATTGTGTTCACGCTCGCGGTGCTGCGCGGAAAGACTCCGGAGATCGCGCCAGCCGGCGCCGCGGCGCAGATCCCGGCCGAGCGCGGGCAACTGCTGCTGGCGCTAAAGGCACGCTGGCAGGCGGAATCCATCGAGCGGTTGCGCCTCCTCACGGAGCTCGCCGCTCGGCTGGGCAAGCGCCCTGTCGACAAGGCGCTGCTGCTCGAGGCGATCCTCGAACGCGCTCCCCGTGTCGGCGGCTCCGAGGCCGCAGAGATCGCGGAGTCGTTCGACCTACCCTGCTCCGTCGCAGCGCTCAACGAAGCGCCTCCGGAAACGGCCGCGGAGAACGAGCGTGCCTTGTCCCAGTTGATCGACGGGCTCCGCCCCTTCACCGCCGACTCGCTCCTCGCCCGTGTCCGCACCGGGCTCGAAGCACTGCCCGAGGCCGGACCGGAGCTTGAGCTCCCCCGGGAAGAACGCGCGCGCCGCCTGTTCGAGACGGTGAAGGCCGACGACGACCTCGCCGGAGTCGCGCAGGTAGCGCGCGATCTCATGGCCGCAATCCAGCTGCCCCGGCTGCTGGTGGAGCCCGATGAACTCGCGCTCGGCGGCGCTGCGGATCTCACGAATCGCGGCGCGCTCGACCGGTTGTTGCTCAGCGAACTCGCGCACGACGACCTCACCCTCGCCACCCGCGTGGCGCTCAACGAGGCGCTGTACCTCAGGCGCGAGCCGCCCGCCCACCGGCCCGAGCGATCCCTCGCCGTGCTGCTCGACACCGGTCTGCGCATGTGGGGCGTGCCGCGGGTGCTCGGCGTCGCCGCCGCGCTGGCACTCCTCGCCCGCCGCGACGGCCATGGCGACGCCCGTGTCTGGCGCGCCTGCGGCACCTCCCTCGTGGAAGCGGATCTGCTCACCAAGACCGGTCTGGAGGAGCAGCTCGCGGCGATGACGACCGATCTCAATCCCGGAGCCGCGATTCCCGCATGGCGCAACGCTCTCGATGATTGCGGCGACGCGGATGACGAACGTCCAACTCCGCCGCGCGCCTGCTCCGCTTCGGACCGCGCAAGCATGGTTTCTTCCCGGGGGCGATCCGGCGACTTGGCTCGGCGAAGTCGCCCGCTGGCCTGTCGCGACGACGGAGATCCGGTTCTTCCCGTTACCGAACCCGGAAAGCTGCGACATTGGCGGCGTGCTCACGGTACCGCCAGCGGGTGCACCCACGTCCGTTGTCGGCCGCGGCCAAGCCTTCGCCGAGATCACCCGAGGGCTCTTCATCCCAGTCGAGGCACAGCTTTCTCCCCCGATGAGCGAGGAGGAGTTGCACGCGTCGCTGCGTTACCCTGTGCAGGTATTCCACCCCGCACTGGGATTGGTCGGCTTCGAGAGCGCCGAGGGCGTCAGCGTGACCGATTGGTTGGCGATGCCGCTGGCGCCACCGGAGGATTGGTCGGTCGCCCGCCACGGCCCGGAGCTCCCGTTTCATGCTTGGTAACTAACAGGTTAGCAGAGCCGGGCAAGTCGCTATTAAGCCTTAGACGGCCTCCCTTTAATTCCCGAGGTGCTAATTAAGGGATGCTTAATTGCGATCTTCAGTTTCCAAACCCGCCGACGCGATCCGCCGGGTTCTGGGAAGGCGGTGGCCGGAATCGGCAAGCCTTGCTCGAACACGAGCATCGCCGTTCTCGCGAACGGCGCCGCACAACGGACTGACGGCTCGGAGAGCCGTCCCTACGTCATTATCCCGAAATGGTCCGCCGCTCCGGCTCAGGAATCCGGTCCGCCGGATTCCTTACGCGTTATCCACCTTCTCGGCGAGCAGAGCGAAGAGCTCGGCCTCGGTGATCCGCGTCTGCTGCATCGTGTCGCGATCGCGCAGCGTGAACGTGTCGCCGGGCTTCTCGATCGTGTCGAAGTCGATCGTCACGCACCACGGCGTGCCTGCTTCGTCCTGACGGCGGTAGCGGCGGCCGATGGCGCCGCCGTCGTCGTACGAGACGTTGTAGCGGCGCTTGAGCTTCGCGTAGAGGGCCTTCGCGCGGCCGGTGAGCTGCTCCTTGTTCTTGAGCAGCGGGAGCACGGCGACCTTGAACGGGGCGATGCGCGGGTGCAGGCGCAGCACGGTGCG
>DATGXO010000092.1:0-23862 GCA_035298965.1 Opitutaceae bacterium | reverse complement strand
CCGGCGGGACCGGCGGGAACAAAAAGCCCCGGAGCTGTGGGCTCCGGGGCTGGCGGTGGATCGGCAGACGGCCGTTCAGGCGGTCGCGGGAGCGGGAGTCTCGGTCGGCTTGGCGGAGCGTCTCATGAAACGTTTGCCCATGGCACTCCGGAGCTCGTCGAGACCGGAGGCGCCGTTGCCGGCCTTGAGGTAGGTGTAGGCGTCGAGCGACTCGCTGTAGAGATCGGAGCCGAGGGCGAGCATCGTGTCGTCGAAGAGCTCGGCGAGCTGCGTCATCTGCGTGGCGATCGGGCCGAGGGCCTGCCAGAGGGCGAGGTCGGCCTCGTAGCCGGGCAGGTCGAAGGTGGCGGGCAAGGTGGTGGGGTTGGCCTTGGCGGCGAGGAACACCTGGGTGACGAACGGCTGGGTCCTCGGCCCCATTTTCGGAAGCCCGCGGCGGTCCTCGGGGTCGAGGTTGCGGAGGAACGGGAGGTTGGTGCGGATGGTGGCGAGGGCGCCGCTGATCGCGGTGACTTGAGCCGCGGTGAGCGTGCCCGACACGTAGTTCGAGGTAGGCATTACCAATGATGTGTTTTGGGTTAACCGGACGGAGCGTGTCGCCGATCCCGCGCCTCTGTGGGCAAGCCGGCGCGTCTGGCGACCCTGCGGGGTAAGTCACCATCCACTCCGGCGAGGCACTGCGGACCAGAACAACACCCCGGCTCCCGTGAATCGGCCGGCGGTAGTCGCCGGCCGCGAGAACGCCGCCGACTGAAAGGAAATCCGGACACGCTGTCCAGAGCCGATTGTTACGCGCGCACCCTTCCGCATCCGAACTCCACCCGCCTGCACCTCTGTGCCCTCCGTGTCCTCCGTGGCACAACCCGCTCCGGTTCGTTTCCGTTTCCTGAGTTCATGGGTTCCACATTCTCCCTCCGGATCGTGCCTCCGTCTCCGTTCCCCCTTTCCAGGTTTCCACATTCGCCATTCCGCCTCCGCCTTTTCGCCCTTCGCGCCGCGCGTTTCCGGCTTCCCCGCGGCGCCCGTTTGCGGGACAACCGCTCCCCGACCCATGGCCCACGCGCCACATCAACGCCGCCACGAGCCGCCCGCGTGGCGCCTCGACTTCCCGCCGGAGCTGCCGATCACGGCGCGCCGCGTGGAGATCGTGCGCGCGATCCGCGAGCACCCGGTCGTGATCCTCTCCGGCGAAACCGGCTCGGGCAAAACCACGCAGTTGCCCAAATTCTGCCTCGAAGCCGGCCGCGGCACGCGCGGCCGCATCGCCTGCACGCAGCCGCGCCGCGTCGCCGCGCTCTCTGTCTCGCGCCGCGTGGCCGAGGAACTCGGCGTGCCCTGGGGCCGCGAAGTGGGCTGCAAGATCCGGTTCAACGACCAGACCTCCGGCAACACCGTCGTGAAGTTCCTCAGCGACGGCATGCTGCTCGCCGAGGCCCAGGCGGACCGCGACCTGCGCGGCTACGACACCATCATCGTCGACGAGGCCCACGAGCGCTCGCTCAACATCGATTTCCTCCTCGGCCACCTCAACCGCCTGCGCCACCGCCGGCCCGACCTGCGCATCGTCGTCACCTCCGCCACGATCGACACGCAGAAGTTCTCCGCGGCGTTCGGCGGCGCGCCGATCATCGAGGTGAGCGGCCGCACCTATCCGGTGGAGACGATCTACGCGCCGCTCGACGAGCTGCGCGAGGAGTCGGGCGAGTTCACCGTGGTCGACGCCGCCGTGGCGTCCGTCGAGCGCATCGTCGCGCAATCACGCGGCGGCGACATCCTCATCTTCATGCCCGGCGAGCGCGAGATTCGCGACACCGCCGAGGAGCTCGATCACCGCGAACTCGGCCGCGTGCAGATCCTGCCGCTCTTCAGCCGCCTCTCCGCGGCGGAACAACAACGCGTCTTCGCGCCGAGTCCGTCACGGAAAATCGTCGTCGCCACCAACGTCGCCGAGACGTCGCTCACCATCCCGGGCATCAAGTTCGTCGTCGACAGCGGCCTCGCCCGCCTGAGCCGCTACGTCGCCCGCACGCGCACCAAGCGCCTCCCGATCGAGCCGATCTCGCAGAGCAGCGCCAACCAGCGCGCCGGCCGCGCCGGCCGCGTCTCCGAGGGCGTGTGCATCCGCCTCTACGCCGAGGACGACTTCGCGCGCCGCCCGCTCTTCACGCAGCCCGAGCTCCAGCGCGCCAACCTCGCCGAGGTCATCCTCCGCCTGCTCGCCGCGCGTCTCGGCGAGATCGAGACGTTCCCCTTCATCGACCCGCCCGCGCCGGCCGCCATCACCGCCGGCTACGCCCTGCTCGACGAACTCGGCGCGCTCGAACCCGTCGAGCCCGAGCGCCCGCGCCGCCTCTCGCCGCTCGGCCGCGAACTGGCGAAACTTCCCGTCGACCCGACCGTGGGCCGCATGCTCCTGCGCGCCCGCGACGAACGCGCCCTGCGCGAGGTGCTCGTGATCGCCGCCGCGCTGAGCATTCAGGACCCGCGCGAACGCCCGACCGACGAGGAGGCCGCAGCCGACGCCGCGCACCGCAAGTTCGTCCACCCCGAGTCGGATTTCCTCACGCTCCTGCACATCTGGGACGCCTACCACGACGAAGCGCAGAAACTCTCGCTCGGCCGCCTGAAGAAATTCTGCCGTGCCCACTATCTGAACTTCAACCGCATGCGCGAGTGGTTCGACGTGCACGCGCAACTCGCCGCCTCCGTCGACGAACTCGACACCGACGAGTGGCAGGTCCCGCACGACGAGGCGGATTCGGCGGAAGATGCGGCAGAACAGGCAGGTGAGAGGTCATCGGTCATGGGTCATGGGAAACAGTCCGCCCCATCACCCATCACCAATCACCCATCACCCGTCCGCCGCGGCCACGCCGCGCGAACCGACGACTGGCGCTACGGCGGCGAACGTTACCGCGCCGTGCACCGCGCGCTGCTCAGCGGCCTGCTCGCCAACGTCGCCCGGCGCGACGAGGGCAACAACTTCAACGCCACCAGCAGCCGCAAGGTCTTCGTCTTCCCCGGTTCGACGCTCTTCATCCGCTCCGAGAAGCGCGCGCAGAAACAGCCCGACGCCGCCGCGGCCAAGGGCGGCGCGAAGCCCGTCAAAGATCTCTGGATTCTCTCCGCCGAGATGGTCGAGACCACGCGTCTCTACGCGCGCACCAACGCCCGCCTCGACGCCCTCTGGCTGCTCGACCTCGGCCAGCACATCCTCAAGCGCAGCTACGGCGAGCCCGACTGGCACGCCGACGCCGGCCGCGTGCTCGTGCGCGAGCGCACGCTCCTGCACGGCCTCGAGGTGCAGAACCGCCACATCGACTACGGCCGCATCGACCCGGAGCGCGCCACCGAGATCTTCATCCGCGGCGCGCTCGTGGCCGACACGCTGGAGACGCCCACGTTGCCGTTTCTCGAGCACAACCGCCGCCTGCGCGACAAGGTCGCGACGATCCAGACCCAGGTCCGCTCGCGCCATTGGCTCTCGCTCGAGGAGGCCGCGTACGATTTCTACGCCCGGCATCTCGCCCGCGCCGGTGTTTCGTCGGTGCAGGATCTCCAACGCGAGTGGAAGAAACACGCCGCCGCCGAGCCGCGTTGGTTGCGCATGGAGGAGCAGGACCTGCTCGGCGCGCTCGAGGAGTTCGACCCGAAGTGGTTCCCCGACCAGGTGCAGCTCGCCAACAGCGCGCTGCCGCTGGACTACACCTACAAGCCCGGCGCCGAGGAGGACGGCATCACGCTCCGCCTGCCGTATCGCCAAGCCAAGCTGCTCCAGCCGGCGTTGCTCGATTGGCTGGTGCCGGGGCACCTCGAGGAGAAGGTCACCGCGCTTCTCCGCGCGCTCCCGAAGGCCGCGCGCGTGCAGCTCCAGCCGTTGGAGACGACCGCGAAGGTCGTCGCCAGCGAGTTGAAGGCCGACGGGCGCCCGCTCGCCGAGGTGCTCGCCGACCATCTCGCACGCGATTACCGGGTCGCCGTTTCCGCCGCGGACTTCCACGTCGAGGAGTTGCCCGACCACCTGCGCGTGCGCGTGGAGGTCGTCGACAACAACGGCAAGCCGCTCGCCGCCGGCCGCGAACTCGCCGCGGTGAAGACCGCGCTCGCCGAGCACGAGAAGACGCTCGTGCAACAGCCCGACGACACCATCGCCGTCGCCTGGCGCCGCGCCCGCACGCAACACGAGCGCGCCGAGCTCACCGACTGGACGTTCGGCGAGTTGCCGCCACGGATCGTGATCGCGGAGTCGGCCGGCGTGCCGGTGTGCGCGTTTCCCGGACTCGTCGCCACCGGTCGGGCCCAGGCGACGCTGCGGTTGTTCACCGTCGAGGCCGAAGCCCGCGCCGCGACGCCGGCCGGCGTGGCCGCACTCGTCGAAGCGCAGCTCTCGAAGGAGCTCGCGTGGCTCGAGCGCGATCTGCGCGACCTGCGCGAACTCGGCCCAGCCGCCGTCGCGCTCATGCCGATGGAGCAGTGGCAAACGGAGGCGTTCGCCTGCATCCGCACGTGGATCTGCGCGCAGCCCGTAAGCCCGCTCACCCGCGAGGCGTTCGTGGTGCGCGTCGCCGCGGCGCGCGAGACACTCAAGGGCATCGTCTGGAAACTCATCGATCCGTTGCGCGAGGCGCTCGCGTTGCGCACCGCACTGCTCACGCACCCGCAGCCCTACGGCGGGATGGAGGCCGACATCGCGGCGCTCATCGGGCCCGGTTTCCTCGTCCGCACCCCGTGGGCGCAGCTCCCGCATCTGCCGCGCTATCTGAAGGCGATGAAAGCGCGCGCCGACCGCTGGCGTCAGGATCCGGGGAAAGACCACCGCCGTGCGCTACAAGTCGCGCCATGGGCGAAGACGGTGCTCGAGCTGTCGAAAGGTTTCCCGCGCAACGCCGAGCACGCGCGGCGACTGGACGAGTTCAGATGGCTCGTGGAGGAGTATCGCGTGAGCGTGTTCGCGCAGGAACTCGGCACCGCGCAGCCGGTTTCGGAGAAGAAGCTGGAGCAGAAGCTCGGCGAGATCCGCACCGCAGCCGCGATCGTCGGTGGCGTGCCGCCGCCCGCGCCCGCGCCGGTCCTCGCCAAACCGGCAGCGCCCGCCCCCGCCGGCACCCCTGCCGCCGCGAAGCCGACCAAGCTCAGCAGCTTCGGCGACCTTGGGCGGTTGCTGGGGCGCTGACGCGATCAGCGCGTCGGATTGTTGCGCAGAAAGACACATCGCTGCGCGAAAACGGACGCCCCGCCCCGCCCGCGAACTTCGTTTCCCCTGTGCTGCGCCGCTGGCACGGCCATTGCTAAAACCCAAATACCCGTGCAAGCGGGTTTGGGGTAACATGGATGCTTCGCCGGGAGGCGAAGCGAGACAACAATGGGCCCGGCGTTAAGGGGTTTTCGCCGGGCCCTTTGTGTTTCTCGGGGCCGGCGGCTGCGGTACGCGAGTCGCTCAGGAAGTCACCGAGGCCGGGAGCGGCGAGGTGAGCGCGTCGATGAAGCGTTTCATCGCCGGCGTGAGCACGCGGCCCTTGCGATGCAGGATCGCAAGCGGACGGGTGAACGCCTTGCCCTTGAACGTGATCGCCTTGAGCGTGCCTTGCGCGCACTCCTGCAGGACCGTTGCCTGCGGCACGACCGCCACGCCGGCGTCGATCTCCACCGCGCGTTTCACCGTCTCGATGTTGTCGAACTCCATCACCGTCTCGATCTCCAGGCGGTGGTCGCGGAGGATGGTGTCGACGGCCTTGCGGGTCGGGATGTCGGGATCGAAGCCGATGAACTTGTGCCCGGTCAGCTGCTTCATATCGATCTGGTCGAGCTTCGCGAGCGGGTGCTGCGGGTGCGCGATGAGGACGAGCTGGTCTTCGCGGAACGGGATGATTTCAACCTGCCGCACCTTCTGCGGGAACGCCACCAGGCCGAAGTCCACGGAGTTGTGGAGAATGTCCTCGTAGACGAGGTTCGAGCGCCGGTACTCCACGCGGCAGTTCACCGCCGGGTACGTCTGCAGGAAGGCCTTGATGTACGGCGGCAACTCGTGGAGGCCGATGGAGTAGATCGTCGAAATCCGGATCGTACCGGCGATGATCTTCTTCATCTCGAGCAGCTCGCTCTGGAGTTTTTCGAAATGGTTCAGGATGTCCTTCGCGCTCTCGTAAACGCGTTGGCCCTCCCGGGTGAGTTGAAACTGCTTCTGGCTGCGGTCGATCAGCAGCGCCTTGAACTGGCGCTCCATCGAGCGGGCCTGCTGGCTCACGGCCGATTGGGTGATACCATTGAGCTTGGCCGCCTTGGAGAAGCTCTTTGTCTCCACCAAATCTGCGAAAATCTTGAAGTTCTCTATTTGCATCGCGCCGAAGAGTTATGGCGTCGATAATGACCACTAATAAATACGCAATCCCCGAGTAGGCTCGGTTATGTCCACCCTCTCTGAAACTTTCGCGCGCGGCCTGCCGGCTGTTCAAGCACGGATCGCGGCCGCCTGCCGCGCGACGGGACGGGACCCGTCGGGCGTGCGTCTCCTGCCGGTCACCAAGAACCACCCGGCCGAAGCGGTCGCGCTCGCCACCGCAGCCGGGCTCGGCACGGTGGGCGAAAACCGCGTGCAGGAGGCGATCTCCAAACAGAGCGAATGCGCGGCGCGCGGCGTGACGGCGCATTGGGAGTTGATCGGCCATCTTCAGTCCAACAAGGCCAAGCTCGCCGCCCGCCACTTCGACCGCGTGCAAAGCGTCGAAAGCGCCAAGCTGCTCGACCTGCTCGACCGCGAAGCCGCCGCCGCCGGCCGCGTGCTTCCGGTGCTCCTGCAACTCAACGCCGGCAACGACCCCGCGAAATTCGGCGCCGAGCCGGACGACGCCCCCGCCCTCCTCGAACACGCGCTCGGCAAACGCGCGCTCCACGTCGACGGACTCATGACGGTCGCCCCGCTCTCCGACGACCCCGCGGTCGCGAGTCGCACCTTCGCGAATCTCCGCGCGATCCGCGATCAACTCGTGGCCCGCTTCGGCGTCGCGTTGCCCGAGCTCTCGATGGGCATGACCGGCGATCTCGAAGCCGCCATCGCCGAAGGCAGCACGATCGTCCGCGTCGGCACCGCGTTGTTCGGCGAACGCACGCCACCCTCGGCCGCGGACTGAGCCGGCGCACGGAAGTTCTGGCTCGTTCCACCCGCCAATCGCCGCATCGTAGCGCCTCCGGCATGCGCCCCGAAGACACACTCACGCTCGACGACCTCGCCCGTTGGTCCGAGCCCGGCACCCATCTCGCCGTCGTCGGCCACCCGGTGAAGCACTCCGTCTCGCCGGCCATGCACAACGCCGCGCTGCGCGTGCTCGCCGCGCGCGATCCGCAGTTCGCCACGTGGCGCTACTGGAAGTTCGATATCGCGCCCGAGCGGCTCGCCGAGGCGCTGCCGCTGTTCCACGCGCGCGGTTTCGCCGGCCTCAACCTCACCGTGCCGCACAAGGTCCTCGCGCTCGACCTGCTGGCGCAGGTCGATCCCGCGGCGCGCGACATCGGGGCGGTCAATACACTGCGCCGCACCGCGCACGGCTTCGAAGGCTTCAACACCGATGGCCACGGCCTCGCCGCCGCGATCGCGGCCGAGTTCGCCCGCCCGCTCGCCGGTGCCGATGTGGTTCTGCTCGGCGCCGGCGGCGCAGCACGTAGTGCGGCCGTCGAGGCGCTGCGGCAACGTTGCCGCTCGCTCACGATCGCCAACCGCAGCGCCGGCACGCTCGAGGCGCTGCTCCAGCAGATCCGTCCGCTCGCCGGCGCGATTCCCGTGCGCGGCCAACTCCTCTCCGCATCGCCCGCCGGCGTGCCCGCGGGCGCGATCCTGATCAACTCCACCTCCGCCGGCCTGCGCGCCGACGAACCGGCGCCGATCGATCTCGCCGCATGGCCGCGGCCGGCGTGCGTGTTCGACATGATCTATAACCCGCCGCGCACGCCGCTGCTCGAGGCCGCCGCCACGCTCGGCGTGCCGAACGCAAACGGCCTGCTGATGCTCGTCCACCAGGGCGCGCGCGCGTTGGAGCTTTGGACCGGCGCCGCCGTACCCGCCGAGGTGATGCACCAGGCCGCCCGGTCCGCGCTCAGCTTTCCCGCATGATGACGCTCGAGGATCTCCGTCTCGTCCAAGAAAACTTCCCCTGGTTCTTCCCTGCGGCCGCCGCCGTGTTCGGCGCATGCATCGGAAGTTTCCTCAACGTCTGCATCTACCGGATTCCCGCGGGCCAATCCGTGGTGCGCCCCGGCTCGCATTGCGCGTGCGGGCAGCCGGTGCGCTGGTTCGACAACATTCCGATCCTCAGCTGGCTCGTCCTGCGCGGACGCGCCCGCTGCTGCGGGCGGCCGTTCAGCGTGCGCTACCCGGCCGTCGAGCTGCTGACCGCGCTTGTGTTCTTGGTGTGCGCGCTCGAGTTCGGCCCCGGCAAGGCGCTGTGCGCGATGCTCTTCGCCTCGATGCTGATCGCCGCCTCGTTCATCGACATCGATCACATGATCATCCCCGACCGGTTCTCGATCGGCGGGGCCGTGGTCGGCGTGGTGCTCTCGGCGCTCGTGCCCGCGTTGCACGGCCACGCGATCCCCGGCTCCGCGGATCCGACTCTCGGTTACATGCTGGCCGGCATGCAGTCCGGCATCGACGCGTTGCTCGGCATGTTCGTCGGCTCTGCGCTCGTGCTCTGGATCGCGCTCATCGCCGAGAAGATCCTGCGCAAGGAGGCGATGGGTTTCGGCGACGTGAAACTGCTCGGCTGCATCGGCGCGTTCGTCGGCTGGAAAGGCGCGGTCTTCGCGGTCTTTGGCGGCGCGATCCTTGGCGTGGTGGCCACGTTGGTCTGGCTGCCCTTCCGCCGCTCCGCGCCGGAATCCGCCGAGGAGAAGCCGGCGGCGAAACCCGCGCCCGCCGCGTCGCCGGCCACCGCGATCGAAGGCGAGGAGCCCAGCGGCGAGGAATCTCCCGGCCTGATGGGTATGCCCGTGCCATTCGGCCCGATGCTCTCCGCCGCCGGCCTGCTCTATCTGCTCTGGGCGCATCCGTACGTCGACGAGTACTTCGGCCAGATCGCCGCCGTGCTCGACGAGTTCGCCCGGATGCCGCTCTGACGTTCCGAGCCAGCCGCGGGCTTGCCTGTCCTGCCGCTTCAGGCACAACAGGGCGATGCTTTCTCGTACCCGCTGGATGGCTGCCGGACTGTGTCTGGCTTTGTGCTCCCCTGCGCTCGCGAAGCCGGAGAACCCGCTCGAGCGGATGACGCCGGTCCCGGCGACCGAGCCGATACCGGTCATCGATTTCTTCCGCCCGAGCCTCTTCTCGAATCCCGAGCTCAACCCCGCCGGCACGCACTTCGCCGCCGCGACGACTGTCGGCGTCGATCGCCGCGAAGTCGTCGTCTGCGAATTGGCCACCGGCAAATACCGGCGGCTTCACGGCATGGGCAAACGCGATATCCACGGCGTCGACTGGCTCGGTGATGACCGGCTGATCTTCAGCCTCATCGGCGAGGACAACGTCAGCGAAGGCCTCTTCGTCGCCCCGATCCACGACTTCCGCCTCACATACGGCATCGACTACCACAGCGTCGACATCGTCCTCAGCTCCCCGCAATCCGCGCCACAGAAGCCGATCGTGTGGATCCGGCACTCCGCCTACGATCGCGGCCGCGACTGCGGGGTGTACCAGCTCGATGCGCTCATCGCCCGCGACGACCCCTACAGCAAAGGCTCCGGGAACTACGTGGATCCGGCGAGCATCGAGGGCGGCACGCTCGCGAAAATCGTGCGCTCCTATCCCGGACTCAAGGCGGGCAACACCCGCAGCTACCTGACCGATCCAGCCGGCGAGCTCGCCTACGCGATCGCCGCCAAGGACGGGCGGAACTCGCTCCATAGGCTCGATGGCAACGCGTGGAAACGTTGCCCCGTCGATCTCGAAGAACTCGAGATTGTCGCCGTGCCCGATCAACCCGGCAAACTCCTCGCACTTGGCGCCCGCGAAGAGGGCAAGCCCCGCGCCCTCCGCCTCATCGACACCGCCACCGGCGAGCTCGGCGACATCGTTCTTCAGGACGAGAAGTACGACCTCTCCCACTGCCGGCCTTATCGTCATCCGGTCGACGGACGCGTCCTCGGCCTGCGCTTCGAGCGCGTGATCCCCACCACGATCTGGTTCGACGCCACCTATCAGGCGCTCCAGCAGAAGATCGAGCGCTCCCTCGGTCAGACGGCCACCGGCGCCATCGTCTCGATCGTCGGCAGCGATCGCGCCGAGAAACGTTTCTTCGTCGCCGTCCGCTCCGACCGGCGACCCACCGCGTACCTCCTCGTCGACATCGCGAAGGGCGCCATCTCCCCGGTCGCGCCGAGCATCGCGCCCTGGCTCGACGCGGAGCGCATGCGCCCGATGACGTTCCTGAGCTACAAAAACCGCGATGGCATCCCGATCGACGGCTACCTCACGTTGCCCGAAGGCGCTTCGAAGGAAAACCCTCCACCGCTCGTCGTGCTCCCCCACGGCGGCCCGTGGGTGCGTGATTCGTGGGGCTTCGACGCCGAGGTGCAGTTTCTCGCCAACCGCGGCTACGCCGTCTTCCAGCCCAACTACCGCGGCTCGCTCGGCACCCAATGGCGTTTCCCCGTCGAGGACCTGTGGGCCTTCCGCAAGATGCACGACGATGTGACCGACGGTGTGCAGAAGCTGATCAAGTCCGGCCTCGTCGACCCCGACCGCATCGCGATCATGGGCGGCTCCTTCGGCGGCTACCTCGCGGTGAGCGGCGTCGCGCACGAGCCGGCGCTCTACCGCTGCGCCGTCGCGTTGAGCGGCGTCTACGACTGGGCCGAGATGATCAAGCAGGCGCGGCGTTTCGAGTCCGATGGCGTCAGCCCGGGACGCACCGCCCTGCTCCGCCGTTTCCTCGGCAATCCCGACGCCAACCGCGAGCGTTTCGACGCGATCTCACCGCTCCGCGCCGCCGCGCAGATCAAAGTGCCCGTCTTCGTCGCGCATGGTCGTTCTGACTACGTCGCCCCTGTCGAGCAATCGGAGCAACTCGTCGCCGAGCTGAAGAAGAATGGCATCCCGCACGAGACGTACTTCCAGCGAGGTGAAGGCCACGGCATGGCGGATCTGGAACATCGCGTGAAACTCTACACCCAGATCGAGGCGTTTCTCGCGAAGAACCTCGCCCGCCGCGCAACCGCACCTGCCGTCACGCCCACGCCCGCGAAGGAACCCGCGGCAGCCGCGCCGTAAGCCTGCACGCGCCGCGCCGCAGGCATCGGCGGCCGCTCAGCACCGCGCTTACCGGTACCATGTCAACCATTGGCTGACATGGTTTGCTCTCTTCGCGCGGTCGGGAGCGAGCGGGACCGCCGCTCAGCCGTGGCGATCTGCCGAGCGTCGCGGGGAGGGCGCCCAGCTATCGAGGGCAGTGGAGTCGGCCGCTCGCGTGAGCAGGCATCGACTCCGATTTCCTGCCCTCGTCGCTCGACCTCTCTCCTCTCGACCGAATTGCCGCCCTCAGCCGGCGACGAGTTCCGCGCCGGGCCCGGTCTTGAGGTGGAGCACGTCGGGCTTCGCGCCGAACTTCGCCGCGTAGGCCGCGACGATCTGCTCGGCATCGGTCGCGGAGAACGCGCCGCCGGTCATCGCCATCACCGCGCCGCCGAAACCACCACCGGTCAAGCGCGCGCCGTGCACGTGTTTCGCCGCGGTGAGCTGGTCGACGAGGAAATCGAGCTCGGGCGTGCTGTTCTCGAAAAGGTTCTGCGAGCTGCGGTGCGACGCGGTGAGCAGCCGGCCGACGGCGGCGAGATCGCCCTTCTGCAACGCCGCCTGCACGGCGGCCACGCGGCCGATCTCCTCGATCACGTGCTTCGCGCGCTTGTAGTTCGCCTCGGGCAGCGACGCCTTGGCGGCTTCGAGCTGCGCGGGCGTGGCGTCGACGAGCAGCTTCACGCCGAGCGTCTTCGCGGCGTCCATGCACTCGCGGTGGCGCGCGGCGTAGAGGCCGTCGACGAGCGCGTGCTTCGTGTGGGTGTTGAACACCCAGAAATGCGCGTCGGCCGGCAGCGGCACGGTCGAGAACGCCGGTCCGCGGCAGTCGATGAACACGAGGTGGTCGCGTTGGCCGAAGCCCGACACGCCCTGGTCGAGGATGCCGCAGGGCACGCCCACGAATTCGTTCTCCGCCTTGCGGCCGAGCTTCACGAGCGCCACGCGCTCGGGTTTGTCGCCGGTGAGCGCGGTCAGCGCCAGGCCGGTCGCGAGCTCGATCGCGGCGCTGCTGCTCAGGCCGGCGCCGAGGGGAAGATCGGATACATCGGCGAACTCGAAACCAGCCGGCTGTTTCAGGCCGAAATCGGGCAACTTCGCCCACACGCCGAGCTGGTAGTTCACCCAGGCGCGGTCGCCGGTCTGCTTCGCGAGGGAGGCGTCGAGCTGCACCTCGACGACGCTCGTGGTGTGACCGCTGGCGAAGACCGCCTTGTTCCCGGCCACCGGGCGGGCCGCGACCCAGATGCCGCGGTCGATCGCGGCGCCGAGCACCGTGCCGCCGTTGTAGTCGGTGTGGTTGCCGATGAACTCGATGCGGCCGGGGGCGCGCGCGATCACGGTCGGTTCACTGCCGAAGGCGGAGCGAAATTTCTGCAGGAGGGTATTTTTCATCGCGAAGCGCCCGAGCGTGAAAACCGCCGCCGCCTTGGCAATGCCTCAATCGAGTGAGCCGCGCGTCCCCCTCCGGGCCGTCGCGGCGCGGTCTCGCGGAAATGTCTGCGCGGCGGCCCGACTGCCGCTCAACCGTCGCGGATGACCGCGAGCATCGCGCGCATGCGGTCGATCTCGGCCAATGTCTCGGCCTGCACCGCCTCGATGCTCTGCGCGTCGAAACCGGTTTTCTCGAAACGCACCGGATCCTTCGACCACAACCCCGCTTCGCCCGGCAGCCCACGCTCGAGCCGCTCGGCGAGCAGCCCGGCGAGATTCAAGAGGTGAGCCAGCGCGTTCGCGTGGGGATTCGCGGCGGGCTGGAGATGATCGCGGATCGCACCGACGATCGGCTTGGGAAACCGCCAGAGCTCGCACAGCGCCGCGCCGACCTGCGCGTGCGTCGTGCCGAAGGCCGCCTGTTCCCATTCCGGCAGCGGTGCCGCGCTCTCGGCTGCGTAGGCGGCGACCGCGCCGGCCGCGTGGCGCGCGAGCACCATCTTGCCGACCGAGCGCAGCAGGCCGGCGGTGTAGCCGAGCGCGGGGTCGCCGCCCGTGGCGAAGCAGAGTTTTTCCATCGCGACCGCCGTCGCGACCGCGTTGCCCCAGAGCGACTCGGCAGTCGTGGCGTAGACGCGCATGTCCGACTGGAACGCGAGCGATGCCGCGCACAGGCCCACGATGCGGTGCAGCTCCTTCAGGCCCACGCGGAGCACCGCCTCCTCGACGCTCGTCGCCTGCGAGCGGAAGCCGAAGAGCACGCTGTTGGCGATGCGCAGGAGCTGCGAAGTGAGCGCGGTGTCGAGCCGCACGAGTTCGGCCATGCGGTCGAGGCTGGAATTGCCGTCGTTGATCGCCGCCACGAGGCGTCCGAACACCTGCGGCGAGGGGGGTAACTTGGCCGCGTACAGCGAGAGTGATTGCGTCTCGAAGCGCTTGCTGTTCGGGAGGGCGGCCATGTGGGGCTATCTCTATCGCCCACGGACGCAGGCGCTGAAATGCAATCCGCGTTTGTCGCCGCGCCGGCCCGAGGAGGGCCGCCTGATCGCCGTCAGCCCATCGACACGGCCGACTTCAGCACATCGAGCTCGGTACGCACTTCCTCGACGACCGCATCGACCGCTTCGGCGAGCACGGAAGCGCGCTCGAGTTTCGCGGGATCGCGTCGCCAATAAGCGGCTTCGCCGGGCAGGCTCTTGCCGAGTTGGTGCACGACCCAGCCGGCACAGTTCAGCAACGCCGCTTCGCGGGGCGCGTCCGGAGAGACCAACGGGTCGTAATGATGGCGGATCGCGAGCCGGATCGTGGGATCGAATTTCCAGTGCTCCATCAGCTCGGAAGCGGCCTCGGGATTATCCATGCCGAAGAGTCCGCGTTCCCAATCGCCGAGATGCGGCTCCGTCTCCGGGCCGGGGTAGATCGGCAGCCGGACCGCCGGTTGGGCGGCGAGCCGGGTGAAGAGCACTTTGCCCGCGGAGCGCAACAGCCCGATCGTGTACGCCGCCTGCTCGTCTTCGGCGCCCTGTTTGCGCGCGAGCCGCTCCATCGCGAGCGCCGAGGCGAGGGAGTTTTCCCACACCAGGTCGCCGCGCACGGCGTAGAGGGCGAGCTCCTTCGGGAAAAGCTGGTTGGTCGCCGCCAAACCGACGAGGCGGTACACTTCGCGGAAACCGACGCGGTTGATCGACTCCTCGAGCGAGGAACTCGGCTCCGCGAAACCGAACAGCACGCTGTTGCTCAGGCGGATCACCTGCGCGCTCAGGCCGGGGTCCATCTTCACCAGGCCGACGACCTGGTCCACGCCGGTGTTCAGGTCCTTCAACACCGAGGCGAGTCGGGAGAAGATGCGGGGCGAGGCCGGCAGTTGCTGGCCGACGCGGATGATGTCGGGTTTGCCGATCTTCAGACGCGGAGAGCCGGGGCTTGGAGCGGTTGGAGTCACGGTTTCTGCCCCTCTATCGGCCGCTTGTCGCCGGACCTGAGCGCCGGCCGACGGATTCTTCGCGCCACTCTGCGCATCGGTGCTTCACGCAGGGTCAGTCTTGTATCAGAACCGTTACGAACTACTCTCCGTCCGCGCAACCCGCTTGCCTCGGCCCCCACTCCGAAGCCCATAGACCGCGCAAACCCGAACACATCATCCATGAAGAACCTCCGACTCCTGCTCGTCAGCCTCGCGCTCAGCACTGGTGCCGCCGTTTCGCCCTCCCTGCTCGCGGACACCGTCGGCACCACCGACGGCTCGGTGATCCAAGGCAAAATCGTCCGCGCCGCCGATGGCGTGGTCGAGATCCAGACCGCCTTCGCCGGCGTGCTCAAGATCCAGCAAGCCAACATCGCCAGCCTCACCACCGACAGTCCGGTCTTCCTTCGCTACAAGAGCGGCAACACCGTCCAGGGCGCCGTCTCGACCGCCGCCGGCGGCGAGGTCCGCGTCGCCGGCCCAGGCGCGTGGGGCACCGGCCCGATCGACGCCGTCGAAGCCGTCTGGATCGATCCCGCCGACAGCCCGGAAGCCAAGGCCGCCGCCGCCGCACGCCGTTCGTGGGCATTCGAGGCCTCGGTCGATGTCATGGGCTCGCAGGGCAACACCAACAGCCTCGCGACCTCGGTCGGTTTCACCGCCACGCTCGCCGGCCCGAAGGACAAACTCCAGTTCTACGGCGCCTACACCCGCGCCACGCAGGAAGTCACCACCGGCACGCCGCCCGTCACCGAGGACGAGACCTCGGCCGACAACGCCAAGGCCGGCGTCGACTACTCGGCCTTCTTCACGGAGCGCACGTCCTGGTACGTGCGCGAGGAGATCGGCACCGACAAGATCAAGGACCTCGACTTCTACTCCAACTCCGCCGCCGGTATCGGTTACGCGGTCATCAAGAAGCCCACGCAGGACCTCACCTTCCGCGGCGGTCTCGCGTACCGCTATGAAGCCTATGCGCTCTCCGACGACATCAGCACCCCCGCGCTCGATCTCGGCCTGCTGCACACCTACTCCACGCCGCGGTGGCGCCTGATCAACAAGATCACGTTCATGCCTTCCCTCGAGGATTTCGCCAACTTCCGCCTCCAACACGACTCCGCGCTCGAGCTGCCCCTGGCCGCCACCCGCTGGAAGATCCGCCTCGGCATCGCCAATGACTACGTCAGCGAACCGCAGCCCGGCAAAGAGAAGCTCGATACCACGTACTACACGCGCTTCATCCTGAGCTGGAAGTAAACCGCGCGCCTGTCGCGCACCCCACCGCATCTCTCCGACCGACGGCGGGCTCCACGCGAGCCCGCCGTTTTCGTTTTCCGAGCCGCGTCGCGCGCATCTCTCCGCCCGTGGCGCCGCTCGCGAAAACGGCGATCCGGCGCCGACCACTCGCGATCCGCGCCCGCCCTCACCGCCGCGCGAGAAACTCCGCCACGATCGGCACATCGGCCGGCGCCCATTCGAGCGCACGCAACTGCGCCGGCGTGCACCACCGCAGCTCGGCATGCTCCACCGCGTGCGGCTCGGCACCCGGCTCGCGGAGTGTCGCTAGAAACGGCGTGAGCGTGATCGCAAATCTCCCGTAGTCGTGCCGCGCATCCTGGAGCCGTTCGCCAAGCGCGATCTCGACGCGCAGCTCCTCGCGGATCTCGCGCACCAACGCCGCCGCCGCCGCCTCGTCTACCTCGAGTTTCCCGCCCGGAAACTCCCACAGCAACGCCTGCGACTTCCCCGCCGGCCGCCGTGCCGCCAGCACGCGCCCCTCGCGCTCGATGAGCGCGCAGACGACGTGGAAATGCGGAGGCGAATTGGACATCGCCCGAGGTTGCGCGCCACCACCCGCGAAGCGCAACTGCCGTCTCCCACGAACCGTAACTCCGCTGGTGGGGCGGGCGAATCGAAGATTTTTCCGCACGGAAGAACGCCCGCCATCTGCGAGAGCCGATCTGGCGGGCGTAAAGCCCGCCTCACCATCAATCACCGAACAGCGCCCGTTCCGGCATTCCGCATATCAGCCGCAGGCCACCGTCTCGCCCACCGCGAGCGTGCGAAACTGCTCCGCCGGCACGCCCCGCGTCGCGAGCGTGTCGGCCAGCAGCACCGGCGGCTCGCACAGCGGCTCCTCGGTGAGGACAAACGTGCCCCAGTGCATCGCCAGCGACTGCCGCGCGCCGATCAGTTGGTGGATCTCCACCGCATCGGCCGCCGTGCAGTGCACCGGCGTCATCACCCAGCGCGGCTGGTACGCGCCGATCGGCAGCAACGCGACATCGACGCCGCCGATCGCGCGCAGCCACCCGCCGAGCTCGTCGAAGAACGGCGCCATGCCGGTGTCGCCGGCGAAATAGATCCGCTTCCCCGCAGCCTCGAGCAGCCAACCGCACCACAACGCACGGTTCCGATCCCAGCCCGTGCGCGCCGAGAAATGCAGTGCCGGCACCGCCGTGAGCTTCGCCCCCACCACCGCGAGCGTCTCGCCCCACTCGGCCTCGTGCACGCGACCGCCCGTCTTGCGGCCAACAAACTGCGCCAGCCCGGCGGGCGCGACGTACGCCGGTTTCGCGCCAAGTCGCCGCAATGTGGGCACGTCGCAATGGTCGTAGTGCGAGTGGCTGAGCAGCACGAGGTCGATGCGCGGCAACTGCTCGAACGGGATGCCGGGCGCCGTGCGGCGCCGCAGCATCGGCCACGGCACAGGCGAACAGTACTTCGACCAGATCGGATCCGTGAGGATGTTCAGCCCGCCGACTTGGATCAGCCACGTCGCATGCCCGACCCAGGTGAGTTGAACCGCCTCAGCCGGCGACGCCGCGATCCGCGCCAAGTCCGCCGCCACGCTCGGCGCCGCGCCCGCGGGCACCCGCGAGCGCTCGACCGCCGGCTGCTCCTGCGGCCCGAGCCGGAGTCCCCATTTCAGGATTCGCCCCGGCCCCGGCGGCAGAACGCCACCAATGTTCCGGTACAGTCGCGTCGTCGGATCGCGCAGCGCGCGAAGGGATTCGGGGTAGGAGGGAGCGCTATCTCCCCCTGCGCGATTGTCGCTCATCAATAGATCAGCTCGAAGGATCTCCAGCCATGTCCGGGTATAAAACTACAAAGAACAGACGCTGGGTCTCCGGATCATATGCCAGCTCCCAGCGATTGTTCGGAGACCGACCGACACAGCGGTACACGTCTTGCCTTTGCACAAACCAAGCTGGATCAATCCCGAGGTCAGAGTTCAGCGGGAACTCCGATGAAATGCTGAAGCCATACCGCGTCAGGAACACCGGCTCTTCTGCCTTTGGGATCCTCAATCGGCCGGACAAACAGAACTCGCGCGGATGAGCGGTTTCGACTTCGAAATATCCAGCCGGCAGCTTGATGCCGCTCACACGCTCAAAATAACTGATGTTGTCTTCGGCTCCAAAGCCACGGAGCCAGAAGATGGCCACGCTCAGAAGCAGCAGCACACCAAGCGCACCAACCATCAGCAGGCACTTGATCGTTCGCCGCATAGTTTTCGCGCCACCTCTCACTCCCCCCGCTGCCTTACCGCCTCGAAGAGCGTGATGATCGTGGCCATGGCGACGTTGAGCGAGTCGGCCTGGCCGGCCATCGGAATGCGGATGCGGGCGTCGGCCTCCTTCAGCCAGAACTCGCTCAGCCCGTATTGCTCGCTGCCCATGAGCAGCGCCACCGAGCCCTTCAGATCGGTCTTCGTGTAGAGCTCCGTCGCGGCAGGCGTCGTCGCCACGACGCGAATTCCCTTGGCGCGCAGGAAGGCGTGCACCTCGTCCGTCGTCGCGATCGCCACCGGCATCGCAAACAACACGCCGGTCGAGGAGCGGACGACGTTGGGGTTGAAAAGGTCCGTCACCGGGTCGCACACGATCACGGCATCGACGCCGGCCGCATCCGCGCTGCGCAGGATGGTGCCGAGGTTGCCCGGTTTCTCGATCGCCTCGACGACGAGCAGGAACGGCGGCTCCGACAGCTCCAGCTCCTCGAGCTTCGTGCGCCATTGCGGGATCAGGGCGAGCAACCCGTCGGGCCGCTCACGGTAGGCGACCTTCGCAAACGCCTCCTTCGTGAGCTCGAAAATCCGCGCTCCGGCGGCCTCGGCGCGGGCGATGAGCGCGGGCTCGTTTTCGCCGAGGAACCAATCGGGCGATACGTAGAACTCCACCGGCTTCGCGCCCTGGTCGAGCGCGCGCAGGATCTCGCGGTAGCCCTCGACGATGAACACGCCGGCCTCGTCGCGTTCGCGCCGCTCGCGCAGGCGGACCAGTTGTTTGATGCGCGGATTCTGGAGGCTGGTGATGCGTTCGGCAGGCATGCGGCGCCGAGCAGCGAAACCGGCGCGGCGGAGACGAGCAAGCTCGCGCGCGGCGGCGGAGGTCTCGGGTTGCGGCGCGGGCGCGCAGCGTTCTCTCTGTGCGTCCCGTGGCCAAGAAGCGCTTCAACGACCATCCGTTCCCGTATCACGCCGAACTCGAGCTGGAGATCTCCACGCTCACCAACCTCGGCGTCGGCCTGGGGCGGGTGGCCATTGCCGATTCTCGATTGCCGATTGCCGATTCCGCAGGCGCAAAAGCCGCAGCCACCGGCTCCGACACCGCCCCTTCCGAATCGAAAATCGAAAATCCAAAATCGGAAATCCCGTCTGGTTGGGTCGTCATGGTGCCGTTCGCGCTGCCGGGCGAGCGCGTGCGCGTCCGCGTGTTCCGCAACCACAAGAATTACTCCGAGGCCGACCTCGTCGCCGTCCTCCGCCCCGCGCCCGAGCGCATCGCGCCGCGTTGCCCGCTCTTCGGCACGTGCGGAGGCTGCCAATACCAGAACCTCGCCTACCCCGAGCAGCTCCGCTGGAAACAGCGCCACGTCGCCGAGCTCCTCCGCCACATGGCGAAAATCGAGTTTCCGGTGAACGCCGTGATCCCCTCGCCGCGCGAGTTCGGCTACCGCTCGAAGATCACGCCGCATTTCGAACCGCCGCGAGCGGCGGAAATCTCAAACGCCAATTTCCAAACGCCAAAGGGTGGGCCCATCACTGGACCGAACGCCGCGGCCGACCCGAAACTCGCAACCCAGAACCCGAAACCGACGGCGCCGCAGGCGCCGTTCCCGATCGGCTTTCTCAAGGCCGCGTCGCGCTTCGCGCTGATCGACGTGCCGCAGTGCCCGATCGCGACCGACGCCATCAACGCCGCCCTCCCCGCCCTCCGCGCCGAAGTCCACGCCAAAGCCGCCGCCGGCGTTTACAAGCGCGGCGCCACAATCCTGCTACGCCACTCGCTCGAGGGCGTCACCTCCGACTACGAAGCCACGATCACCGAGGAGATCGCGCTCACCGCGCCTGTAGCCGGCCGCGCCGAAGCCGGTCCAAACGCCGCAGAATCCCAGGCTCCGGGGTCGCCCTCCCCGGCGACAGCGTGCGTCACGCCCACCTCCTCCGCCGCCGATCCGCGTTCCGCGATCCGCGATCCGCGTTCCCTGAAGCTCCGCTTCCTCGCGCGCGACTTCTTCCAGAACAACCCGTTCATCCTGCCCGCGTTCACCGGTTACGTACGCGAGCAGGCCGCGGCGTCGGGCGCGCGTTTCCTCGTCGATGCGTACTGCGGCAGCGGGCTCTTCGCGCTCAGCGCGGCGCACCGTTTCGAGCGCGTCGCGGGCGTCGAGATCAGCGAGAGCTCCGTGCGTTGGGCGCAGGACAACGCCGCCAACAACCGAGTGACCAACGCCACCTTCCTCGCCGCCGATGCCGCCGCGATCTTCGCCGGCCTCGATTTTCCGGCGGCCGACACCGCCGTCGTGATCGACCCGCCGCGCCGCGGCTGCGACGAGTTGTTCCTCCGCCAGCTCGTCGCCTACGGCCCGCGCACGATCGTGTACGTCTCCTGCGACCCGGCCACGCAGATGCGCGACCTCGCGTTGCTCCAGCCAGCCGGATACGAGCTCTCGGCGGTGCAGCCGTTCGACCTCTTCCCGCAGACGCGGCACCTGGAGTGCGTCATCACCTTGCGGAAAACCTGAGCGCGGGCATGCCGGCCGGCCCGGCGGCGCGGACCGGCCGGATGTGGCGCAAGCACGTCAGGACCCCGGCGCCACAGGGAGATCGAGCGCGACGGTCATCTGTGTCGAAACCGGCCGCCCCATGAGTTTTCCGGCGGTGAACCTCCATTGCACAATCGCGGAGAGCGCTGCGCGTTCGGATTCCGGCGCACAGGCGTACATCACGCGCGGGTCTTTCACGCGGCCGTCGGCGTCGACGACGAACGCCACGTAAACGCGTTCGGCCTTCTCGTCGGCGGGCGGCGTCACCGGGCGCGCCGGCTCGACGCGATGCACGAGAGCAGGCAGCGCCGAGTCCGGCAGCGGGCCGTCGGGATCGCGGACCGGAAACGGCGCGGGCGCTTCGGGCTCGGCCGCCCGGAGCATGGGCGCGCTCAGGCCGACGAGCGCTACGAGCGCGAGCACCGGCAGACATTGGAAAAACGAACGGGAGTTGAGTTGTGTGTTCATGTTTCGGATCGGATGAGAAAAAGGGGCATGGCTCCGCCCGGGGCCGCGCGAGGAGCGCGGGGCGAAGGGAGCGCGTGGCGTCGGCAGACCGTTAACGCAGCAGCGGATTCACCTCGGGGGCCGCGCCCTCGGGACCGAGGTGCAGGGTCAGGCTCATGCGGGTGTGGACGGCGCGACCAGCCTTGCGGCCGCCGGTGAACTGCAACGAGCTCGCCGCCTCGAGCGCCGCCGCTTCCAGCTCCGGCGCCGTGCTCTCGACAATGTACGGGCTCAGGATAGCACCCGCGGCATCGACCTCGAAGCCCACGACGATCCGCCCGCCGAGCGCCGCGGAGTCGAACGCCTCCACCCACGCGATCTCGGGCTCGGCGAGGAGCTGCGGGAGCATGTCGCTCGCCTCCGCCGGCGACGCCGTCGCGAACACCCGGCGCGAGCTTCGTCCCGCAGTCACGCGGGAAACGCCGCGGCGCGACGCCTCGGGTCGAGCTTCCGTGCGCGGCCCGGCGTGGATCGGCCCGGTCGCGGCCGGTGCCACGGCGGCGGCCGGTCTTGTGGGCGACACTGCCGCAAGCGCTGGCTCAGTGCGTCGTTGGGCGACAAACACGGCGAGCGCCGCGGCGGCCGCGAGACCGCCGCCCGCGAGCCCGATTTTGGCGAGGCTCCAGCCGGCGAGCACCGCCGCCCCGGCGCCGGATCCCGCTGCGGCCACGATGCGCGCGGCGAGTCCGGCCGGCGCGGCGGCCGCGGCGGCCTGTTGTTCGAGCACGATCGCGAGCGCCGCCACCGAGGAGCGGATTCCGCGCCGCGCCAGCAGCGTGCGCAGGCGGTCGAGTGCGCGCTCGACGCGCATCCGAGCGGCATTTTCCCCGACCCCGAGGAGCGCGCCGAGCTCGGCGAAACGTTTGTCGCCACCGAAGCGGAGCAGGATCGATTCGCGGTCGGACTCCGGAAGTTGTTGCAGCGTTTCGTCGAGCACCGGGCGCAGCAGCTCCCAGTCGGGACCCGAATCGGCGGAGTTTTCGTTCATCACGGCGACCTGTTCCTCGCGAGCGGCCCGACGGCGCTCGGTGCGGACGGCCCGGACCGCGAGATGGTACGCCGTCGTGTGCAGCCAACCGCGCGGCGCCGGATGGGTCGCGAGTTTCGCCGCCTGCCGGGCGAGCTCCGCAAACGTCGCCTGCGCCACATCCTCGGCGCGATGGTGGTCGCCGTTCAGCACGCGCAACGCCGTCGCGTACACGAAGTCCACATGGCGTTGCACCAGCCCTGCAAACGCGGCTTGCGAGCCCGTGCGGGAGTAATCGCGCAGCAATTCGTCGTCGGTCGGCATCGTGTTTGCCCAATGGTGCCCGCGGGCCCGAAAACCGCACAAGAAAAACGCCCGCCGCTTCCGCGCGCCCAAGCCGCGCGCCGCCGCCCGCACGGGAATGAATTCGACGAACTGCCGCGGCGCCCTAGCTTGCCGCCGCCCACGCTCCGCGCGCCGCACAGGACCGCGCCGGCTGCTCCAACCCTCCACGACCAACGTTGCCGCGCACGCCGGCGACTGCTCTCCTTTTTCCCGCCATGTCCAGCGACGCCGCGCCGACCTCGCCTCCTCCGCCGCCCGAGCAGGGCCTCGAAATCCGCAGCCACTTCGTGCGTTCGCGCAACGCCCTCGTCACGCGCGCCACGTTTTCCGAGCTGTACGTCGACTACTTCCTGCACCTCTCCACGTACCAGCTGCATCCGGCGGCCGAGCACGCAGCCCTGTTCAAGGAAGCGCTTGCCGCCTTCGTCCTGCACTGCGCCGCGCGCCCGCGTTACGAGATCATCGCGTGGACGCTGCACTTCGAGGACCCGATGGTGAATCTCTTCCTCACCGCCGACAACGAGGAGGGCACCGTGACCGGCCGCGTGCTCGCCGACAATGTGCGCGAGATGGGCGGCAACCACCTCTACGCCGATGTCGTCGCGTACGGCAAACCGCCGCGCCGCAGCGTCGTGCCGTTCGTCGGCGCCGAGCCGTTCCGCGCCGCCGAGGCGTTCTACCTCCAGAGCGAGCAGCGCCCCGCGCGCATCTTCACGCTCGCGCCCGAGGAGTTCGCGATGGTCGGCTCCCACCCCGATTGCGACACCGCGTGGTTCGAGGGGCTCACCGCCGACCAGGTGCGCGATCTGGAAAAAACCGAGACGCTCTCCCTCCTCGAGCGCCGCCGCTACGAATGGCGCTGCGGCTGCAACCAACGCAAACTCCTCCGCGTGCTCTCGCAAGTCGCGCGCAAGAACCCCGAGGAGATCTTCGGCCAGGATCCGAGCGCGCAGGTGAGTTGTCCGCGCTGCGGCGCGAAACATGTCATCACCCGCGAGGCGATGGAGGCCTATCTCGCCAGCCATCCGGAGTGAGCCGCGCGTAGGCTTGCCGCGCAGGCGCGCCACGGCGAAATTGCACGACAACGCCGCTCCGCGCGTCCAACGTCGCCGCCCACCCCTCCGGAACCTCCCCGCACCCCCACGGTCCCACGCCCCTCGATTCAACTCACCGCGCCGCGCACCCACCCGCGGCTTCGGGCTCGGAATCCCGACCTCCTCGCCCAGCATGAAACCGTTCCTCCGTCCGCTCCTCGCCGCCTTCTGCCTGCTCCTGCCGGCCGCGCCCGCCTTGCGCGCCGCGCCCGAGCCTACGAACACC
>DATGXO010000091.1:0-3913 GCA_035298965.1 Opitutaceae bacterium | reverse complement strand
CAGCGGCAAACAGCGCGCCCAGCACACGTTCCAACACCTGCTTCTGTGCCAGAACCTCAGTTACCTCCTCGGCCGCGGGCGCCTCCTGCGCATAACGCGAGAAGCCGAAACGTTCCCCCGCCTCGAGCGTCACACCCGCCGCTTCCGCCGCCGCCCGGCAGCGCTCCACATAACACAACAGTTCCGCGTACGCGCCGAGCCGGTCCACCTCGGCGCCATCCGTGATGGGAGCCGGCCAGGCGGCGCGCGCGAACCCGAGCCGTTCCCGCGCCGCCTTCAACGCCGCCTCCGCCGCGGCGATCATCTCCGGCCGCGCCTGCGGCGTGAGCCGCTCGATACGCAGTTGCGCCAGCTTCGCCTCTTCCGTCCGCCAGCGCCCCAGACCACAGCCGACGCCGACGGCGCCAGCGATCGCGGCGACCGCGAGTGTCGCCAACACGGCGAAAAACACCGGATGCGCGCGCACTCGCCGCAGGAACACATTGCTCATAGTCCGGCCTCCGGTTCGAGCACGAGCACGCAGCTGAAACGCAACAGCCCCGGCGCGCTCGCGTCGAAACGTTCCCCTTCGACCGAGGCGACCGCTTCGGCCTCCGGCCATTCGCGCAACAACTGTCGCACGCGCTCCAGCCCACGCGGACCTTCGAGCCAGGTTTCCCGCGCGCAGCCGCTGATCGCGAGCCGCTGCCGAGCCACGCCGTCGCCCGCCTGAGCCGCCCGTGCGTGTCCAAAAAGTCCAGCGCCCGGCGCCCCGCCGGCGTTGGTGACGTACTGCACCGACTCGAGCCACACGCCGCCCGCCCGCGCGCAACGGCTCTGCGCATCCGCCAGAAACTTCGGCCAGCTCTCCTTCGCCCGCGCCAGACTCTGCAACACCGCGAGTTCACGCTCGCAGGCATCGATCTCGCGCTGCCGCTCGGCGGCGAGTCGCTGCGCTCCACGCCATGGTTCCAGCTCAAGGGTCAGCGCGGCAACCTCCGCTCGCATTTGCGCGGTTCTCGTCTGCACAAACCACGCCGCGCCCCACACCGACCCCGCCATCGCGCCGGCTAGCGCCAGCCACCTCCAACGCTTGCGGCGAAACGCGTTCGCGCGTCGCCTCGCCACCGGCAAGAGGTTCGGTGCGCTGCGTTCAACCGCAGCCAACGCCGCCCCGACCAGCGTGGCGAGCGATGCCGCCTCCGCGACGGCACCCGCTGCAGCCTTGCCCAGTTTCACTCGACGCAAGGGATCGAAGGACGCCGGCTTCAGCCCCGCCTCCGCCAGCAACGGCTCGAATGCCGCCGGGTCCGGTGCGGCGCCACCGGTCAACCAGACCGTCACTGTCGTACCCGCTTCGTTCGGTGCCGCACCGCCTCGTGCGAGTCGTTTCACCTCTGCCGCCAACCTGCGCTCGCGGAGCGCCTCGGGCGCAGACTCGCCTCCGCCGCCGGCGTTCACCGGCGCACGCGCGGGCACGCCCGCCAGTCGCACCGCCGGCAGCTCCCCGTCGCAGCGCAAAAGCAGCGCCATATCGCCGTCCACCTGCAGCAGAATCGCTGGGGCACCACTGTCCGCGTCGGCGGCGTGCCGCATCATGCGCAACAACGCCGTCGCGCGGGTCGCGATCGTCTCCACCCGCACACCGGCGCGCTCCGCCTGCGCACAAAGCTCCTCGGCCGCGGCAAGTTTCATCGCGCCGAGTTCCACGCCAGCGCGGCCCTCGCCGAGCGGCGCCCAATCCCACGCGGTCTCCTCGAGCGGACGCGGGATCGCCTGCGCCGCTTCGAAGCGCGCCACGCGTTCGCGCTGCGCTCGTCGCAAGCGTGGCACCTCGGCAAATTTGGTGAGCGTGCCGGCAACCGGCGGCACCACCACGACCCGCGCACCGTCTCGCGCGCGCTCGGCGACCGCACGCCAAGGCTGCGCAGCGTCGTCCGCGGCGGGAGGCAGGAAGGCAAATTCGTCCAGCATCAGCGCGCCGTCGGCCGTAAAGTGAAACGTTCCGACGACACTCCGATCCGGGTCGCACACTAGGGCGACTATGGGGGTTCGCATACGTGGGCTTGGTATGCGGGGGGCGCGCTGATGCCGCCAGTAAGTCACTACGCCGGCAAGACCAAACTCGACCCGCCACGATTTTTTCCCGCCGCCGCTTCGCACATTCAGACCGGAGCCGGTCGACAGCCGGGCTGCGTTTACCCGCCGTCTTTCGTCCTCTGTTCTCCGCTTTCCCCGGTCGCGAATTGACGCTCCCAAATCGGAAAGCCACGGCGCTTGCCCCCCGCCGCGCCGCGCGCCAACCTCCGCCCTTTTCCCGATGCAGACGCCGACTCCGCCCTCCGCCGACTACAACTTCGCCGAGCTCGAACCGCGCTGGCAGCGCGTGTGGGACGAGCAGAAGCCGCAGCGCGCCCTCACCGGCGGCTCGCTTCCGAAGTACTACATCCTCGACATGTTCCCCTACCCGTCGGGCGCGGGCCTCCACCTCGGCCACTGCGAGAACTACGCGATCACCGACATCATGGCCCGCTACAAGCGCGCCAAGGGCTTCAACGTCCTCTACCCGATCGGCTGGGACGCCTTCGGCCTGCCCACCGAAAACTACGCCGTGAAGACCGGCCGCCACCCGGCCGACGTCACCAAGGAAAACGTCGCCACCTTCCGCCGCCAGTTGAAGGCCTTCGGCGTCTCCTACGACTTCGACCGCGAAGTCGACACCACCGACCCGAAGTACTTCCGCTGGACGCAGTGGATCTGGCTCCAGCTCTTCAAGAAGGGCCTCGCCTACGTCGAGGAGAAGCCCGTGTGGTGGTGCCCGGCCCTCGGCACCGTGCTCGCCAACGAAGAGGTGATCGACGGCGTGTCCGAAGTCGGCAAACACCCGGTCGAGCGCCGCCCGCTCCGCCAGTGGGTGCTCCGCATCACCGCCTACGCCGACCGCCTGCTCGCCGACCTCAAGGACCTCGACTGGCCCGACTCCACCAAGCGCATGCAGGAGGCCTGGATCGGCCGCAGCGTGGGCAGCGAAGTCGAGTTCGACCTCCCGTCGCTCCCGGGCGAGCGGCTCAAGATCTTCACCACGCGCGTCGACACCATCTACGGCGCCACCTACATGGTCATCGCGCCCGAGCACGCCCTCGCCGCGAAGCTCACCACGCCCGCCCAGAAGGCCGCGGTCGACGCCTACGTGAAGGCCGCCGCCTCCAAGAGCGACCTCGAGCGCACCGAGCTGGCCAAGGACAAGACCGGCGTCTTCACCGGTTCATACGCTCTCAACCCCGCCACCGGCGCGCAAATCCCCGTCTGGATCGCCGACTACGTCCTCGCGAGCTACGGCACCGGCGCGATCATGGCCGTGCCGGCGCACGACGAGCGCGACTTCGCGTTCGCCCAGAAGTTCGACCTCCCCATCCCGCAGGTCATCGCCCCGGCCGACGGCTCGGCCGTGGAGTTGCCGTTCTGCGACAAGGGCGGCGAGGTGAAGCTCATCAACTCCGGCGAGTGCAACGGCCTCACGCCCGCGCAGGCCAAGGCCAAGCTCGACGCCCGCTTCGGTGCCGAGAAACGCGGCAAGGGCACCGTGCAGTTCAAGCTCCGCGACTGGCTCTTCTCCCGCCAGCGCTACTGGGGCGAACCCTTCCCGATCGTATGGGTGAGCGGGGTCGACTACCGCGCCACCGCCGCTTCGGCCGGCGCCGCACTCCCGCTCCCGGCCGAGCCTGTCACCTGCGTCATCAACGGCGAGACGCGTTTCGCGCTCCCGTTGCCCGAGTCCGCGCTCCCGCTCCAGCTCCCGGTCGTCACGAGCTACCAGCCCACCGGCACCGGCGAGAGCCCGCTCGCGGGCATCCCCGAGTGGATCGAGATCTGGTACCAGCCCGCCACCGGCGCCGCCGTGCCCGCCACGCAGGCGAAGCCCGGCACCGACTGG
>DATGXO010000090.1:0-3519 GCA_035298965.1 Opitutaceae bacterium | reverse complement strand
GGTGGCGAAACCCTTGCCGAAGAGCAGACCCGGGAAGAGCTCGAAGTTGAAACCCACGCGGCCGATCCACTCGGCGGGCAGCGGCGCGTCGAGGTCGACGACGATCCGGAACGCCGAGCCCTCAGGCCGGATGCGCACGGTGTAGCCAAACTTCAGATCCGGGTACTCGATCGGGTTGAATCCCTTGCGGTTCTTCGACTCGTCGGGGAACGCGCAGTGCACGCTCACCTCACCCGTCGCGCGGTCGACGACGCGTTTCCCCACGACCGGCGTGGGCTGCCACTGGCCCGGCGTGCGGTCGAGGCGGAGGTCGCCGTTGGTGGCGAAGCGGCGGCCGTTGAGGATCATGCCCACGCCGCCCTGGTGCCCCTCGGGGTAGTAGTCGTGCGCGAGCATCACATTCAGCCCGGGCATCTCGAGGTACTCGAGCTCGTTGAGGGCGAGTCGCGCCGGCTCGACGGCGGAAAGGGGCAGCGTGGTGAGGGACACGGCGAGGGGAAGCCAGCGGAGTTTCATTGGGGAAACGAAAAGGGTTCAGTGCGTCTCTATCGTGGTCGGTAATTGGAAAACAGCGCGCAGCGGCAGGTCGCGCGAGGAGCGGCCGACGACGATCCGGTACTCGCCAGCGTCGGCGATCCACGCGCGCCGCTCGGGCGAATAGTACGAGAAGGCACGCGGCCCGAGCGGGATCCGCACGGTGCGCGTCTCGCCCGGCTGCAGCGCGATCTTCGCGAAGCCCTTCAACTCGCGCACCGGCCGCTCGACGGCGGGACTCACGGGTTCGACGTAGACCTGCACCACCTCCGCGCCGGCGCGCGCGCCGGTGTTGGTCACCGCGCACTCGATCGTCGCCACCGCACCGACCTCGCCACCGGGCGAGACCGCGAGCCCCGCGAGAGCGAAGGTCGTGTAGCTCAGGCCGAAACCGAACGGGAAGAGCGGCTCGACGCCCTTCGCGTCGTTCCAGCGGTAGCCGACCAGCAGTCCTTCATCATAGTGCACCGTGCCGGCCTCACCCGGATAGTGGCGCGGCAATCCCGACGCGTGCGCCGCCGAATCCGCAAGCCGACGCGGAAACGTGCACGGCAGTTTTCCCGACGGATTCACGTCGCCGAACAACACCGACGCCAGCGCGCGCCCTCCCTCCATGCCGGCGTACCACGCCTGCACGACCGCCGGCACTTTCTCGAGCCACGGGTCCATCGCCACCGGCGAGCCGGCGACGAGCACGACGACCGTGCGCGGGTTCGCCTCGGCGACGCGCGCGATCAACTCCGGCTGGCCGTACGGCAGCTCGAGCGCGAGACGGTCGGTGCTCTCGGTATCGTTGTGCCGCTCGTGATTGAGCCCGGCGACGACGATCGCGACATCCGCCTGCTGCGCCGCGGCGACCGCGCGCTCTACGAGTTCCGCCGGATCGAGCTGGCGGTCGGGCGCCTCGGCGTATTCAGCGGTACCGGTCACGTCAAAAGACTCCAGCCGGCGGTATTGCGGCGCGACCACGCCGAGCGAAAACGTCACGTCGGCCCGTCCGTCGACGCGCTCGAGCAGCCCGGCCAGCGGTGTGATTTCGTAGAATGCCTTGATCTCGGAGCTCTGCCCGCCGTGGGCCTGGAGGCGCACGGCGTTGTCGCCGATCACGGCGATGCGCCGCACCTTCGCGAGGTCGAGCGGGAGCAGCGCGCCGGAGTTCTTGAGCAACACCAGCCCTTCCTCGGCGACCTGACGCGCGAGCGCCTGGTGCGCGCGGGTGTTGAGCGCACCGGCGGGCCGGGCGTCGAGCGCGCGCGTCGCGAGCAGCACGCGCAGGTTGCGCCGCACCTTGTCGTCGAGCAGCGCGAGCGGAAACTCGCCGCGCTCGATCCCGGCGCGAAACGGCGCCGCGAGGAAGTAGTCCGCGTACGGCCCGCGCGTGCCCATTTCAAGATCGAGCCCGTCGCGCGCCGCCTCGGCCGTGGAATGCGTGCCGCCCCAGTCGGACATCACGAGCCCGCGGAAGCCCCATTCGCCCTTGAGCACGTCGTTCAGCAGGTAGGCGTTGTGGCAACAATACTGGCCGCGAAACTTGTTGTACGCGCCCATCACCGACCACGCGCCCGCCTCGCGCACCGCGGCTTCGAACGGCGCGAGGTAGAGCTCGCGCAACGCGCGCTCGTCGACCTCCACGTTGATCGTGCCGCGCTCGTGCTCTTGGTTGTTCAACGCGAGATGCTTCACGCACGCGGCGACATCGCCCGCCTGCATCCCGCGGATCACGCCCACCGCCATCCGCGCGGCGAGCCAAGGGTCCTCGCCGAGGTACTCGAACGTGCGGCCGTTGAGCGGCGTGCGCTGGAGGTTCACACCGGGCCCGAGCAGGATGTGTTTCCCGCGGGCGCGCGCCTCCGCGGCGAGCACGTCGCCGTAGGCCTGCGCGAGCTCGGGATTCCACGTCGCGGCGAGCGCGATGGAAACTGGCAGCCAAGTCGCGAAATCGTCGGTGCGCCCCGCCGGCCGCCAAGTGTGCGGGCCGAGCTCCTCGCGCACGCCGTGCGGGCCATCGGAGATCCAAAGTTTCGGGATGCCGAGGCGCGGCACACCCGCGGCGCTGAACTTCGAGTCCGCGTGGATCAGCCCGAGTTTCTCCTCGAGCGTGAGCCGCGGCAGCAGATCCTCCACGCGCTCGTCGAGCGGCGCCGCGGGATCGAGGTAACGCGGCCGCGGTTCATCGGCCGCGAACAGGGCGACGGCGCAGCAGCACAGAGAAAGCAGAGCGGCGGGGAGACGTTTCATGCGGGGTCTGCGCAAACTCCGCGCGCCGGCGAACGCCTCCAATCAAAACCGCGAGCCGGCGCAGAGAGCGGCGCGCCGTTAATGCGGCTCGGCCCAAGCTCGGGTGGACGCGCTTGCCCTCAAGCGCGTCGCGTGGCCGCCACGAGTTCCAGCCCTCCTCGGTGGAGCTGCTCGCGAGAGCAGCTCGCTGGCCCCGGCACTGCGCCGTTCTCGCGAACGGCGCCACCTGAAGCCAGGCCCCTCGCAAACCGCGCGCTCACCAGCCGGTGAGCTTGCGCAGCGGGCCGATCAGTTCCTGCGCCATCTGCTCGTGCTGGAACGCGACCGGGTGCGCGTTCGTGGGCGTGCCGGAGTGCTGGTGCAGCGGCGCGAACGCCACGCGTTTGTCGCCGGCGGCGTGGGCGGCGGCGATCACGTTGCGCAGACAGCGGCGCTGGAACTCGCGCGTCTGGCCGTCCTTCGTCGCCGGGTCCTCGCTACGCATCGGGCTCTCCGTGAAGAGCACCGCGGCGCGCGGGTGCACGCGGCGGATGTCTGCGAGGAAGCCCGTAAACGCGGCAGTGAACACCGTTTCGTCGATCGGCTCGTTGAGGTCGTTCTGCCCGAGGCAGATCACGATGGCGTCGGGCGTGTACGCGGAGTGGTCCCACGCGGCGGCGGGATCGTCGGGCAGCGCGCGCTGGAAGAACTGCGGCGCGGTCACGTCGCGGTCGGCGCCCTCGCCCTTCCAGTTGCGCATCACGCCGC
>DATGXO010000089.1:0-2430 GCA_035298965.1 Opitutaceae bacterium | reverse complement strand
ACTTCGCATCCGTCACGTAGCCGCGCGAAGCGCGCGTCAACGTGACCTACAAAACCCGCTAATTCCCCCCCCCGCAGTTGTAGGTCACGTTGGCGCGTCTTCGCGACTACGTGACAGGGTGTGGCACGGAACCAAAGGCTGGCACGTCAACACCGTTCGCGCCGGGGACGGCCGCGCCTTGTTCCTGTAGGAGGCGCGTCCTCGCGGCGAATGCCTTGTCTTTCGGCCGAAGTGCCACACCGTTCGCGGCGAGACGCCGCTCCTACAATGCCCCCTCGAATCCGTTCTGCCGCCACGCCTCGTAGAGCACCAGGGCGACGGCGTTGGAGAGGTTGATGCTGCGGCTCCCGGGCAGCATGGGGATCCGCAGCCGTTGTTCCGGCGGCACTCCCTCGACCACCGGTGCCGGCAGCCCCCGCGACTCCGGCCCGAAGAGGAGCGCATCGCCTGGCTGGAAGCGCGCCTCCGCATAGGAGCGGGTCGCCTTGGTGGTAAAGGCGAAGAGCCGTGGCGGATTCACCGCCGCGACAAAAGCGGCGAAGTCCTCATGGGTTCGTACGCTCGCGAACTCGTGGTAATCGAGCCCCGCGCGGCGCAGCTGTTTATCCTCGAGGAAGAAGCCCAGGGGCTTGATCAGGTGCAGCCGCGCCCCGCTGTTGGCGCAGAGGCGGATGATGTTGCCGGTGTTGGGGGGGATCTCGGGCTGGTAGAGGACGATGTCGAACATGGGGCGGGACTCGTTTCGGGTATCATATCCGCACTTTCAACCTTCCCGCCGATCCCATGAACGCTGAAGACCAGAAAATGCTGACCGTCGATTTCTGCGGCATGAAGTTCAACTCGCCGCTGGTGCTCCTCTCCGGCTGCGTGGGGTTCGGCGAGGAGTACACCCGGGTGCAGGGCTTCTCCAACCGGGACGCGGGCGCCGTCTGCCTCAAGGGCACCACCCTGGAGCCGCGCCTCGGCAACCAGCCCCACCGCGTCTACGAGACGCCCATGGGGATGCTCAACGCCATCGGTCTCCAGAACCCGGGCGCCCGCCATGTGGTCGACAAGATCCTCCCGAGCCTCGATTTCGAAGAGACCCGCTTCATCGCCAACATCGCCGGCTCCACCCTGGAGGACTACGTCGAAGTGGCGCGGATCTTCGACCAGTCGCCGGTGGATGCCATCGAGATCAACATCTCCTGCCCCAACGTGAAGGCGGGCGGCGTCGCCTTCGGCAACGACCCGGAGATGTCCGCGCGGGTGGTGGAGGCGGTGCGCGCCGTGACGCGCAAGCCCTTGATCACCAAGCTCTCCCCCAACCAGACCGACGTGGCCGGCAGCGCCCGCCGCTGCATCGAGGCGGGCACCGACGGCCTTGCCGTCATCAACACCCTCATGGGCATGGCCATCGACATCGAGAGCCGCACCCCCATCCTCGGCAATAACCAGGGCGGCCTCTCGGGCCCCGCCATCAAGCCCGTGGCCCTGCTGCGCACCCACCAGGTCTACCAGGTGGCGAAGCCCCACGGCATCCCCATCATCGGCCAGGGCGGCGTCACCTGCGCCGAGGATGCCCTGGAGTTCCTTATCGCCGGCGCCACCGCCGTGGGCGTGGGCACGGCGCTCTTCTACGACCCGCTGGTCTGCCCGAAGATCAACGCCGGCATCGCCGACTATCTCAAGCGCCACCAGCTCGCCTCCGTGGGCCAGCTCACCGGCACCCTCGCCCTCAACCAGAACAAGCCCGCCTGCGCCTGTTAACCGGGCGAAATGCTGATGTGAAATGGTAAATCTGTCGGGCTAATCTTTAATTTCCATCGATTTCCCGGGTATGCTGGGGGCCGGTTCGGAACCGCCGCACTGGTCAGGCCCATGCTCGCTCCCCGCAAGAAGATTCGCATCGGCGACCTGCTCGTCGAACACAAGGTCATCTCCGAGGCCCAGTTGCAGAACGCGCTGGCCGAGCAGAAGAAGACCGGCCACAAGCTCGGGCGCGCCCTGATCGCGCTCGGCTACGTGGGCGAGGACCACTTCCTCGAATTCCTCTCGCGCCAGTTGCAGATCCCCTTCATCGATCTGCGCCACTTCAAATACAAACCGGAAATCGTCCGGCTCCTGCCCGAGAATCTGGCGCGCCGCTACCGCGCCATCGCCCTCGACGCCAGCGCCGACTCGGTGCTGGTGGGCATGGCCGACCCCACCGACATCTTCGCCTTCGACGAGCTCTCCCGCGTGCTGCGGCGCAACGTGCGCCAGGCGGTGGTGCGCGAGTCGGAACTGCTGCGCACCATCGATACCGTCTACCGTCGCACGGACGAGATCACCACCCTCGCCGAGGAGCTGAACGAGGAGCTTTCGAGCACCGACTTCGACCTGGCCCAGTTGGGCGAGGGCTCCGACGTCACCGACGCCCCGGTGGTGAAGCTGCTCCAATCCCTGTTC
>DATGXO010000088.1:0-23350 GCA_035298965.1 Opitutaceae bacterium | reverse complement strand
GGGCGGTTTGCGCCTGGGTAAATGCCGCTCCGAGCGGCAGCGCGGTGAGGGCCGCAAGTGTTCGGCGAATTGCTCTCTTTTTCATGTAGTCTTGTTTGGGGGGATGTCTGGTTTGTAGGGGCCGTCGGGACTATCGTTGTGGTGCGGTTCTTGGGGAGTTGCGGGGCCGACGGAAAGTGGGGAAGCGGGCGTTTCCGCTCGTGGAAAATAGAACGGGAACGGGTGAAAGGCTGGGCTGGGGAGCGGACGCCTGGGATGATTGTCGGGCGCGCGGGCTGTCGGGGTGCTAGTTTCAATAGACCGGCTCCCGGTCCAGCGGAGGCGGGGGATGACTCCGCCAAACCTAACACAAAGCCCGGAGAGCGTCTGTAGCTAGAACATGCGACAGTAGGCCCGAGGCTATGTAGTGGCGATTGGACAGTATTTCGCCCGGTTGGGACAGGCGTCGGAACTCGCAGTGTAGGCGAGCATGGCCTGCTGCTGGCCGGAATCCATGTAACAGGAACTAGTGACGGCGCGCCGGGAAATCTCAGGTGACGGTCTGCGACCGGAACTGGAAGCTCAAGAGCTCCGCCTCCCCTTTCTGATATGCGCATCCTTTTCAATCCATGCTCGCTCCACCGAATCCAAATGAAGGACCGCGTGTGGTGCGGAGTAGCAGTCCATTACCGGCGTCGGCACGCAAGGTTTCGCCGCAGCCGGAGAAGCGGGATCTGCGGGCACTTCAGAAGGCATTCTCTAGATAACAATGGTAAAACAAACCAAACACATCGTCGCGCTTGCCGCGAAATCACTGGCACTGCTGCAGGGAATTGCGGGAATCGCCTTCTCCGTGGAAGGCGCCAACCCGTTCTTGCCGGGCTATGAATACATTCCCGACGGTGAACCCCGTGTCTACGGGGACCGGGTGTACCTCTACGGTTCGCATGATCATGCGGGCTCTGAGAGGTTCTGCGGCTATACCCTGAAGGTCTGGTCGGCGCCGCTTACCGATCTGAACGAATGGACGGACCACGGCATCGCGCTCAGCACGCGGGACGTCGGCGGTCGCAAGGACGACATTCCTTGGTCGGATTATGAGTTTTATGCGCCGGAGATGGTAGCGTCGGGCGGGCAGTACTACCTGTTCGCGCAGGTTCTCGGTGCCCCATGCGCCGTGGCGGTGGGCGATTCCCCCACCGGGCCGTTCACAGTCGTCTCGACGATCAAAGCGCCTGCCGGCACTCCAGCCACCTTCGGCGGGTGGGGCCAGTACTTCGACCCCGGAGTCCTCGTGGATGACGATGGCAAAGTATACCTCTACTGGGGCGGCGGGCGTTCCTACATGGCGCAGCTCAATCCAGAGAATCTGACCGAAGTCCTGCCCGGTACACTGAGGGAGGATGTCATCCCTCGCGAAGCCCCCTTCGAGTACCAGGAAGGCCCGTCTCCGCGGAAGATCAACGGCCTTTACTACCTAGTCTATGCGCGAGGCCTGGATCTTGCCTACGCGACTAGCGACAAACCGACCGGGCCGTTTGCCTACCGCGGTGCGATCGTCAGCCAGCGGGGGGGGGCGCATGGTGGCAACATCCATGGCGGCCTGGCCCAGATCAACGGCCAGTGGTATGTCTTCTATCACCGCCAAACCAACAACACGGTTTTCTCCCGTCGCGCGTGCGCCGAGCGGATCACTATCTTGGCCGACGGAACCATTCCCTCTGTGGAGCAGACGTCGCTTGGTTTCGAGGAAAGTCTCAACCCCTACAAGGTCACCCAGGCCGATATCGCCTGCGTGTTTCGCGGCGGCAGCTACGTCACCGAGCTGGACAAACGCACACAGCTCGTGACCGGCAACAAACACGGCAGTGTCGTCGGCTACAAATACTTCGATTTCGGTCAACCTGTTCCCGGGCAGGAAACCATCTTCTCCGTCCAGCTGCGTGAAAGTTCCGCGGCTGGAAACATCGAAGTATGGTTGGGCGACCCGCAGGACGACGGCGAACAGATCGGCACCGTGGCGGTTGAGAAGCGGGCCACCGCCGAAGGTTGCTGGCGCGAGATCACGATCCCCGTGCGCAACATCAGCGGTCGGCACGCGGTTTTTCTCAGGTTTGCGTCCGGTGCTCAGGATGCCGCGATCGTGGACCTCCGTTCGTTCGTTTTCACTCGCGATACGCAATAGGACAGTTCCTTGCCGCAAAGCGTATGGATCGCGCACTTGTTCACCTCGTCCGCCGGTCCGCACTTTGCGGCCTGCTCGTGCTCGCCGCGCTGGCGATTTGTGCTTCGGCTTCCGCCGAGTCGCCGCGCGAGCGCCTTACGCTCGACGCCAACTGGAGGTTCCACCTCGGCGATGTGTGGCCGGACTCCCTGCGGCTCGACAAAGCCGGCGTGAGCGCAGGGCCCGCCGCGCCGGATTTTTCCGACGCCGGTTGGCGGGTGGTCGACGTGCCGCACGATTGGGCCGTCGAGTTGCCGTTCGACCCCGCTGCCGATCGCAACCACGGGTACAAGGCGCTGGGCGCGAAATACCCCGAGAACAGCATCGCCTGGTACCGGAGATCGTTCGAGGTGCCGGCATCCGATGCCGACCGGCGTATTTGGCTGACCTTCGACGGCGTCTTTCGCGATGCCACGGTATGGGTCAACGGCTGGCTCGTGCGGCGACACGAGAGTGGCTACTCGCCGTTGCGCGAGGACATAACCGACGTGCTGAACTTCGGCGGCAGGAACACCATCGCCGTACGCGTCGATGCGACGAAGTCCGAGGGCTGGTTCTACGAGGGCGCGGGCATCTATCGCCATGTCTGGCTGGAGAAAACCGCGCCGCTCGCCATCGCCCCGGATGGTGTTTTCGTCCACTCGGAGTTCCCCGACAATCGACCGACGGGAGCGGCCACGATTCGACTGCGCACAACCCTGTTGAACAAGCTCCGCACTTCGGCCGCCGTTGAAGTCCGCTGGCAGGTCGTGACGCCGGACGGCGCTGCTGTCGCCGAGGGGAACGCGCGGAAAACCGCGGAGATCGCCGCTGGTGCGACGGCGGATCTCGTCGGCCAAGCCCGAGTGCATGCTCCTGCACTGTGGTCGCCGGAGACTCCGCAGCTCTACAGGCTCGTCACTTCCATCTTCTCCGAGGGGCGGTTGGTCGACCGGCAAGAAACGGAATTCGGCATCCGCACCGTGGGCTTCGATCCGAACATCGGCTTTCTGCTCAACGGCCGGCGTTACGAGATCCACGGCACCTGCAACCACCAGGACCATGCCGGAGTGGGCGTCGCGATGCCCGATGCGTTGCAGGAGTTCCGCGTGAAGCGCCTGAAAGAGATGGGCAGCAACGCCTACCGCACGGCGCATAATCCGCCCACGCCCGAGCTCCTCGAAATTTGCGACCGTCTCGGGATGTTGGTGATGGACGAAGGTCGCCTGCTCGGCAGCGACTCCGAGAACCTCCGCAAATGGGAGGAACTCATCCGCCGCGATCGCAACCACCCGTCGGTGTTCATCTGGAGCATCGCCAACGAGGAACTCGCCGTGCACGACACACCGCAGGCGGGCCGTGTCGCGCAGACGATGCAGGACCTCGCCAAGCGCCTCGACCCCACGCGGCCGGTCACCTATGCGGCGAACGAGAAGAACGTCTTCCTCGGCATCAATGCCGCCATCGAGGTCCGCGGCTGGAATTACCACCTCGGCGCGCACGTGGACGATTACCACCGCGAGCATCCGCGGCAGCCGATCGTCGGCTCGGAGCAGGGTAGTGTGGTCGGCACGCGCGGCGTTTACGCGAACGACTACGAGCGCGGTCGGGTCAACGCCCTCGACATCGTCTGGCCGGGCTGGGACACCACCGCCGAGAGCTGGTGGACGTTCTTCGCCGAGCGGCCGTGGCTTTCCGGCGCGTTCGTCTGGACCGGCTTCGACTACCGCGGCGAACCGTCCCCCTGCAACTGGCCGAGCATCAGCTCGCATTTCGGCATCCTCGACACCTGCGGTTTTCCGAAGGATTCGTTTTATTACTACAAGTCGTGGTGGACCGGGGAGCCTGTCCTGCATCTCGCGCCGCACTGGAACTGGCCGGGCAAGGAAGGGCAGGAGATTCCCGTGCAGGCGCTCAGCAACTGCGCCGAGGTGGAGCTCTTCCTGAACGGCATCTCCCAAGGCCGGCAGTCGATGAAGCGGCTTTCGAAGTTGTTCTGGCCAGGCGTGAAATACGAGCCGGGCGTGCTCAGCGCGAAAGGTTATGATGCCCTTGGCAACGTCGTCGCCGAGGCGAAGGTCGAGACCACCGGTGACGCGACGCAACTTCGCCTCACCCCCGATCGCACCACCGTCGACGCCGACGGCCGGGACATCGCTCTCTTCACCGTCGCCGCGCTCGATGCGCGAGGCCGTGTCGTGCCGTTGGCGCAGAACAAGGTGGAATTCGCGCTCGAGGGCGCCGCCCGGATCATCGGCGTGGGCAACGGCGATCCGAACTGCCACGAGCCAGATGTCTTCATCGGCTCCGATGCCCGGTGGTCGCGCAGCCTGTTCAACGGCCTCGCGCAAATCATCGTGCAATCCGCGTGCGAGGCGGGTGAGTTCAAGCTGACTGCCCGCGCCCATGGCCTCGCGCCGGCCGCGGTCACACTGAAGGCTCAACCAACAACCTCTCGTCCGTCCGTCCCATGACCGCCCCTCGACCGCACCCGCTCGTCGCGTTTCTCGCCGCCGGAGTGTTAGGCCTCGCGCTCTCGATGAACTCGGGCATGCAAGCAGCCGAGGCGTTCGACGCCACGCGGGTGCGTCTGCTCCCCGGCAGCCCGTTCCACGACCGGCAGGAGCTTCATCGCCGCGGGTATCTCGCCGCGTTCGATTGCGACAAGCTGCTCTTCCATTACCGCGCTCTCGCCGGTTTGCTGCAGCCCGCTGGGGTGCAGGGGGGCTACGACGGCTGGGACAGTGGCTTCATCCGCGGCCACCTGATCGGGCATTACCTTTCGGCCGCCTCGCGCCTGGCGGCGGCGACCGGAGACGAGACGTTCCGCCGGCGCGTGGACTACCTGGTCGAGGAACTCGGGAAATGTCAGGACGCGCTCAACCTCGGTGGTTATCTCGCGGCCTTTCCCGTCGGCGCCTTCGACCAGCTCGAAGGCAAAGCCGCCGACGCCGGCGGCATCGTCGTGCCCTACTATACGGCGCACAAAATCATGGCGGGCCTGCTCGACGCGCACCGGTATGTCGGCAACCCGCGGGCGCTCCAGATCGCGGAGCGCATGGCCGACTATTTCGAGAAGCGGTTGTCCGCGCTCGATGCCGCGCAACTCGAGAAGATCTTCCGCACCGACGTCAGCCGGAATCCGCCCACCGAATTCGGCGCGATGAGCGATGTGCTGGCGGAACTCTACACTGTCACCGGCGGCAAGAAACACCTCGATGCGGCACGGCGTTTCAACCGGCCGTGGTTCGTCGATCCGCTGGCGAAGGGCGAAGACCGTCTGGCCGGGTTGCACGCCAACACGCACGTCGCGGCCGTCGTCGGGCTCGCGCACTGCGCGGCGCTGGACGGCGATGCCGCCGAAGCCGCCTCTGCGGAGAACTTCTGGCAGATCGTCACGCGCCAGCACTCGTTCGTGAACGGCGGCAATTCCTTCAACGAGTGGTTCGACGGACCGGACGTCGAAACCGGCCCCAGCATTGACGACCGCCGCGCTCTCCCGCCCACGACCGCCGAGAGCTGCAACACGCATAACATGCTCAGGCTGACCGCTCGCCTGTTCGAGCGGAAGCCGTCTGCCGACTACGCCGATTACTACGAGCGCGCGCTCTACAATCACCTGCTCGCCTCGATCGCACCCGACACGGGCACCGTCACCTATTTCACGCCCTTGCGCGGCCATTTCCGCACCTACCTTGATGGCTCCCACTGCTGCGTCGGCTCCGGCATCGAGAACCCGCCCCGCTACAACGAGGGCATCTACTTCCGGCAGGACGACTCGCTCTGGGTGAATCTCTACATCCCGTCCGAGCTCGACTGGCGAGAGGCCGGCATGATCCTCCGCCAGGAAGGCGACATCACGCGCGGTCAGCCGGTGCGGTTCACGGTCGTCCGCGGTGCGAGTTCACCGCGCACCGTGAAGTTCCGGATCCCCGCTTGGATCTCCGCGCCCGCGCGCCTGACGCTGAACGGCCAGCTGCTGGAACGTCACGGAAGTCCCTCGTCGTATTTCGAACTGAACCGCACCTGGCAAAACGGCGATGTCGTGACGCTCGAGCTGCCCGCGGTGCTGCGCGCAGAGAAAGCGAAGGACGATCCCGCAATGATCGCCGTGTTCTACGGCCCGCTGCTCCTGGCCGGAGAATTGGGCCGCGAGAACATGCCGAACGATTTCGCCGACAAGGACGCCCACCTCAAGCTGTCCCCGGCGGCGGTTCCTGGCGTGGTCGCGTCGCCCGCGAATCCCGCGGAGTGGCTGCGACCGATTCCGGACGCGATGCCCGCATTTCGCGTGCATGGTGCCGGCCCGGCCGACGGTCTCGTGCTGCGGCCGCTGTATCAAGTGCACCACCAGCGCTACGCCGTCTACTGGCGTTGCGTCGCGAAACATGCCGGCGGAAAGGACCCCGTGGTGCCCTCCGTGCCGGTCGTTGCTCCGTAGCCACGCATGCCTTCCTGATGTTCGCCCCACGTTCGCGCGCCGTCGTTCTGACTCTCCTCTGCGCCGGCCTCTGCTCCGCGCAGCCGTTGTTCGCGGCGCCAAACGTTGATGACGCGAACCCAGGCACGCCGGCCGAACCGCTCGTTCTCCAGAACCACGAGAACGAGCAGGCCGTCGTCAGCGGCGGTGTCCGCCTCGAGAACCGGCCCCGGCAACCCAGCCCCGCCCCGTCTATCGCCGACGTGGAACCGCCGGCCAGTTGGGGCGATTGGCCCCTCTGGGGCGATCAGGGCGACGGCACCTACCGCAACCCAGTATTGCCAGGCGACTACAGCGATCTCGACTGCATCCGGGTCGGATCGGACTACTACGCCATCTCGTCCACGTTCCAGTATTCGCCGGGCATGGTGGTGCTTCACTCGAAGGACTTGGCCAACTGGTCCATCATCGGCCACGCGATCAACGACGTGAGCGAGATCGGTCCCGAGCTCAACTGGGACCGGATGAACCGCTACGCCCACGGCGTCTGGGCGGGCGCCATCCGCCATCACGCGGGCAGATTCTGGGTTTACTTCGGGACCCCGGACGAAGGCTTTTTCATGACCACGGCCGCCGATCCGGCCGGCCCCTGGGCGCCGCTTCATCGCATGACGAACGAGGCCGGCTGGGACGATTGCTGCCCCTTCTGGGACGACGACGGTCAAGGCTACTTCGTCGCTACGCATTTCAAGGACGCCTACAAAACCTATCTCTACAAACTCACGCCCGACGGACGCGACCTCGTCCCCGCATCCCGCGTTCTCCTCAACGAGGGATGGCACCGCGAGGCCAACAAGCTCTTCAAAGTAGGGGACGCCTACTACCACTTCTACAGCGAGTTCGACGGCAGCGGCCGCTACGTGATGATGCAGCGTGCGAAGAGCATCTCCGGCCCCTACACCGAGAAGCGACGCCTCAGCCACACCCAGCGCGAGTTCAACGAGCCGAATCAAGGCGGCATCGTGCAGACCGAGAAGAGCGACTGGTATTTCCTGACGCACCACGGCACCGGCTCCTGGGAAGGCCGCCCCGCCAGCCTCCTGCCCGTGACTTGGATTGATGGCTGGCCGATCCTTGGCCGCGTTGGTGAGGACGGCATCGGCCGTATGGTTTGGCGCGGCGAGATGCCCGTCAAAGAGACCCGCATCGTTGTCCCGCAGGCCAGCGACGACTTCAGCGGCCCAACGCTCGGTCTTCCATGGTCGTGGAACCACCAACCGCGGATGGAAAAATGGTCGCTCACCGAGCGCCCTGGCTACCTCCGCCTGCACGCGTGGAAGCCACTTCAACCGAACCAGCTCAAGACCGCCGGCAACACGCTCACGCAGCGCTCCATGCGCACGGCCGTCAACGTCGCCACCCTCGCGCTCGACCTCTCCGGGATGGCCGACGGACAGGTCGCCGGCCTCTGCCATTACTCAGGAGCCAGCTCCACGATCGGCGTGCGCCGTGAAGGCGAGGTCGCCACGCTCGAGTTTTCCCAGAACGGAAACTTCACCACCGGCCCGCGCATCACCTCCACGCGCCTCTGGCTCCGCTCCACCTGGGGCCTCGACGGGCTCAGCCGCTATGCCTACAGCACCGACGGCGAGACTTTCACCCCTTTCGGCGATCCCTACCAGCTCTCCTGGGGCGACTACCGTGGCGACCGGCTCGGCATCTTCACCTACAACAACAAGGGCGATGCGGGTTACGTCGACTGCGACTCCTTCACCTACCACTACGACTCGCCGGCCACTCGCGCCGCGCACCCCTTCTGATGGTTGCCCCTCGCTCGCTCCTTGCCGCCCTGGCGCTTCTCTCCGCCGGTCTCTGCTCCGCGCAGCCGTACTTCGTGTCGCCGAACGGCGATGACGCGAATCCCGGCACGCTCGAGCAACCCTTTGCCACGCCGCAACGCGCGCAGCAGGCGGTGCGGGCGAAGCGCGGCGACGTCTTCCTGCGCGGCGGCACCTACTACCTTTCGGAGCCGCTCGTGTTCACGGCGGAGGACTCCGGCAGGAAGGAGGCGCCGGTGGTGTTCCAAAACTTCCGTGACGAGGAAGTGGTGCTCAGCGGCGGCGTAGCGTTGCGCAATCTTGTCTGGACTCCCTGCGCGAACGGCGTTCTCCGCGCTGCCGTCCCGGCGGACCTGCGCACCGAGGAGATCTTTGTGAACGGCGAGCGCCAGATCCTGGCGCGGTACCCGAACTTCGATCCCGCGGCGCAGTATTTCGACGGCTTCGCTGCCGATCCGATCGCGCCGGAGCGTGTCGTCGGCTGGTCGGACCCTACAGGTGGGTACTTCCATGCGATGCATCCGGCGCTGTGGGGCGACTTCACCTGGCGCATCATGGGCAAGGATGCGAGCGGTCACCTTCAGCTCATGGGCGGCAGCCAGAACAACCGCGGCGCGGCCGCGCACGAGACAATCCGCTTCGTCGAAAATATCTTCGAGGAACTGGACTCGCCCGGAGAGTGGTTCCTCGATGCGAAGACCCACACGCTGTACTTCCTCCCGCCCGCCGGACTCGATTTGAACACCGCGGTCTTCGAGGCCACCCGCCTGCGCACGCTGGTGGAGTTTCGCGGCGACGCCGCACGACCCGTCCGCCGGGTCACGCTGCGCGGACTGGTTTTCCGCCACACCGAGCGCACGGTGATGGAGAATTGGGAGCCGCTGCTGCGCTCCGATTGGACGATCTATCGCGGCGGCGCGGTGTTTTTCAACGGCGCTGAGGATTGCGCGCTCGAAGACAGCTTCGTCGATCAAGTCGGCGGCAACGCCGTCTTCGTGAATAACTACAATCGGCGCGTCGCCATCCGCGGCACTCTCATCGCCAGGGCCGGTGCGAACGGGATCTGCTTCGTCGGCGACCCGCGGGCGGCGCGCAGCGCGCTGTTCAACTACGATCAAGTCCAACCGCTCGAATACATCGACCGCACGCCCGGCCCGAAGACCGCGAACTATCCGGCCGACTGCCTCGTCGAGGATTGCCTGATTACGCAAACCGGCCGCGTGGAGAAGCAGACCGCTGGCGTCGAGATCGACCTCGCGCAGGACATCACCGTGCGCCACTGCTCGATCTACGACCTGCCGCGCGCCGGCATCAACATCGGCGACGGCTGCTGGGGCGGACACGTCGTCGAGTTCTGCGACATCTTCGACACGGTGAAGGAGACCGGCGACCATGGCTCGTTCAACTCCTGGGGGCGCGATCGGTTCTGGCGGCCCGACATCGACGAGGTGAACGCCTGGATCGCGCAGGCGCCGGACCTGCCACTGCTCGATGTGGTCGAGCCCATCAAGCTCCTCAACAACCGCTGGCGCTGCGACCACGGCTGGGCCATCGATCTCGACGACGGTTCGTCGAACTACGTGATCCGAAACAACCTTTGCCTGCGCGGCGGTATCAAGAACCGCGAAGGCTTCCGGCGGGTCGTGGAGAACAACATCATCATCGACGGCGGCTACGATCCGCACGTCTGGTATGCGGACAGCGGCGACGTCTTCCGGCGCAACATCGTCTGGACCGCGTACCGCCCGGCCCACATGCCGCCGCCGCCGTGGGGAGCGGAGATGGATTTCAACCTCGTGCACGCCGCGGGTGCGGCGACCAGCTCGCCCGCCACGCGTCTGCAGGAGCAGAGCGGCCGCGATGTGCATTCCATCGTGGCGGACGCCCGCTTCATCGATCCGGCGCGCGGCGATTATCGCGTGGAGGACGGCTCGCCTGCGCTCGCGCTAGGCTTCGTGAACTTCCCGATGGATCGTTTCGGCGTGCGGAAATCGGAGCTCCGGGCGATCGCGCGTACGCCCCAGTTGTCCCGCTCGGCCATGCCATTGCCCGCTGTTGTCAGCCGCGATGCCGCGCCAGCGACGTGGCTCGGCGCCCTTGTCCGCAACATCATCGACGCTGGCGAGCAATCCGCCTTCGGTTTGCCCGGCGTGGCCGGAATTTTGGTCCTGGACGTACCGGCGGATTCGGCTCTGGCGAAGGCGGGGCTTCGGAGGGGCGACGTGATTCTTGGGTTCGGGGGCCGCCCAACGCCGGACACTGCGACGCTGCTGCTCTACATCGAAGAATCGCCGGCACGTGCGGTGGAAATCACGGCCTTCCGCAATCAACAGGAAGTGAGCTTCTCGGTTCCCGAGCTCACATCCGATTGAGTGACGTCTCACCGTGCGACGGTGAGAGTCGCAGTGAGCGGAGTGCGATCGGAGGAGGGGCCGGCGGCGAGGTGCCAGACTCCGGCATCGACCACGTAGCGGTCGGCGGTTTCGTCCCAGCGGCGCAGGCGGTCGACGGGCATGTCGATGCACACCGTTTTCGTTTCGCCGGCTTTGAGTGGCACGCGGGCGAAACCCACGAGCTGGCGCAACGGCATCGGCACGGGCGGGTTCTCCGCGGTGGCGTAGAGCTGCACGACTTCGTCGCCGCCACGCGTGCCGGTGTTCTTCACCGTCACGGAAACGGCGACGGTTTCGCTGGCGCGGACCTTGGCGGCGGAGAGGGCGATCTTCTTGTAAGCGAACGTGGTGTAGCTCAGCCCGTGACCGAAGGCATAGAGCGGCCTGCCGGTGAAGTAACGGTAGGTGCGGTTCCGCATGCTGTAGTCGGCGAACGGAGGCAGATCCGCGATGCTGCGGTAGAAGGTGACGGGGAGCCGGCCGGCGGGATTGGTTTCGCCGAGCAAGGCCTCCGCGACGGAGTCGGCGCCGCGTTGGCCAAAATACCAGGCGAGCAGAACCGCTCCGGCTTGGGACTCGTCGAGGCTGATGGAACTGCCCGAGCTGAGGACGACGGCGACGGGTTTCTTGAGGTCCGCGACCCGTGCGAGCAACTCGCGCTGCGGAGCGGGCAGGGCGATGTCGAGCCGGTCGCCGCTGCGGAAACCCTCGGCGTTGACGCTCATCTCCTCGCCTTCGAGGTCAGGCGTGATGCCGAGGGTGAGCACGATGTGATCGGCTGCGCGGGCGGCGGCGAGTGCGCGTTCGAGATCATCGTTCCGCCCCGGGGCGATCCAACCCAGCTGAATGCGGCCGTTGCGGGTGAGTTGCACGTAGTCGAGGCGCACGGCGTAGGCGCGCCCGGCTTCGAGCTGGACAGTGGCGTCGAGCGGGCGCTCGCGCTCAGGCTTCCAAGAGTCGATCACGAGCCGGTCGTCGAGGTGGAGGCGCACGGCGCCCTCGGCGATGACGCCGAGGCGGTATTCGCCGGATAAGGGCGCGACGAGCACGCCGGTCCAGCGGGCGCCGGCGTGGGTGATCGGGATGCCGGCGGCGGGCTGGGCTTCGTTCCAATAGAGATTCACCTGTCGATCGGTGCGGGTGGATGAGGGGCGGCCATCGACTTCCGGCGCGGCGGCGTCCTGCGCGTCATGGGCGAAGATCTCGCCGCGCAGGCCGGGCGTGGTGCCGCTGGCGTCGGTGAAGAGCACGTTCTCGTCGATCGGATTGCCGCCGGGATGGAGCGGACGGACCAGCGGCACTCCGCGTTCGACGAGGACTTTCACGCCGTGGGTCTCGAGCTTGGAGCGGATGCCGTCGGCGAGGGTGGCGTGGTGACGGGGCGTCCCGGCGTAGTTGCCGAGGAGCGCGGAGACTTCCCCTCCAGTGGGGCCGAGGATCGCGACCGTTTTCAGCTTGGCGGAATCGAAGGGCAATGTGCCGTCGTTCTTGAGGAGCACGAGGCTTTGGCGCGCGGCCTCGAGGGCGAGTTGGTCGTGGGCGGGGGTGGCGTTGGCGGAGGGCGGGATGGCGCGGTAGGGCACGCGCTCGGGCGGATCGAACTGGCCGAGGCGGAAACGCAGGGCGAGGAGGTGGCGGAGTGAGGCATCGAGTTCGGCTTCGGTGATGAGGCCGCGTGCGAGAGCGTCGGGGAGGTGCCAATAGGTGCCGCCGCTGCACAGGTCGTTGCCCGAGCGGAGCGCGGTGGCGCTGGCGGAGGCGGCGTCGGGCGAGAAGCGGTGGCCGCCTTCACGCCACATGTCGGATACGTTGTCGACATCGCCGACGACGGCGCCGGCGAAACCCCAGCGCTCGCGCAGGATTTTCTGCAGGAGTTCGATGTTGGCGGGGGCGGGGGTGCCGTTGACGGCGTTGTAGGCGCTCATGAGCGAGAACGCGCCGCCCTCGTGGATGCCGGCCTCGAAGGCGGGCAGGTACGTTTCCCAGAGATCGCGTTCGGAAACGACGGCATCGAACGCGTGGCGTTCGGGCTCGGGGCCGCTGTGCACGGCATAGTGTTTCACGGTCGCGACGGTCTTGAGATAGCGCGGGTCGTCGCCCTGCAGGCCCTTTATGAAGGCGACGGCGAAGCGCGAGGTGAGGAACGGATCCTCGCCGTAGGTCTCCTGGCCGCGGCCCCAGCGCGGGTCGCGGAAAATATTGATGTTGGGCGACCAGATCGTGAGGCCTTCGTAGATCTGCGTGTCGCCGCCGGAGAGGGCGATGGCCTCGTTGTTTTTCGCGCGGGCTTCGGTGGAGATGACCTCGGCGATCTGGTGGTGAAGCTCAGGGTTCCAGGTGGCGGCGAGGGCGATGGCTTGAGGGAAGACGGTCGCGGTGCCGTTGCGCGCGACGCCGTGGAGCGCTTCGTTCCACCAGTGGTAGGCCGGGATGCCGAGGCGCGGGATCGCGGGGTTGCCCATCATCAGAAGGGGAATCTTCTCCTGCACGGTGAGGCGCGAGATCAGGTCGTCCACGCGTCGCTCGACGGGGAGCGAGGGGTCGCGAAACGGCGGGAGTTCCTCGTTCGCGAGCGATGGGATCGCGGTGACGCCGAGCATGAGGAGCGGACGAAGGGCGCGACGGAGAAGAGGCCGGAAATGGGCGAAGTGCATGGCGAGCGAGACCGGAGAAGCGACGGAAGGCGGCAGGGTGCTGCGCGTTATCTGAAGTTCAGCCAGTTGAGGTTGAACCCGCCTTTGGGGAACGAGACCTTGAGCTGCTTGCCCTTGCCGGGCTCCATTCTGGCGCCGGGGATCACGATGGTGGTCCACGGCTGCCAGCCTCCGGTCGAGGCGATGTCCTGCTCGGCGATGATCTTGCCGTCGAGTTCCAGCCGGATTCGCGCGTCGACTGGCGAGACGACCCGCAGCTCGACATCGACGACCGGCTTCTCGACATCGACCGTGAAGAGCACCCATTCGCCGTCGACGATCTGGCAGAGGTTGTAGCCGCCGCCCGCGTCCCAGCAGAACTCGATATCGGCGCCGTCGGTCCGGTACTTTTCGGCGGAGTTGATCTTGTCGCTGTCGTCGTAGGTCGCGCCGCGTTTTCCGTGGTCGAAGTTCTCGGCCTCAATCCTGCCGGGGATGTGCGACGGCGCGCCGAAGAACGGTCCGGGTTTCGGCGGTGTGAGTACGGACGCGGTGATCGAGGGCAGAGAGGCGCCGGCGGTGTTGAGCGCGGTCACGCGGTATTCGTAGAGCGTCGACCCGCTGAGACCGGAGTCGGTGAAGCGGGTCGTGCCGGCGGCGACGTTGGCAATGGTTTCGTAGGCGTCGGTGCCATGGCGCTCGAGCTTGTAGCCGGTCGCGGTGGCGACCTTGGTCCACGTGAGCGTGACGACATCGTGCGCCGGGGAAATCAGGGAGGTGAACGCGGGCGTCGTCATTCCGTTGCGGGCCGGGGGCGCGCCCGTCGACCAGGCGAACGGCGTCTTGGGGTGCTCCTCGAAATCGAACCAGTCGAAGTCGGCGGGGTGGGTGTTCGCCTGGCCGTTGCCCGAGGCATACATGCCGATGAACACGCCGGTGAACCCCGTGATCATCTCCGTGGAGATGTTCTTGGTCGCAGCGGTTCCGACACGGACGGCGGGCTTGCCCTCCTCCTGTACCCAGAACGTGTATTCGCGGTCCGTGCCGCTGATGCGCAGGGTGGCGTCGCCCTCGCCGATCTCGGCGCAGTTCAGGCCCGATTCCTTGTTCTGCAGAAACTGCCGGAGCAGGGCGACTCGTTTGCCGCCGCGGGTCGTGAGCACGAAGTCGTAGTGATTCGCATCGTCGGCGCGCACGAGCAGGCCCGCTTCTTCGTTGGCCGCCGTGGGCGTGAACGCGATCTTGGCCGACGCCACGAAATCGAAGGCGGTCTGCCGGCGGCAGATATAGGCCGGTGAGTCTTGCTCGCGGGCACTGATCTTCGACCCGTGCAGCCGGAGAACGCCCGGCTTCTCGGTGAGCGACCAGTCGGCGGTGTACGGGTTGCGGACGAAGTTCCAGGCCAGCCCGAGCTTGGCGTTGTCGAAGTCGTCACGGATGGGGGACGTTTCCCAGATGTGTTCGGGCAGGGCAGGTGCGGTGTAGCTCGGCCGCACGATTCCGTCGGTGCCGACTTTCGGCCAACCATCTTCGGTCCAAGTCACAGGGGCGAGGAACGTCTCCCGGCCGAGGATGTGATAGCGGCCGTTGCGAGGGCGGATGCCCAGGCACACGAGCCACCAGCTCTCGTCGGGGAGTTGCACCAAGTCGGCGTGGCCGATCGCGTGGAACGGATTGGCCACGTCGTTCATGTGTGACGCGACGGGGTTGATCGGGCTCGGCTCATAGGGCCCCCACGGCGATCTGCTGCGCTGAATGACCTCGCGGTGTTCGTAGCCGGTGCCGCCTTCGGCCGACATCAGATAATAGTAGCCGTTGATCTTGTACAGATGGGGACCTTCGGGCGACGAGCCGCCCCGACCTCTGGCGATCACCCTCCGAGGCTCCTCGAACGTGTCCGTTTCCAGATCCAGAACGCCCAACTGGAAGTCGCCGTTTTCGTCCGGGCTCACGTAGTAGACTTTCCCGTCCGCAAACAGAAACGAGGGATCCACGAATTTGATGTTCAGCCAGTGCGGCTCGGACCAGGGCCCGGCCGGATTCTTGGCGGTGACATAAAAGACGCCGCGATCGGCGTAGTTGGTGCCGATGATGTAGAACGTGCCGTCGTGGTATCGGATGGTCGGTGCATACTGCCCGCCCGAGGCGCGTTCCTGATGCAACCGATTCTGGCTTTCGCGATCGAGCGCGTGGCCGATCATTCTCCAGTGGAGCAGATCCTTGCTGTGATAGACGGGCAGCCCGGGGAAATACTCGAAGGTGGAGGTGACGAGGTAGTAGTCGTCGCCGGCGCGGCAGATGCTTGGATCGGGATTCATGCCCGTGATGACGGGATTCGTGAATGTTCGCGGCGCAGCCGAGGCGATGCTTCCGGCGAGAAGGCCCGCGAGAACGAAGAGCGCGAGGAGTTGCTTGTACACGGTGATGGGTGGGCTTTGGGGATTTCGTGTTTTCCGCGGGGCTTGCTGTTCAGCGGCTGGAGGACGTCAGCGGGATGCGGAGGATCTGGAGCGACATGGCGGGCAGCTCGTGTTCGAACTCCTCCGCGACTGCGATCTCGCTGGCCACGGGCACGACAGTGTCGGGGTGTTCGAAGGAGTTGTGGGCGTAGCGGACGCCGGAGAGCGTGAGAAGCCGTCCCACGTGGCCGAGCCCGGGCGCGCCGACGAGCGTGATGCGGGCACGCGCGGGCACTTCGTGCGGGTTGATGAGTTTCACGATGAGCTCGTGGGCGCTGCGATCCAACATCGAGGAAACGGCGATGGGGTACGGCGCGAGGGTGTGGTCGATGACCGTGACGCCGTCCATGGAACAGCGGATACGTCCGGCGGCGATCTCGACGGCGAGCTCGTGCCACGCGCCATCCCCGAGCGCCGGTCCGTCGGCGGCCACGAGGTCCTGTTTTCCGAGGACGTGCCGCAGGCGGTGGAGGGAGCTGCCTTGTCCGCCGATGGACCAGACGAAGCCGCCGCCGCCATCGGAGCTGGCTCCCACCACGAGGGTGATGCCGCCGCTCGCTCCGACTGTCTTGCGAACTCGGGCACGACAGGCGAAGGAATCGCCGGAAGTCGGCGCAGGGCTGAGCAACACCGCGGAGTTGAGCTTCGCGTCAGCTTGGACGCGGGCACCGGCGGCGGTGGTGAAGTGACCGGACTTGTCGGTCCAAGTGGCGAGGTCGGCGGGGGTGCCGTCGATGGCGATGCTGGCGATCTCGATCGCCGCGTTGGTGGAGCCGATGCCGAGGTGGCCGCGGGTTTGGGGCGGCGGAAAGGCGCCGGTGATCTGGAGGGTGTTGGAGACGTAGACGTCACCTTTGTTCTGCGCGAAGAGTTGTTGGACGTAGTAGTTGGCGGTGCGCAGGAGTTGGCGCTGATCGAAGTAGATGAGATCGGTGCCCCATTGCATGTGGCCGATGCGGGCGAAGAGCGGGGCGTAAGCGGTCATCTCGACGAGGTCGCCGTTGCGCTCGGCGCCGGTGAGGTAGGCGGCCTCGGCGAGGGCGTTGAAGAGGCTGTTGCCCCACGAGGCGTATTCACCGACGAAGATCTTGGGCTTTGCGCGATCGAAGGTGTCGAAGCGGTGCTGGTTGCTGAGGAACCACTCGGGCGGCTCGTAGTAATGCTCGTCGGAGCTGTGGACCTGCTCGCGAGTCATGAGGTCGTAGAGGGGGATGTCGCTGTTGATGCCGGAGTTTCCGATGATCCGGATTTCGGGATGCGCTTCGCGGAGTGCGCGGGCGAAGTGGGGGAAACGTTCGCGGAACTCGGGAGTGTCGTGTTCCTCGTTGCCGAGGCAGATGTAGCGCAGGTTGAACGGGGCGGGGTGGCCCATGCGGGCGCGCAAAGAGCCCCACGGGGTGTCGACGGCGCCGTTGGCGAACTCGACGAGATCGAGCACGTCCTGAATGTGTGGTTGCAGCCCGTCGATGGGCACGGCTTCGAGACCGCGGAAGCCGCAGGAGACGCCGGCGGGGAGGACGGGCAGGGCGAGGGCGCCGAGGTCTTCGCAGAGTTGGAAGTATTCGAAGTAGCCGAGGCCGTAGGTCTGGTGGTAGCCCCAGAGATTCCAGTTGGGCTTCCGTTCGGCGACGTCGCCCACCGTGTCTTTCCAGCGGTAGCGGTTGGCGAGCCCTTGGCCGTGGGCGATGCAACCGCCGGGAAATCGGAGGAAACCGGGCTTCAGGTCGGCAAGCGCTTGGACGAGATCCTTGCGCAGGCCGTATTTGCGGCCGCGCCAGGTGTCCTGCGGGAAGAGCGAGACCATATCGAGTGCGAGCGTGCCGCGGCCGGTGGTCGTGACGAGGAGGCGGGCGTGGTCGGTGTCGTGGGTGGACGTGAGCTGGCCTTCGAACTTTTTCCACGTGCCGTCCAGCCCCGCGAAGGTGACCGAGCCGGCCGTGGTGCCGTCGGGCAGTTCAAGGGCAAGCGTGATGGAAGTCCGGCCGCTCCAATCGGCGACGCGGGCGTAGAGTGCGACATCGTAGCGGGCGCCCGCGTCGAGGCGGATGCCGTCGAAGCCGGAGTTGGCGACACCGGCGCGGCCCGGCGCGACGATGGTGATCTCAAGGTGGTGGGGGTTGTTGGCGTTGAGCGGCTGCGCTTCGGAGACGGCGAGCGAGGCTCGGGCGCCGTCGCGCTCGACCTTCTCCCATGCGAAAAGGGGCGTGTGCGCGGGGTTGAGACGCGGATGGTATTCGAAGGATCGATTCTGGACGAGCTCGGCGTAGAGGCCGCCATCGGCCCCGAAGTTGATGTCCTCGAAGAACAGACCGTAGAGGTGGGGACTGAGTTCGACCGTGGGCTTGTCGACTGCGATCCGGAGGTCGACATCGGACACGGCGGACTGCGCGGTGCTCGCGAGCAAGAGGATGGCCGCGAGCGCCAGCGACGAGCGAAAGCGCGGCACGGAGAAGGGAAGCGGAGGGATGGTCATGTGTGCGGAGGACGGGGCTGAGATGAAGGCGGGAGCAGGCCGAGGCGGGCTCTTGCTGCAGGACGTAGGCGGCTGATTGATCGCGGAGCGTCCGTGCGCGGAGCTTTTTGCCTCGCTGATGCGGTCTGGCGAACGGCGAGTCTAGCAGAGTCTGCGCCCGTCCATCCGTCGCTAAAACATGCGACGCGTGCAGCGGCTAAAGGAATCGCTTCGGGCGCGCCGGACGCAGTTCACTTGGCGTCTCCGTTCCTTCCCGAGAACGAAGCCCAAGGGATTTCAGCGAAGAACCACCCCGTCATGCCTATCGCGCTTTTCCAGAGTACCGCTCCGCTCCGTGCCTTCATCCGTCCGCTCACCCGTGCATTTTTCGCCACAGCATGCGGCGCGGCCTCCCTGCTGGTCGCTGCCGCGGAATCACCGCGGGGCACGCAACCCCTCGACTCGGATTGGCGTTTCCATCGTGGCGAGGCGCCCGCGGCGGTCTTCCGCTCTTTCGACGATCGGGAATGGCGCCGGGTCGACGTGCCGCATGACTACGTTGTCGAGGGCACTTTTGCCGAGGGGCAGGTCGGTTCCCGCGCTGAGGCGTTGCGCCCGGATTGGTTTTGGCTGCACGGCTTTTTGCCTCTCGAGCCGGCCGTGTACCGCAAGACATTCTCCATTCCGGCTCAGGAAAAAGGCAGGCACTTGTGGCTGGAATTCGACGGAGTGGCCAACAATAGCCTCTATTGGGTGAACGGCACGCTGATCGGCAGCCAATACAGCGGCTACACGCGCTCCCGGTTCGACATCACCGCGGTGGCCAACCCCGGTGCTGAGAACACGATCGTGGTGCAGATGGATCCGCGCTACGAGGGTTGGTGGTATGAGGGCGGCGGCATTTATCGCCATGTCCGCCTGATCTCGGTCGATCCCGTGCATATCGCACCGGATGGAGTTTTCGTGGCTCCGGCCGTCGCAGACCCCGGCGAAGGGGTGGAAGCCGACGCGACTCTCGCGGTGAAGACTCGGATCGAAAACACAGGCGTCTCGTCGGTCGATGCGACCATCGTGAGCGAGATCCTCGATGCCGGCGGCCGGGCGCTCGCGAGCGATTCCTCCGTCCTGCCGATCGCGGCCGGGGAGAGCGTCGAATCCGCCCGCTCGATCGCGCTCACCAAGGCACGACTCTGGTCGCCGGAGATTCCCGCTCTCTACAGCTTGCGCAGCACCGTCACGGTGGCGGGCAAGGTGGTGGACCGAGTGACGACGCAGTTCGGCGTGCGCCATATCCGTTTCGACGCCGATCGCGGTTTCTTTCTCAACGGCAAGCCCGTGCAGTTTCGAGGCGTGAACATCCATCAGGACCATGCGGGCGTCGGTGTGGCGGTGCCCGACCGGTTGTTCACATGGCGTCTCGAGCGACTGAAGGAGGTCGGCTGCAACGCGATCCGCCTGTCACACAACCCAGTCACGCCATTCCTCCTCGAGGAATGCGATCGCCTGGGTTTTCTCGTCATCGCCGAGAATCGGAATTTTGGAGACGTCTTCACCGATCAGGCGCCCGAGGACGCTGCGGCGGAGGACCTGCGCGACCTCAACGGCTTGATCCTGCGCGATCGCAATCACCCGAGCATCATCCTCTGGTCCATCTGCAACGAGCAATGGATCGGTGGCACGCCCGGGGCGGCGCGGATCGCGCGAGCGCTGAAGAAGCGCGTCCGCGAACTCGACCCGACCCGGCCCGTGACCGCCGCGATGAATGGCGGCTTCGACAGTCTCCAGGGAATGATCGGCGAACTCGACGTGGTCGGTATCAACTACAACACTTGGGCCTACGATCCGGTCCACAAACTCTTCCCCAAAACCCCGATGATCGCCTCGGAGATCGCGAGCGAGATCAGCACCCGCGGCGTCTACCGGACCGACAAGTGGGAAGTTTATCACGGCGACCGCGAGCGCGGTTACGTCTCGGCCTACAGCATCTCTGCTGGTCCGGCCGGCCAGATCGTGGAGGAGGCCTGGCCGCCCGTCGCCGAGCGCGAGTTCATCCGCGGTGGCTTTGTTTGGGCGGCCTTCGACTACAAGGGTGAGCCGCGTCCCTTCGGGTGGCCCGTGATCAACTGCCATTATGGCTTCATGGACATCTGCGGGTTTCCGAAGGACAGTTATTACTACTACAAGGCCTGGTGGACGAACGAACCCGTGCTGCATCTCTTCCCGCACTGGAACTGGGCCGGCAAGGAAGGGCAGGAGATTCCGGTCTGGGTCCACAGCAACTGCGACGAGGTTGAGCTCTTCCTCAACGGCGTCTCGCTCGGCAGACAAGCCGTCAACCCGCTCCATCACCTCGAGTGGAAAGTGAAATACGCGCCGGGCAGACTCGTTGCCAAAGGCTTCCGCAAGGGCGCCGCCCTCGAAGCGGTCCGCGAGACGGTCGGCGAACCGGCGGCGATCCGGCTTACCGCCGATCGCTCCACACTCGCTGCCGACAACGCCGACCTCGCCGTTGTCACCGTCGAGATCGTCGATGCGCAAGGCCGTGTCGTGCCGGACGCGAGCAACAAGGTCACCTTCACGCTCACCGGTCCCGCGAAGCTGATCGGCGTCGGCAATGGCGATCCGAGCAGCCACGAACCGGATAAAGCCGACAGCCGCTCAGCCTTCAACGGTCTCGCGCAAGCGCTCGTGCAAACTATCGCGCAAGGCGGCGAGATCGTCCTGACGGCTCAGTCTCCGCAACTGGCGTCCGCCGGCCTTACCCTGAGCAGTCGTTGATTCGGCCGACGCCACTTTTCTCCCTCGAAAAGACCAAGAACACCTTCTGCAAAACGCCGCCCTGGCTTGATCCACGGCTGATCTTTCAGTCCACGTCTCGACGGCGATCCGCGAACTATCGTCGTTCACACGCCCCGGCTCGGCTACCTTCGGGCCGGAGATGCCGCCCCAACCCCCAGATATTTCGTACAATTGCCATGCGCTCCGTGCTCTCACGCTGTCTATTCGGAATCTGCTCGAGTCTGTTGCCCCTCCTGGTGTGCGACGCCCAACCCGCAGCGCCCGCGCCCTGCGGGCCCACGCCCACGGAGAACCAGATGCGGTGGCAGGAGATGGAGTACTACGGGTTCATCCACCTCTCGCTGAACACCTACACGGATCATTCCTGGGGCTTCGGCGACGAGGACATCAACCTGTTCAACCCTGAGAAGCTCGACTGCCGCCAGTGGGCGCGCATCTGCAAAGAGGCGGGAATGAAAGGCGTCATCCTCACGGCCAAGCATCACGGCGGTTTCTGCCTCTGGCCTTCCAAGTACACGGAGTACTCGGTCAAGAACGCACCCTGGAGAAACGGCAAGGGCGACGTCGTGCGCGACATGGCCAACGCCTGTCGCGAGTACGGGCTCAAGTTCGGCGTGTACCTTTCGCCTTGGGACAGGAATCGCGCCGATTACGGCCGCCCCGAGTACATCACCTATTTCCGCAATCAGCTCACCGAGCTCCTCACGAACTATGGGCCGGTCTTCGAGATCTGGTTCGACGGCGCCAACGGTGGCACCGGTTATTACGGCGGCGCCCACGAGAACCGCACCATCGACCGCACGACCTATTACGACTGGAAGAATACCTACAAACTCGTCCGCGATCTCCAGCCCGACATCGTGATCTGGAACGACGGCGGCGAGCGGGCCGACCTCCGCTGGGTGGGCACCGAGGAAGGCTATGTGGGCGAAACCAACTGGAGCCTCCTGCACTCCACCGGCGAGGTGGAGTGGGGGATGTTGCACCACGGCTTGGAGATCGGCGACTCGTGGGTTCCCGCCGAAGTGAACACCTCCATTCGCCCCGAGTGGTTCTACCACCCGAGTGAAGACGACAAGGTGAAGAGCGTCTCCCGCTTGCTGGAGACCTACTACCACTCCGTCGGGCGCAACGCCACGCTGCTGCTCAATTTCCCCATCATGCCCGACGGCCGGATCCATCCGACGGACGAGGCGGCGGCGCTGGCCTTCGCCGAGGCCGTGCGGGACTCCTTCGCCGTGAACCTGGCGGAAGGCGCGCGCGTCGAGGCCTCGAACTTCCGCGGCGACGCGGCCGAGTTCGCCCCCGCCAAAGCGAACGACCGCAACCCGCAGTCGTATTGGGCGACCGATGATGGTGTCGACTCCGCCTCGTTGACGGTCGACTTCGGAAAACCGACTCTGTTCAACCGCTTTCTGGCGCAGGAGTACATCCGGCTCGGCCAACGCGTGAAGAGTTTTTCCATCGAAGCCTGCGTCGACGGGGAGTGGAAGGAAGTGGCCCGCGGAACGACGGTCGGCTACAAGCGCATTGTTCGGTTCCCGGCGGTCAGCGCGACGAAACTCCGCTTCAACATCACCGCCTCGAGAAGCAGCCCCGTAATTTCCAACATCGGGGTCTACTGCGCGCCGGTCTTTCTGAGCGCTCCGTCGATCACCCGCGATCAATCCGGCTTGGTGAAGCTCGCCACCAGCGACGTGGGCCCGGTTTTCTATTACACGCTGGATGGTACCGAGCCGACCACGAGTTCCCGAGAGTACACGGGACCGTTCGCCGCCGACGGACGCGTCGAGGTCCGGGCGATCGCGCACGATCCCGCCTCGGGCAAAAGCAGCCCTCCGACCGTGGAACGCTTCGATGTTTCGAAGCGGGACTGGAGACTCGTCGGCACCGACGACGCGAAAGCCGCGGCTGTACTCGACGGCGACCCCTCGACCGCCTGGCACCAACACGACGGCCAATCCCTGCCCGTCGATCTCGTCATCGATTTGGGTCATTCACAGACACTTTCCGGCTTCAGGTACCTGCCGGAGCAGGCCCGGTGGAGCTCCGGCTTGATCACGCGCTATGCATTCTCCGTCTCGGGCGACGGCACGAACTGGACCGCGGTGGAAACCGCCGAGTTTGCCAACATCAAGAACAACCCCGTTTGGCAGATCCGCAGGTTCGCGCCG
>DATGXO010000087.1:0-2111 GCA_035298965.1 Opitutaceae bacterium | reverse complement strand
GCTCAACCTCGCCAGCTGGGCCTTTCCCGTGATCCGCAACGACGCGGGCTCGGTCGTGTTCCAGATCACGTTCCCGGTTTGGGTGTGCCTCGGGCTGTTCGCGCTCTTCGGCTTCGTGCTTCAGCGCACGGCGTTCGGTCGCAACACGCTCGCGATCGGCGGCAACGAGGAGGCCGCGCGCCTCGCCGGCGTGAACGTCACGCGCGTCAAGGTCGTCATCTTTACCCTGCAAGGTCTCGTCGCCGCGCTCGCTGGCGTCCTCCTCGCCGCCCGCCTGGGCATCGGCGACCCCAAGACCGCGCAGGGCAGCGAGCTGTCGATCATCTCCGCGTGCGTGCTCGGGGGCGTCTCGCTCTCCGGCGGCGTCGGCCGCATGAGCCACGTCATCGCCGGCGTGTTCATCATGGGCGTCGTCGAGAACGCGATGAATCTGCTGAACATCGACTCGTTCTACCAATACATCGTCCGCGGCGCGATCCTCCTCGCAGCCGTGATGCTCGACCAGCTGAAGCAGCGCCGCGGCTGATGAAGTAGCGCCGCCAAAGTAGCCAAAAGCTGAGGTGGTCTGGTCAAGGGCAAAGAGGTTGCTCGAGCCAGGCCAGGAGCGGTGAGTTTTTGCGGTGGAGGGCTTGGAGGTAGCGGGCTTCGTCGTAGGCGGTGTGGTCGCGGGTGCAGCGCCAGAGGATGCGGATCCATTTGAAGGCGAGAGCGCGGAGGATGGCGTGATGGGTTTTGCCGGCTTGTTGTTGCTGGCGGTAGAAGGCGCCGGCCCAGGCGGAGCGGATGACGGTCTGACCGGCCCACTCGACGAAGCTTTGGCGGAGGAACGCCGGCGCGTTCCAGCGCCAGTGCGTCCAGACTTGCCGGCCGCTTTTCTCCCGCACGGGCGCAACCCCGGAGTATTTTTGGAGGGCGGCCGCGCTCGGGTAGCGTGCGGGTTGGTCGCCGAAGGCGACGAGCAGGCGCGGAGCGAGTGCCGCCCCGGCCCCAGGCAACGCAGCGAAGAGTGCCGCTTGGGGATGTGCCGCGAAGGCCGTGGCGGCGCGCTGCTCGATCTGCGCGAGATGGCGGGCGAGCACTTCGAGCTGGTCGAGCAGCAGCGCGACTTCGAGCTTCGCCGGTTCGATCAGCGCGCGGTCGGTGTGCAGCGCGCGGGCACATGGGACCAGCGCGAGGCGTTGTTCGATGCAAGGCTCCGAGCGGACGTGATGCTCGTGGTAGAACTTCTTCAGCGTGTCGGGGCGGCATTTTTTCACGTCGGCCAGTTCGGGGAAGCGGCGCAGGAACGCTCGGGCGAGGGGCGCGGCAAGATCGTCGCCGGCGAGCTGGAGGGCTTGAGGGAAATAGTTTTTGAGCACGCGGCCGAGCGTATTGGTCAGACCGGTGCGTCGATCGACGGCGGCGCGGCGCAGGCGCACGAGCGCATCGAGTTCGCGGGTGGCGGGGGTGTCCAGTCGCAGCGGGCTGAGGCGGTCGCGGTGCTGGCAGAGCAGGCTGATCAGCGTGCACGCGTCCGGTCCATCGTCCTTGGCCCCAGACGGGCAGAGCGCCTTACGGAAGCGCGCGCTGGTGGCCGGATGGATCGGATAGAGCGTCAGCCAGCGATGCTCCAGTAACGCGAGCAGCAGGCTGGGGTTGCCGGCCTCGATTGCCAGCGCCACGGGTCGCTCGCCGCAGCGCGAGTGGAGTGTTTCCAGCCACTCGTGCAACGCTTCGGGCGTGGCCGCGAAGCGGCCTTGCTCGAGGGTGTCGGTGTCGGCGAGCCGCCAGGCAAACGCATGGTGTTCGTCGCCCCAGTCCAAGGCCACGAAGGCCGCGTAGTCGGAGTCGTTTTTCATGTCGATTTGGGGTTGGTGGGACCGGGCTGCAGGTCGTATCGTGCGAGGCGTCGGCGACGCCGGTAGCTGAGTATGCATGGCCGTTCCCGATGGCCTTCCGGCCGCAGGCGAATGTTGGCTACGATTCCTCAGGGGAAAGCGTTGGATGTTCGTCCTGCGACCGGTCGGCATAGTTTAGCGAAGAGGTCCGATCCAGCCCAGCGCGCTGATCGCGCCGGGGCGCCCAGCTCAGAGCGGGGCGGGGCTGACGCCCCTCCCCTGCGCCCCTCCCCG
>DATGXO010000086.1:0-36571 GCA_035298965.1 Opitutaceae bacterium | reverse complement strand
GGCGATGCCGTCGTAGGCGACGATCGTGGGCTTCATGCTCACGCCCTTCGCGAGCGCGGCGGAGAGTTCGGTGGGCTTGGCGCGGCGGGAGGACATGCCGATCTGGGCGGTGCCGTCGGTGATGGCGGCGATGCCGGTCGTGGAGCCTTCGGCGGCGATCTCGAACGCGACCTCGGGGTGCTGGGCCTTGAAGGCCTCGGCGACCTGCGGGACGAGTTTGGCGCCGAGGGTGTCGGAGCCCTTGATCACGAGCTTGTCGGAGGCGGAGAGCGAGCCGGCGAGAGCGGCGGCGGCGAGGAGAACGGAGATGGTTTTCTTCATGTTGAGTGCGTGTCGTTGTTACGTTGATGGGCGCGGCGCGCTCAGAACTTCGTCACGAGGTCGACCTGGAGGATGCTCGATTTGTCGAGGCCCGCCACCGCGTGCTTGAGCGTGTCGCGGATGTCGGAGGTGCGGAAGTAAGTCACGTTGAGGCTGCAGAAATCGACGAGGTTGTAGCTCGCGCCGAGCTTGAAGCCGTCCTGGTTGAGGTTGCCGAAGGCGAAGTCGGAGTCGCTGAGGTTGGGGTCGATCGAGCCGACGCCGATGCGGCGGTAGTCGAGGCGCACGTTCCAGTCGCCCTGCAGCTTGCCGGAGCCGTGGCTGTAGCCGACGCCGAGGAGCCACGCGAGCGGGTCCTTGTTCCAAGTGGCGGAGGAGAGGCCGTAGACTTTGTGCACGCGGGTGCCGGCCTCGAAGTTGTAGGACGAATCCCAGTAAACCTTCAGACTGTTGCCCTCGGCGCCGATGTTGGCGAACTCCACCTCGCCGGCGAAGGTGGCGAGCGAGAGGCCGATGGTGTCGCCGTTGAACGGCGTCTCGTTCGTCAAGCCGGACATGTTCGACGTGCTGTAGGCCATGTAGCCGGGCGCGGCGATGAGCTTGGTCGTGCCGAAGTATTTCGTGAACACGGCCTGCTGGGCGAAGAGCCAGGCGTCGTTGCCGGTGCGGCCCTTGGTGGCCTCGTTGTTGTCGTCCATGATCGACTGGAGGGCGCGGAACTCGATCGAGTCCTTGCCGCCGAGCGAGACGATGTAGGTTTCGGAAACGCCTTGCGGGTTGATGTCTCCGTCCCACACGAGGTCGGTGGTGTAGATGGGATTCTTGATCTTGCCGGCGACGAACTTCAGGTCGTTGCGCGGCTGCCAGCCGATGTAGGCGCGGGCGAGATAGATGGAGTAATCATCGCCGCCGTTCTCGAAGGTCTGGTTGCCGGAATCGGCCGCGGAGGCGGTCTCGAGGGCGAAGCCGGCGCTCCAGCCCTTCTGCATCTGGACGTCGCCGTTGAGGCGGAAGCGGAAGCGCTCGCGCGTGCGGTCGGTCGTGAGCGTGGTGTTCTGGTTGCGCGTCTCCTGGTACTGGTGGCGGAGGCGCACGTCGCCGCCGAGTTTGAACTCGGTGATCTGGGAGCCGAGGTTGAGCTTACCGGCCGACGTACCGGCGAAGTCTTTGGTGAGATCGGTGCGGAGTTCTTCGGCTTCCTGGTCGTTGATGAGACCTTTCTTGACGAGAATGTCGATCAGCGGGCCGGAGTCCTGGGCCACGGCAGTGGCGGAGGTGAGGGCGATGCCGCCGACGACGGCGAGCAGGGCGTGCGAGAGTTTGAGCATGTTAGGATTCGGTGTGGTTGGGATCGAACTCGCGGCCGACTGCGCGCCGGCTGCGTCGGGACCGAAGCTAACAGCCGATTGTTACAGCCCCGTTACGGCCGCGTGACATGGGCGCAAAAGCCGGAACCCGTCGCTGGCGCGCTCCGGCCACCTGCATTCATGAACCTTCGCGCCCCACCCCGCCGATCCGCTCGGCACCGACAACACGCACCGCCACGCCGTCGCTCACGCCTGCCGAAACACCCCGGCGATCGCTCCGCCGCAAAACTCACAGCGCCCAGTGCGCACGAGATTCGCGAGCAACCGGTAGCCGTCGCGATCGATCACGCATTTCCCGCAGTGCGGACACCACGTGCGCTCGCCATCGCGATCGCGGAGGTTGCCAGTGTAGACGTATCGCAGGCCCTTCGCCTGCGCGATCCGCCGGGCGCGGCGCAATGTGTCGAGCGGCGTCGGCGACCGGTCGAGCATCGCGCCGTCGGGATGAAACGCCGAGAAATGCCACGGCACCTCGGGCCCGAGGGTGGCGGCGAACCAATCGCTCGCGCGGTCGAGCTCGGCGGCGCTGTCGTTGAGCCCGGGGATAAGCAGCGTCGTCACCTCGAGCCACACGCGCGTCTCGCGATGCAACCACGCGAGCGTGTCGAGCACCGCGCCGAGCCGCGCCCCGCACCAGCGCCGGTAGAACGCCTCGGTGAACGCCTTCAGGTCCACGTTCGCCGCGTCCATCCCGGCGAAAAATTCCGCGCGCGCCGCCGGCCCGATGTACCCCGCCGTGACCGCCACCGTTCGCAGCCCCGCCGCGCGGCACGCCGCCGCCACCTCCTGCGCGTACTCGGCGAAGATTACCGGGTCGTTGTACGTGAACGCCACCGACGCGCAGCCCGCGCGCCGCGCCGCCGCCGCGATCTGCTCGGGCGCGACCGGCTCCGGCTCGAGCCGCTCGGCGCGAGCGCGCGTGATGCGCCAGTTCTGGCAAAACCGGCACGCAAGATTGCAGCCCACCGTGCCGAACGACAACACGCGCGTCCCCGGCAGGAACTGCGCGAACGGCTTCTTCTCGATCGGGTCGACGGCGAACCCGCTCGTACGCCCGTGGCCGAGCAACCGCATCACGCCGCCTCGGTTGCCGCGCGAGAAACAGAAACCGTCCTGCCCATCGCGCAGTTTGCAGCCGCGCGGACACAGCTCGCACGCAAGCCGGCCGTCGCCGAGCGCCCGCCACCAACGCGCCACCGGCAACTCCGCCACCGCGCTCACGCCCGCACCGCCTCCTCGATGCGCTGCGCGGAGAAACGTTGCAGCCGCACCGGTTCGTCCGCGCCGATCCGGGCCTTCGCGCGGGCGATCTCCAGCTGCCGCGCGACGGTCGTCACCTCCGGGATGTCCGGCAGCAAGAGCCCGCGCCGCCCGTCCGCCGCGCGCACGACCACGCCCCACCGCCGCGGATCGAGCGCCTCCGCCGACTCGATCTCCTCGAGCGGACCGAGCACCGTCACCTCAAAGTGCAACGCCGCGAGTTCTCCGGACGTGACCGGCGGAAACCGCGGATCCGCCAACGCCGCCTCGCGCGCCATCCGCCACGTCTCCGCCGCAAGATCGCCGGTGCGCGATGCGAGCGTTCCGATACAGCCACGCAGCTCCCCGGCAGCCGTGTGCAGCGTGACGAACACGCCGTTCGCGCCCGGGCAGTCGCCAACCCGTGGCTCGACCACATCGCCCGGTAGGCCGAGCGCGGTCGCGATCGCCGCGCGCGCCACCGCGGGCAGCTCGGCCAGTTGCCGCTGCCGCTTCTCCTCGGCGGCCGTTCCTTCTTCCGTCTCCGCCGCGCAAAGCACCGCCACGCCGTAGCCGACGCCGAACGGCCCTTCGTAGCCGAGCACCTCACGCCCCTCCGCGCTCCAACCGGTCGCGCCGAGCGCGAACAGCGTCGATTCGACGACATCCTCCGCCGCGCACTCCCGCAACGGCGCCACCGCCTCCGCCAGCCGGTGCGTCGCACCAAGCCGCAACTGGTGGATGAAGGCCGCGTCGAAATCGACCGCGTGCGGATCGTAGCCGCACGGCGCGCCGGGCTGAAGCCGGTGGCTCATGTCGCCGCTCGCCACCACGGCCACACGCCGGCCGAGGCGTTGCGCGGCAATCGCCACGCATTCGCCCAGCTCGCCGATACGCGAGTTGTCGTCCGCCGAGAGGGCCACGATCACGGTCGGGCCATCCCAACCGGCCTCTGCCAGAAACCACAGCGGCACCACGCTCCCGTGATCGAGCGTCGTCGCCGGTAGCCGCGCCGACGGCAAATCGCGTTCCGCGGCCGCGCTCCGCAACACTCCCGACAACTCCGGATCGCCCGGCAGCTGCACCGACGCCCGCCGCGCGCCAAACGGTGCCAACGAGCCGGCCACGTTTCCCGCCGTCACGCCGAACGAGCGTTCCTCCCGCGGCGCATGGGGCGAGACGAGCACGACGGTCTCCGGTCGCGCCTCGACCACGCGCCGCGCAGTCTCGCGCATCGCCGCGACGGTCGCGCGACACGCCTGCTGGCGGGAGCCGGCCACGGCGGGAACCAGGATGGGAGCGTGCGGCAGGAGCACCGCGAGGGGCGTTTCACCACGCCGAAGTGGGCTCTCGGCATTCATGGCAGGAGCGCCGAACCGACCTGCAGCCCGGCACCGCCAACTTTCGCGCCAAACCGCCATGTTCTCAAACCGCCGCATTCTCACGCCGCCGCCGGCCGCGCGCTTTCGCGCAGACGCACCAAGGCGCACACGTGATCAGGTCGGTGGGTTCGATCCTTGTCCGTTGTTCACGGATGCAGTGAGATCCCGCCGCGCCCCGCGCTCCCTCCCATGCTTTCATCACTTCGCCCCACGCTCCGCAGCCGAACGTTGTTGGTCGTCGCTCTGGCCGGCGCCGCTCTCGTCGCCCGAGCCGACATCGCCGTGCTCCGCGAGAAAGGCCCGCACAGCGGCAGCGCGTTCTCCAATCCCGGCCTCGTCGCCGACGCCCCCGCTGGGCTGAAGGTCGCGATGAAAACCGCCGACGTGAAGATCCACCTCCGCCCCGGCGACGGCGACACGTTGAAAGCCGACGTCACCGCCGACTTCGAGATGGATGACACCTCGCCCGCCGAACTCGCCGGCCAGCTCTACCTCGTCGGTTTCCCCGTCACCGGCCTGAGTTCGAAGATCGTCACCATCGACGACTTCAAAGTGACGGTCGACGGCAAGGAGCCGGCGATGGTGCTACGGAGGGCGATCGCCATCTCCCGTCGTGAGGCGAAACTCGTCGACAGTCTAGTCTCAGGTAAACTCGACGCACGCTTCGCCCCCAAGATTTCCCATTATGCGTGGTGCGTCGATTTCACCGGCGGCAGCGCCTACCGCGCTTCCTATGTCTGGCAACAGCCCTCCCAGCCCGGCAGCACAGTTCGTGTGCAAGTGGCCTATTCCGTCACGATCCATCCCCAATCGCTCCACTACTCCAAGTCCTACGATTCCGAAGAGAGCGACGATGAGGTGATCCCATTCAGGTCGCTCAACGTCGAGAACTGGAAAGACCGTTACTACCTCTTCGACTATATCTTGTGCTCGGGCGCTACGTGGTACGGGCCGATCGGGAAGGAAGTGGTCGAGCTATCCTCTGCCACCGGCCTTGGTTTGAAGGTCTACGATGTGTTCGTGACTGCCAGAAGGCCTCCGGAATTCTACCTTCCCGACGAATTTCCGCACCCTGAAGAAGCCTCTTTCGACGGCGTGCGCGGACAAGAGCACCGGGAAACCGACGATAAGAGCCATTCCATCCGTTGGACCCTGAAAAACGGCGATCCATCTGAAGACATCCTGATCGCAATACCCGTCTCGGCATTGAAGCGTTGAAGCTGGCGTCCCCGAGCGACTGCTATCCGATTTTCTCCGCTTTCCCCCTCATCCCCGCCGCCAACATGACCACCGCGGCGAGCGAGAGGCCGCAGAGCCCGCCGAACGAGTGCAGCAAGCGCACATCGCCGGCGAGCAACGGGAATCCGCCGAGGTAAACCGCCGCCGACGCCAGCCCGAACGCCAACCCCGGTCGCCCCGGCAACGTCCGCACCAGCGCGCCGAGTGTCACCGCCATCGGCATCTGGAAGAACGCCACGCCCGCCAACCCCGCCGGCATCGCCGTCCGCCCGAACCACAGCGCCGGTACCGAGAACGCGAGCACGACCAGCGTCGTCCGCAGCCAGCCGAACCGGTCCGCCAGGAATCCGCCCGCGATCTTCCCGCCCGCCAACGCCGAGGCGACCGCCAGCGCCGCCGCCGCGCTGCCACCCCACGCGAACCCGAAACCGCCCCCGACAAACGCCCGGATCGCGATGCACGCCAACACCAGCGCGACCACCACGACGCTCCGAAGGTAGGAGCCTGCTTGCAGCCGATCCGCGCTCCGCCGTCCGCCGAGCGAGTTCGGCTGCAACCAGGCGCCTCCCGCGGAAGCAGCGCCGTCCAGCCGCCCGATCGCCAGCGCCAAGCCCACTGCCGCCGCGCCCAAGACCCAGGGCGTCGCCGTAAAATCCATCCGCGCCAGCCCCACGCCGAGCGTGAGCCCGAGCGCGCCGGGACCGACAAACAGCCCCAACCCGCCCAGCCGGCCCGCGCTCCGCTCGATCGTGAGCGCGCCACCGCCCACATGGTAGCAGCCGTTGCCCAGCGCGATCAGCAGCACCACCGGCCAAGCCGCCACGCCGCACAGCGCCAAGCCGGCGATCGCCAGCAACGCGCCGCCCACCGCCAGCGTTCGCGCCCCACGCCAGCGATCCGCCGCCAGCCCCAGCGGCACCTGGCCCCAGAACGCCACCGCGTTGTACGCCAGCACCGCCCCGGCGCCGAGTTCCGTCGCATCGAGCGTGCGGTTGAGCGCGTAGCTGCTCGCGAGTTCGATCACGAAATGGCCGGCACCGAGCAACGCGATCCCGCGCCAGGCCGCCGGCAGCGCTTCGCGCGTCGTCCGCACGGCAACGGTTTGGTCTGTGGCACTCAGGAACGCAGGCGCGAGGGGCATGTTCGACGTCGATCGTCGGAGTTTGCGACTCCGCGTCGAGCCGATCCCCGCAACCTCCGAACCGTCCTCCCGTCGACCGCTCGGCTTCCGCCCCGATTGGCAGCCCAATCCCGCCATGTCGTCTTGTGGGCGTCTCGGCCGACGGTGGCGCCGCGAAGCGCGCTTGCGTACCTCGGGACCGCGCACAAACAAGGACTCGTTCGGGCGTCCGCCGTGGCTCCGAGCGGCGGCCGCATTCCTCCTCGACCGCGGCCGCGCGCAAACTTCGCGGAAAAAGGTCTTGCTTCCCCCGAACCCGAACCGTTTCTTCGCGAGCTTTTCCAATGAAAGCCACCATCAAGACACAGGGGAAACAGTTCGTCGTCAGCGAGGGCGACGTGCTGATCGTCGATCGGTTCCCCACGGCCGAAAAGGGCTCCACCGTCGAGATCAACGACGTTCTTTCCGTCGGCGAGGGCGCCGAGATCAAGATCGGCACCCCCACGGTGGCCGGCGCGTCCGTTACCGCCGAAGTCCTCGAGAACAAGCGCGGCAAGAAGATCATCGTTTTCAAGAAGACCAAGCGCAAGGGCTACGAGCGCCGTCAGGGTCACCGCCAGGACCTCACGGTCCTCAAAATCAAAACCATCTCCGCCTAACAAGGATTCGTCATGGCACACAAGAAAGGTCAGGGCACATCGTGCAACGGTCGCGACAGCAAGGCGAAGCGCCTTGGCATCAAGCTGTACGGCGGCCAGTCGGTCATTGCCGGTAACATCATCGTCCGCCAGCGCGGCACGCGCTATCACGCGGGCGCCGGCGTCGACATGGGCCGCGACCACACCCTCTTCGCGATCCGCGACGGCGTGGTCTCCTTCGACAAGGAACACCGCAAGGTCAGCATCGTCTGATCGGCACCTCGCACACTCTCGGCGCACTGCTCTCGGGCAGTGCGCTTTTTTGTGCCCGGCTTCCGCGCCGCACCACCCGCGCCCGAAAAACCGACCGCGCCGCCCTTGCCAGCGCCCAGCCCGACCGCTATTCGCCGTGACCATGTCTCCGCGTTCCGCCGCCGCCCTGTTGCTCCTCGCCTTGCCTGCGCTGCTCAACGGCGCCGTTGAGATCGTGCGCGTCTGGCCCACGTACCGCGACGCCGATTCCTTCAAGCGCATCACCGAGTACGTCGGCGGCAATGAGAACACGGGCAACGAGATCGTGCTCCGCACCCAGGCCGAGCCACGCGACGGCTACTATTTCCTCACCCGCGTGAAGACCGATGCCGCCGCGCCCGGCGCGAGCCTCGTGCTGGAAGTCGTGCTCCCGGGCAACCCCGCCGTGCACACCTACACGTTTCCCGCCGATCTCCCGGCCGGCGCGAAAGTCTTCCAACTCGGCGTGACCGGCGCGGACTGGCCGAGCCAGGAAACCCGTCCCGCCGCCTGGCGCCTCACCGCGCGCGCCGCCGACGGCACCGTGCTCGCGGAACGTTCCAGCTTCCTCTGGAGCGGCAGCCCGACGGCCGCCAAGTAATCCCCGGCCCGATGGCTGCCACCGGCCGTTCCGCGTCGACTGCGCCGCGCTGGAGCCCTTGGACGCCGCTCGCGCTACGGCACGCGTTCACCGCCGACAGCCTCCGTGAATCGCTCGACGGCGGACAAGCCTTCCGCTGGCGCTGGCGGGCTGAAGACGAGGGCTGGCAGGGCATCTTCGCCACGCACGCCGTCCAACTCCGCGTCGGCCACGATGCCGCGCTCGAGTTCCGCACCGCCACCGACTCCGCCGCCGCCCGCGCCGCGCTCCTCGACTACCTCGGCATGGCCGCGGAGCTCCCCGCCTACCTCGCACGCCTGCCCCTGGCCAGCGACGCCGTGCTCGCCGGCGCCGTGGCCGCGTGCCCGGGGCTGATCCTGCTGCGTCAGCCCTTCGCGGAGACGTTGCTCGCCTTCATCCTCAGCTCGACCAAGCAGATCCCGCAGATCCGCCAACTCTGCGACACGCTCGCGCTCCGCTTCGGCAACGAACTCGCCCCCGGCCTGCACGCGCTGCCCACCTGGTCGCGGCTTGCCGAACTCCGCGAGGACGAGCTCCGCGCCTGCGCCCTCGGCTTCCGCGCCCGCTACGTGGCCGAGACCGCGCGCTTCCTGCGCGAGCGGCCCGGCTGGTTCGCGCGCGTCGAGCTCGCGCCGTATCCGGAGGCCAAGGCGGCGCTGTGCGAGTTGCCCGGTGTGGGCGAGAAGGTAGCCGACTGCGTCCTGCTCTTCGGCGCCCGCCGCCTCGAGGCGTTCCCCGTCGATGTCTGGATCCTGCGCACGCTCGCGGAACGTTACGGTCTGCACGGCTGGAATCTCGCACACCTCGCGCAATTTGGCCGCGTGCACTTCGGGCCGCTCGCCGGGCTCGCGCAACAATACCTGTTCGCTGCCGCCCGCCGCATGCGCTGAAAACCGGCGGCGCAGACAGGTTCCCGCGAGTTCGCGCTTGCCACCGTCATGGCTTTGTGGAGCCTGCGCGTTACCCCCCGCGCAAATCCTAAGCCACACAGAAAGGTAAGGCTATGCGTCAGCATGTTGTACCTCAGCGCGAGGGTTTCACCCTCGTCGAATTGCTCACGGTCATCGCGATCATCGGCGTCCTCGCCGCCATCCTGATCCCGGTCGTGGGCAAAGTCCGTGAAAACGCCCAGCGCGCCTCCGATCTCGCGAACATCCGCAGCATCGGTCAGGCGGCGCTCGTCTACGCCCAGGAGCACAACGGCAATCTCCCGGGCACCAACCTACCCGCCACCGCCGGCACCACCGGTTTCGTCCCCGTCGGCGCGGCGCCCACCACGACGTTGTACTCGTACGCCGCCGCGCTCGCGCTCTCCGGCGGGCTCAACAACGGCGCGCTCTGGGTCTCGCCCTCCGACCTCACCGGCACGCAGGACCTCGGCAACATCCTCGACAACGCCCAACCGCGCGACTTCGCCGCCGGCGCGCCCGCCTTCAACGGCGCGGTCCTCAGCTATCAGGCGTTCAGCGGCCTGAGGACTTCGATGGGCGCCAACACACCCGTTGTCTGGACACGCGGGCTCACCGCCGCCACCGGGATGTGGGACTCCAATCGCCAGAACTCCGTCTACGGCGCCGATGGCGGCCACGTCTTCTTCATCGGCGGCCACGTGCAATTCTTCGACAGCCTCGGCGCCGACGATGCGAGCGGCCGCCTGATCGCCGCCAACGGCGGCCGCACGCGCCAACTCCTCGCCGCCGTGCCGGCGTTCACCGGCGCCAGCGCCTGGCAAACGCCCCGCGTGCTCTCCGCCACCGGCGCGGGCACCGGCATCGGACTCGCACACGACACACTCGCCACCGGCACGCCCTGATTTCCCGTCCCCCACCAGCCACCCCGAGGGGCCCCTGCGCACGCGGGGGCCCCTTTTTCGTTTCGCCCGCGCCGCGCGCGTACCCGTAGCGTGCACGCGATGCCGCTCTCCCCGTCCACGACCCGCGCCCTGCTCGAACAGCTCGGCCACCGCCCGAACCGCCAGCTCGGGCAAAACTTCCTCGTCGACGGCAACATCGTGCGCAAATCCCTCGAGCTCGCAGCGATCCAGCCCGGCGATCGCGTGGTGGAGATCGGCCCCGGTCTCGGCACGCTCACCGGCGAACTGCTCGACGCCGGCGCCGAGGTGTGGGCGGTCGAGTTCGACCCGCGGCTGCACGCCCATCTCGCCGCGACCGTGGTGCCGGGCGCCGGCGGCCGCCTCCACCTCCTCCACGGCGACGCCGTCGCGCATCCGCTCGCCAGTTACGACCCGGCGCTAGGCGACTTCAAGATCGTCGCCAACCTCCCCTACGCAATCTCCACCCCGTGGTTCGACGGCGTGCTCTCCGGCCCGCTCCCCGAGCGCACCGTGCTCATGGTCCAGCGCGAGGCGGCGGACCGTTTTCTCGCCGAGCCCGGCACGAAAAGCTTCGGCGCCATCTCGATCTTCCTCCAGTCGGCCTTTGTCGCCGCACCCGGCCACGCCGTGAGCCGCAACTGCTTCTTTCCCGCGCCCGACGTCGATTCGTACCTGCTCAACCTCCAGCGCCGCGCAGCGCCGCACCGTTTCCATGAATCGACGCGCCAGCTCGTGCGCGCCTGCTTCCAGCAACGCCGCAAACAGATCGGCGCGCTCCTCCGTCGCCACGATCCCGCCGCGCTCGCCGCCTGGGAGCCGAAGCTCGCGGCCGCCGGCCTCGACCTCCGCGCACGCCCCGAGCAGATCCCGACACCGCTCTGGCAGGAACTCGACCGCCTCCTCGCGGCCTGACCTCGTTTCAGACGCGGCGATCGCCGCCTCGCCACCACGTTCGAGGCATGTGGGTTGCTCAACCGCGCGCTTCGGATACGGTCCCACGCCCCCCGGCAACCGACCGTCTCCGCGCATTGATGATTCCAACCCAAGCCACCGCGCCACGCCCGACCGAAAACTGCAGGCACACCACGGCGACCCACTTCGCCTCGCCCGACCGGCTTCCTCCAGCCGATCTGCGCGAGCAGCTCCGGGCCCTGACCGCGAATCCCGTCGTCGACACCCTGCTGCGCACCTTCGGCGGCATGATCGCCGTGCTGAACGAGCATCGCCAGATTCTCGTGACCAACGAGGTGCTGCTCGATCACCTCGGGGTCGGTTCGATCGACGACCTGCTCGGTCAACGCCTCGGCGAGGCGATCGCCTGCCCGCACGCGGTCGAGATGCCGGCCGGTTGCGGCACAAGTCGGTACTGCCGCACCTGCGGCGCCGCGATCGCGCAGGCCGTCGCGTTGCATCAACAGAAACCCTCCGAGCGCTACTGCGCGATCGAGGTGCAGCGCGAAGGCGTGCGCACCGATGTCGTCCTGCGCGTGCGCGCGACCCCGCTCGAAGTCTCGCGCCAGCAGCTCATCCTCGTCGTGTTCGACGACGTGAGCCGCCAACAACAGAGCGCGCTCGCCGAACGCTCTTTTCACCACGACCTCAACAACACGCTTACCTCGCTCCTCTGCGCCAGCGAAACTCTCGCCGCCGAAGAGCACGGCGAACTCGCCGGCATCGCGACCGAGGTCCACCAGCTCGCGACGCGTATCGCCCGCGAACTCGAGTTGCAGCGCCGCCTCATCGCCTCCGCCGACCCTCTCTCGCTCGAGACGCGTGCCCGCCCGCTCCGGCTCGCCGCCGTGCTCGACGCGCTCCGCGCGGTCGTCGGGCATCATCCCGCCGCCGAGGGCAAACGCATCGCCCTCGTCCAGCCCAAGGACGAGATCGAGTTCTCCGCCGACGACACCCTCCTCCTCCGCGTGCTCGCGAACATGGCGATCAACGCGCTCGAAGCCACGCCCTCGGGCGGCGAAATCCGCATCCACGCCAGGCGCGAGCCCGCCGCGCTCAACTTCCGCGTCTGGAACGAGGCGCCCATCCCGCCCGAGGTGGCGCTGCGCATCTTCCAGCGCAACTTCACGACCAAGGGCAATCTCGGCCGCGGCCTCGGCACCTACTCGATGAAGCTCGTCGGCGAGCGGCTGCTCCGCGGCCGCGTGTCGTTCGAGTCCTCGGCGCTCGATGGCACGACCTTCGAGTTCGTATTGCCGGTTTGAAGCCGGATCCGTGTTCGCGATTTCCGTGCCGCGCCACGGCGCGTTTGTACCGTTGAAACGATCGATTTGCGTCCTCCGCGAATCGGTCCCTGCTCCCTTCGTTTCTCTACCTATGCACCCTAGCACCTCCGCCCTGTCCCGCCGCGATGCGCTGCGTTTCCTCGGCCTCGTCGGCGCCGCCACGTTCCTGCCCAGCCTGGCGACCCGCGTCGCTGCGGCCGACTCCGCGTCCGGCACCGCTGCGGTCGGCTCGTCGCCCAGCCTCGCCGGCGAACAAGCGGGCTATTTCCGCTTCAAGATCGGCGCGTTCGATGCCGTCGCGCTACTCGACGGCGGCTTCGGCGGCCCGCTCGCCCAGGCGCCTTGGCCAGCCGCCGGTCAGGATAAACTCGCCGCGACGCTCGGCGCCGCGTTCCTGCCCACCGACAGCTTCGGGATCCCGTTCACCGTGCTGCTCGTGCGCATGGGCTCCGAACTCGTGCTCATCGACTCCGGCTGCGGCGGCCTCTTCGGCCCGACCAACGGCAAACTCGTCCGCCGTCTCGCGGTGATCGGCGTGAAGCCGGCGCAGATCTCCGCCGTCTTCCTCTCCCACGCGCACGGCGACCACTTCGGAGGCCTGCTCGACGCCGAGACCAAGCAACCGGTCTTCACCAACGCGCAGCATTTCATCCACCGCCGCGAATTCGAAATCTGGACCGGCCGCTCGGGCGAACTCTCCGCCGCCGGTGTCGCCGCCGACTCGATCGCCGGCGCGCAAGCCTGCCTTAACGCGCTCAAGCCGAAGTGGCAGTTCATCGCCCCCGGCGACAAGTTGATCGACGGGCTGGAGGTCCTCGACGCGCCCGGCCACACGCCCGGCCACATCGCGTTCGAGTTCTCCTCGGGCAACGCGCAGTTGCTGCACTTCGTCGACATCGCCCACCACCACGCGATCACCTTCGCGAATCCCGACGTACCGATTGTCTTCGACGTCCAGCCGGAGATCGCGGCCGCCACACGCCGGAAGTTTCTCGATCGCGCCGCCGCGGACCGCACGCGCGTCTTCGGCGCGCACATGCCGTTCCCGGCGCTCGGCCATGTGCGCAAGGTCGGCGATCGCTACGAACACGTGCTCGAACCCGCGCCCGCCGTCTGAGCCGGCCGGCTGTCCGCCCGCCGGGGCGACGCTCGTCGTCGCTCCAGGCGTGTCGCTCCGCGTCAGGATCCGGTCCGCTCTCGCGCCGAGTCGGCGTGGGCCATCCCACCGCGATTGCCCGCCAGCCGCGCCAGCTCGCGTTCGAATTCCCCCAATACAGCCGAGCGCCGGAACCGGCTGACCCACGCCAAACCGTTGCGTCCCCACTCGGCGAGTTGGGCCTCGCCGGCCGCCGCCATCGCCGCCGCCGCCTGCGCGACCGCGGCAGGGTCGTCGGGCGGCGCGACCAGGCCGAAGCGCCCCTGGGTGACGGCGCGGGCGAGTTCGCTCGCATCGTCGGCCACGGCGAGGATCGGTTTCGCCCGCGCGAGCGCAGTGAGGAGTTTGCTTGGGAAGAAAAATTGCCCTGTGCCCTTCTGCTGCGTGATCACGCACACGTCGGCCGCGATCAGCATCTCGATGAAGGCATCGTCGGGTTGCAGCGGCAAAAACGTCACGCGCTCCAGCCCCCGTTCCGCCGCGCTCCGGACGAGCGCTTCCTTGCCCGCACCGTCGCCAGCGACGATCCAGCGCAGCGCCGTCCCGCTCGCGGCCGCGCCCGCCGCCTCGAGGAGCACACCGAGTCCCTGCTTCATCCCAAGGTTGCCCGAGTACACGAGGAGAAACTCGCCGCGGTCCAACCCATGCCGCGCGAGGACCGCATCGCGCGCCGCCGCGCGTTCGCCGCTTCCGGCCGCGCCGGGCAACGCGTCCGCCACCCAGTTGGGAAACGACAGTCGCCGCGCGTCCTCGACCCCTTTCGCTCGGAACGCCGCGAGCATCCCGTCCGAGATTCCCGACACCGCCGCGGCGCGACGATACGCGAATCGCTCGAGCGCGTAGAGCAGCTGCGTGAAACGCCCCGGCCGCAGCATGCCGAGCCCCACCGCCGCATCCGGCTGCAGATCCTGCACGTGGAAAACGTACGGCCGCCGCCACAGCCGCGACACGATCCAAGCCGGCACCCCGAGCGGCAACGGCGGCGACACCACCACGATCACGTCCGCCCGCCGCAGCGAAAGCACCCGCGGCAGCGCCGTCGCCAGGAAACTCGCCTCGTGCAGGATCCGCCGCCAGGAGGTCACCCGTTCCGGCACGAAATGCCAGCAGCGTCGCACGTTCACCCCGGCCCGCCGCTCGGTGCGGTACAGCGCACCCCGATCCTCCGGCCGCTTCCGCCACGCCGGGTAATACGGAAACGTCGTCACCATCTCCACTGCGTGGCCTCGCTCGGCCAGCCATTCGCAGAGCCCGGTGTTGAAGGGCGCGATGCCGGTGGGCTCCGGCGCATAGTTGATTCCCCAGACCAAGATTCGCATCGGCGTGCCCGGATGCTGGCGTCGCCCACCCCGCCGTCAACGCCCCACCCTCTTGGCCACGCCCTGCCCCTCGTATCCGGGAAACCCCTAGTCTGCGCCCCTTGACTTCCCCCCCCGCCCGCCAACCATGCCCGGACCGGTCCCGCCGAGGGGCGCCTCCGCCGTCTCTCCGCCCGGCCCGTTCTCCATCACCCACCGTCCGCGCCCCTCCGGTCGCCCCAATTCGCCGCTCCCGATGAAATCGATGAAGAGAACCGTCCTTGTCGCTCTCGCGATCGCCGTTCCCGTGCTGTTCGGCGGCTACTTCCTCGCCAAGAAAGTCCTCTGGCCACGCTACAAGGAGTACCGTGCCGCGAGCTTCGAACGCAGCGCCCGCGAGTACCTCGAGAAGGGCGACTTCGAAAACGCGATGCTCTTCGTCCGCAAGAACCTCGCGACCAACCAGCAGAACCCCGCCAACTGGCGCCTCGCCGCCGAGATCTCGGAGAAACGCCAGTCGCCGCAGGCCCTCTACTATCGCAAACGCCTCACCGGCCTTGAGCCCACCCTCGACAACCGCCTCAAGCTCATGCGACTCGCGCTCGAGCTGCGCGCCGATTCCGAGGCCGCCGCCGCCGCCGAGGCCGCCGGCCCCGAGGCGCGCGACTCCGCCGAGTTTCACGAACTCGCCGCCCGCGCAGCCCTCCGCACCGGCAACACCATCCAGGCGAAGTTCCACCTCATCACCCTCGGCGAACTTCGTCCCGAGAATCGTACCGCCAAACTCGACCTGGCCGAGATCCGCCTCGGCGACGCCAGCCCCGACGCCCGTACCACGATCCGCTCGGAAATCCGCGCCCTCGCCACCGACCCCGCCCTCCGCACACGCGCGCTCACCCTGCTCCTCAACGACTCCATCCGCCGCGACGAAAGCCGCGACGCGCTCGAACTCGCCCGCCAACTTCTGCGCGACGACAACCTGAGCACCGTCGAAGGCGTGGTCGTCGCCGACGCCCTCGCCCGTTACGACGCCGATTCGCTCCCCCCGTACATCACCAAACTCCAACAACTCGCCGCCGAGCGCCCCGCCGATGTCGCGCGCGTCGGCCTGTTCCTGATCGCGAAAGGCCGCGCCGACCAAGCCAAGGAATGGCTCGCCACCATCCCAGCCGAGGCGAAGGACAACATCGTCCTCCAACGCCTCACCGCCGCCATCCACGCCGACCTCAAGGAATGGGCCGAGCTCGAGTCCTTCCTCCGCCGCTGCAACTGGAAGGAAGCGGAGTTCGAGCGCCTCCTGTTCATCGCGATGGCGCAGCTCCGGCAAGGCAACGACGCCGCCTTCGGCGAGACGTGGCGCCTCGCGCTCACCAGCGCGGGCACCAACTCGACCAAACTGGAAATGCTCCGCCAGCGCACCGCCCTCTGGGGCTGGGCCGACCAGCGCATCGAGGTCCTCTGGCGCCTCTTCCAGCAAAACCCGCGCGATACCGCCACCTACCAACAGCTCTACGCCCACGAACGCGGCCGCGGCAACACCGCCAACCTCAACCGCCTCTTCGCCCGCCTGCTCGAGGTCGCGCCCGGCGACGTGAACGCGAAGAACAACTACGCCTACACAGCCCTCCTCCTCGGCCAGACCTCCGCCCGCGTCGTCAACCTCGCCCGCGACGCCAGCACCTCCGACTCGAAGAACCCCTACTTCGCGACCACCTACGCGCTCGCCCTCCTCCGCTCCGGCCAGCCCGGTAAAGCCCGCGAAGTGCTCGAGGCCATCGACTCCTTCCAGCTCTGGCAGCCCGAACGCGCGCTCATCCAGGCCTCGGTGCTCACCGCCACCGGCGGTGCCGACGACGCCGAGACGCTTCTCGCGACGGTCGACGACCGCGCCTTCCTCCCCGAGGAAAAAGCGTTGCTCAACCAGACCCGCACCACTCTCGCGCAGCGCCGCAGCAACACAGCCCGCGAAAATCAGATCGCGGAAACCGTCGCCGCCAGCCGCAGCGCCACCGCCGGCAAGAGCGTGCTCGCCCTGCTCCCGCCCGCACTACGCACCAACCCGAGCCTGCAGATGGAACTCGCCGACTCGCTCTACGCCCGCGACGAGTTCGCCTCGCTCGCCAAGGAAGTCGGCTCCACGCCCTGGGAACGCAGCGACTTTATCCGCCTCGCCCTCCTCGCCTACGCCCAGCGCCGCCTCGATCGGAACTCGGAGTCGCGCGACACCTGGCGCCTCGCCGTGAACACCGCCGGCACCCGCACCGATCTACAGCGCGTGCTCGCCACGCTCGCCGGCACCTGGAACTGGGAGGACGAACGCATGGAAGTGCTCGGCCGTATCCTCAGCCGCGAGCCGGGCGATCAGGCCATCCTTGAAGAACTCGTCGGCTACTACACGCGCCTGCGGCGCACCGCCGACCTCGCACGCATCTACGGCGCCACCCTCACAGCAACCAATGCCTCGGTGACCAACCGCGCGCACTTCGCCTATTACAGCCTCCTGCTCGGGACCAATACCACGGAAGCCCACGTCGCAGCCAAAGCCGCGTTCGACCAGAACCCCTCCGATCTTGTCGCCGCCCGCGCGCTCGCTCTCTCCCTCTGGCGCCAGGGCCAGGCCCGCGCCGGCCTCCAGATCCTCGGTTCGAATAACGTACGCATCGCCCCCGAAGCCGACCTCTCGCTCGTGCTCGCCCTGCTCCACCAAGCCAACGGCGACGCCGACACCGCCCGCCAACTCCTCGCGCGCTTCGATGCGGAACAGGCCCTGCCCGAGGAAAAGGCGCTCGCCGACGACGTCACCCGCCGCCTCGCGGAGAATCCCTGAAGCGCCGCGAAGGGCCCCGCTTGTCACGCGCGCCCGGCGGCCGCACGTGAAGTACGACTCGACCGCAATCCCGTTCCGCAAACCGCAAGCGCCGTTCCGCGAGTCGCCGGTTTGCAGAGGGCGTGTGCGGACTGAAGGCACGCACTACGATGCAAACAGACGGCCCGCGGCGCGGGTCTTCAGACCGCGCCGGCAGACTCCGCCCACACACACGTCGAGAGTACATCCCTCTGCGCCGAGGCAAAACGCCGCAACCGGCCGCATTTGAGGTGCTGCCCTGCCGCCAGTCCCGTTCCGCAAGTCGCCGCGTTTGCTCCATGGCTGGTCTGCACCCGAAAGCAAAACGCCCGCAGCTCCATCGGAGTGCGGGCGTTTCGTTTTCGCGACAGCCGCCCAAGAGCGCGTCGCCATAGGCCGACGTTTGCCTCAGGCCGGCGTGGGCGCCGAAGCCGGACCGGAAGCGCCGAGATCGGAGGACGAGATCTTCTTGTCCGAGCCGGAGCCAGGCTTCGTGGGCTTGTCGTCGAGCACGGGCGGGATGCTGTGGGTCACCGGCGAAAGGATGCGACCTTCCTTGATGATCTCCATCACGTGCTTCCCCTCGATCGTCTCATACTGGAGCAACGCCTCGGCGATGCCATCGAGCGCGGCACGGCGTTCCGTGAGGATCGCAGTGGCGCGGGCGTACTGCTCGTCGACGATGCGGCGCACCTCGGCGTCGATCTTCTGCGCTGTGGCCTCGCTGAAACTCTCGGTGCGAGAGATCTCGCGGCCGAGGAAGATCGTGTCCTGGTTCTCGCCGTAGGCGATCGGGCCGAGCTCGCTCATTCCCCAGTCGCAAACCATGTGGCGAGCGAGTTTCGTGACCTGCTGGATGTCGCTGGAGGCGCCGTTGGAGATGTCGTCGAAGGCGATCTCCTCGGCAATCCGGCCACCGAGCGCCATCGCGATGCGGTTGAGAACCTCCTTCTTGCCAAGGCTGAGGACCTCTTTCTTCGGCACGTACATCGCCATACCGAGCGCGCGGCCACGCGGCAGGATGGTGACCTTATGCAACTGGCTCTTCTCGTCCTCGAGCACGGCGCCGATCAACGCGTGGCCGGCTTCGTGCCAGGCGGTCATCCGCTTCTCGCCCTCGTCCATCATGCGGCGACGTTCGCGACCGAAGAGGATCTTCTCACGCGCATCCTCGATGTCGATGCGCTCGACCTTCTTCTTGTTGCGGCGGGCCGCCATGAGCGCGCCCTCGTTGAGGAGGTTCGCCAGCTCGGCGCCCGAGAGGCCGGCCGTGGCGCGGCCGATCTCGGCGAGGTCCACGTCGTCGGCCAGATTGATCTTCTTGGCGTGCACGCGGAGGATCTGCTCGCGGCCGACCATGTCGGGCAGGTCGATGAAAACCTGGCGGTCGAAACGGCCGGGACGCAGCAACGCGCTGTCGAGCACGTCGGGGCGGTTGGTCGCCGCGATGATGATCACGCCCTCGGTGGTGTCGAAGCCGTCCATCTCGACGAGCAACGAGTTGAGCGTCTGCTCGCGTTCGTCGTTGCCGCCGCCGAGACCGGCGCCGCGTTGGCGACCGACGGCGTCGATTTCATCGATGAAGATCAGGCAGGGCGCGTTCTTGCGGCCCTGTTCGAACATGTCGCGCACGCGACTCGCGCCCACGCCGACGAACATCTCCACGAAATCCGAACCGCTGATCGAGAAGAACGGCACGTCCGCCTCGCCGGCCACGGCCTTGGCGAGCAGCGTTTTGCCGGTGCCCGGAGGACCGACCATGAGCACGCCCTTCGGGATGCGGCCGCCCATCTTCTGGAACTTCTTCGGGTCCTTCAGGAACTCGACGATTTCCGCGACTTCCTCCTTCGCCTCGTCGCAACCGGCCACGTCCTTGAACGTCACCTTGTCGCGATCGCGCGTGAGGAGTTTCGCACGGCTCTTGCCGAAATTGAGCGCCCCGCGGCCGGCGGCGCGGATCTGGCGGACGAAAAGGAAATAGAAAACGCCGATGATCAGCCCGACCATCAGGATGTTCATCGCGATGCTCGAGAGCAGCGTCTCGGCCGCGGGCTCCTTGAAGAGGCGCGTCGCCTGCAGTTTCGCCATGTTCGCATCGATCATGCGTCCGGCCGCCGTGAAACGTTCGCTCTCGAGCCCGTCGGCGTTTTTCTGCGGCGTGACGAACTTGCCCGTGATCACCGAGTAGAACGGCCCGCCCGCCGGGTCGGCCTTGATCTCGCCCTCTTTGATCTCGCCCTTCTCCGCGAGCTCGACCACCTGCTGGATGTTGAGCTTCACCGGCGCGGCCTTGCCGCTGTTCGGGATGGTCGCCACAGCGACCGCGAGCGCGATGATCGCCGCCCAGATCAACCACACCTTGGGCTGGAAACCCTCGGGACGTGAATTCTTCAGCGGACGGCGTTTGGAGTTTTCGTTGTCAGACATGACCGGTAGAGGAGGCGGACAGTGAATTGGCAGGGAGATATGTCAATTGAACGGCCAACGCAGTTCCACTCGTGACACGCCGCTCGTCGGCCGGCGGCAAACCGGGCACCCACACGATCCCTCCATCGGGTCCGCACACGACCGGCAGACGTCGCCGCAGTCCCCGCGCCACTCGGCGATTCACGAATTGGTCCTGCAATTTCACGGGCTGCGCGGCGCCGAGCGGACGGTAGCGATCGCCATCCCGCCAATGCCGGATGAGAAACTCCGGCGGACTTTCCACGGCGAGAAACACCGTCCGCGCATGGTCGAACTCTCCGGCGCAGATCCGCTGGCGCAGTGATTCGTCGATCACGATCAATTCGGACCGCAGCCGCGCGCCATCGGGCAGGACCAGTTGTCCCGGCCCGGCCAACATCGCGCCAGACCACACTTCGGATTCGCGCTCCGCCGCCGCGACACCCCGTAGAGCGTCGTCCGTGATCTCCAAAAAAACGCCTGCGCCCGCGCTCGCCTTCCACGCGCGTCCCTCCCGTGCCGCCCGGAGCAACTCCTCGAACGCCGTACGGCCCAGCTCCGCCCCGATGCCACGCGCCAGCAACCACCGACGCAACGCCCGCCGTGTGATCGCCACCGGCACCGCGCGTAACTGCGCCAGCGGCAGCGCGTCGCCGAGCGGCTGCGGCAGCACGCGATCGACCCATGCCTCAAGCGCGTCGTCGTCCTCCTCGAGCAGCTCCCGCGAACGCGCCACCGCCGCGCCGAGATCGACCGGCGCCGCCGCCGCCCAAACCGGGATCACGCCGCCGCGCAACCGGTTCCGGAAAAACGCATCGCCGTGGTTCGTGGCGTCCTCGCGCCACGCCACGCCAGCCGCGCGCAGGGCAGCCACAATCTCCGCTTTCGTCACACCGAGGAGCGGACGCAGCCGCACCGAGCCATCGGCGAGACATTGTACCGGCCGTGGCGCCGCCAACCCGCGCGCGCTGCTCCCGCGGCTGAGTCGCAACAACATCGTTTCCACCACATCGTCGCGATGATGCCCAAGCCAGAGCGCCCGCGCCTCGAGCTCCCGCATCGTCTCCGCAAAAAAGCCGAATCGCGCCTCGCGCGCCTCCGCCTCCGAGATCTCGCTCCCGGCCGGCCACTCCGCCGCGCCTGCACGGAACTCGACGCCGAGCCCGGCGCAAAGCTCACGGCAAAACGCCTCGTCGCCATCCGCCGCCGCCCCGCGCAGCCGGTGGTTGAAATGGAAGGCGACCAGTCGGGCACGGAGGGCGGGGTTCGGGGCCTGCGGTTCAGGGTTGCGCGATACTCGAGTCAGGTTGGCCGCAACCGAGGCCGGGTTGGGCGCAACTGGCATCGGGTTGGCCGTAACTTCGTCAAGGTGGGGCGCAACCGACTCGAAGTTGCGCGCACCCAAATCCAAGTTGGGTCCAACTTGGTCGCGGTTGCGGCCACCATGGCTCCGGTTCTCCGCAACCGAGATCGGGTTGGATCCAACCGAGGCCGAGTTCTCAGCACCTTGGTCATCCCTGCCAGTCGGCAAGGACCGCGCTTCCCGCAATCCGGCGAGCGCCAGCAGCAGCGCCACCGAATCCGCGCCACCCGAAAGCGCGACGCACCACGGCGCCGCCACAGCACTCTCTCGATCGCACCATTCGCGCACCCGCGCCGGCCACCGCTCGGGCGGAAAGGCCGCCGCAAGCGCCGCGGCGCTTCGAGCGAGTTCGGGCGACGGAATCATCGGCGCGGATTTCACCGCGACCGCCGCGCCGGCCGCAACCCGATTGCCGCAAATCGCGCCGTCCGCAGATCGGGCTCTACGCCCGATGTTTCCGGAAACGTCGGGGATGAGCCCCGACCTACCGCTCTTCCGCTCGGCGCGGCGCGAAGCGTGCTCAGAAAATCGAGTGCTGCCGCCGGATCTTGATCCGCAACGCGCCCTCGATCGGTTTCTCCGACGCGACGATCAAGTAACCGCCACCGCCCGCACCGCTAAGTTTCCAGCCGAGCGCCCGCTCGCGGTGTTGGTCGATCAACTCGTGCAATCCCGGGCTGACCATGCGCGGAAACATCGCAATCTGCGCCTCGAACGAGCCGCGGAACGCCGCGCCAAACGCCGCCGCGTCGCGCGCTTGGATCGCGCGCCAGCAGGCGTCGGTCGCGTCGGCGAGCGCTTTCGCGCCCTCAGCGCCGACGCGCGTCTCACTGAGCACGCTGTACCCGGCCGCACGCGGCCCGAGCGGGACGAGATAAAGGAGGTTCTCGAGCCAGGAGAGCACGCCCTCGTCGTGGCAGGAGTCGATCGTCGTCGGCCAGTAGGCGCCGTGGTAGTCGAGCCGGTTGAGCCCCGGATAGACGATGCCGATGGAATCCTGCGAACCGGCGACCTCCTTGGTGCCCGGCGGGTTCTCGTAACCGAAAAGCAGTTTCGCGATCTGCTCCTTGTTTCCCTGCGGCAGCGCGGTGCGCCAGAGCTCGATGGCCTTGTTGCGAGTGCTCGAGGCCATGCCGCTGCGGTTGTTGAAGTCGTGCGTCGGCTCGATGGAGATCGTGAGCACCGCGCCGGGGTTGTGCTGCGAGACGAACGGCTGATCGAGCCAGCCGCCCGCGAGGTCGATGCGGAACGGGATCGTGCACTCGTTGCGCAACGCCGTCGTGCTCCGCACTGGCAGACCGCCGTGCGGCAGCCGGCGGAGCACCACATACTCGATACCGAGCTCGCGGCAGAGTTTCTCCTTCGCCTCGGAGGCGCCGTCCTGGTTGACGACGAAGAGGTCGGGCTTGATGTCGCGGATCTCGTTGAGGAAATCAAGCAGGCCGATGCCGGTGTTGATGCGGCACTCCTTCACGCAACCGAGCGCCGAGATCATGTACTTGCGCTCGTCCTGCGAGTTCACCGGATAGCGCGCCTTGAGCGCGAACACGCACTCGTCGCTACCGATGCACACATGGAGGTCGCCGTACTCGGCGGCCTCCTTCATGAACGCCACGTGACCGCTGTGCAGCAGGTCGAAGCAACCGGAGACGAAGACTTTTTTCTTCTTGGACATGGTACGGCGAAGGTCGTGGGCGGGCGGCGAGATGTGGTCGCGAAACTCCGTCGAACGGTACCCACCGAGGCAATGCCAAAGCCGGCGAGGCGTGATGCGGCGTACCGCGGAGGGCGAGTCCCGAAGGAAAACGAAACGGAAAACCCGGATTCCACAGGCGAACACGGATCGTCCAATGATCATCCGTGCCGATCCGCGTAATCCGTGGTCAATCTCCGTCCGCTGGGTTTCACATTGTCGCTTCACTGCGACGCTGCCTTGGCGGGCCTCTATGCAGAGTTTGCAAGTTCCGGATTTGCCGCGGCCCTCACCGAAGGTCACCGACCCCAACCAAAGCAAAACGGCCGCCTCTTTGCAGAGGCGGCCGTCGAAAGAGAAATGGCGTCGGGCTCAGGCGAAGCTCAGGTGGCTCTTGCCGAACCACGGCTGCAGGCACTCGGGGATGCGCACGCGGCCATCCGCCTCGAGGTTGTTTTCCAACAACGCGGCGAGCACGCGCGGCACGGCGAGGCCGGAGCCGTTGATCGTGTGCACGAGCTCGGGTTTGCCGGTCGCTTTCGAGCGGAAACGGATCTGCGCGCGGCGCGCCTGGAACGACTCGAAGTTCGAGCAACTCGAGACCTCCAGCCAGCGCTTCTGGCCGGCGGCCCAGGCCTCGAGATCGTACTTCTTCGCCTGCGAGAAACCGAGATCGCCGGTGCACATGAGCAGGCGGCGGTACGGCAGGCCGAGCTTCACGAGGATGCGCTCGGCATCGTCGCGGAGTTTGTCGAGTTCGACGTAGGACTGGGTCGGGTGCACCCACTTGAGCAGCTCGACCTTGTCGAACTGGTGCAGGCGGTTGAGCCCGCGCACGTCCTTGCCGTAGCTGCCGGCCTCGCGGCGGAAACACGGCGTGTACGCGCAACGGTAGATCGGCAGCGACTCCTCCTCGACGATCTCGTCGCGGAAGAAGTTCGTGAGCGGCGTCTCCGCGGTCGGCACGGCGTAGAAGTCGTCGTCGACGGTCTTGTACATCATGCCTTCCTTGTCCGGCAGCTGACCCACAGCGGTGGCACTGGCGGTGTTCACGAAAATTGGCGGAGCGACCTCGGTGTAGCCGTTGGCGGCGCCTTCTGTCAGGAAGAACTGGAGCAACGCGCGCACGAGCCGGGCGCCGTCGCCCACGTAGAACGGGAAACCGGCGCCGGTGACCTTCGAACCGCGGCCGAAGTCGATCAATTTGTCGAAGCCGGGAATCTCCCAGTGCGGTTTGGCGACTGGCGAGACGGCGTTCACATCGCCCGCGGTGAAGTCGACGACGTTCTCCTCGGGCGTGCGGCCGACGGGCACGGAGCTGTGCGGGATGTTCGGCACGGTGAGCATCGCCTTGGCCCACTGCGCCTCGAGCTCCTTGAGCTTGGCGTCCTGCTCCTTCACCTGCGCGGAGACGGCCTTCATCTCGGCAACCTTGGCGACGAATTCGGGCGAGCCCTTCGGGAGCTTCGCCATGTCGTTGTTCGCCGCCTTCTGCGCGGCGCGCAACTTCTCGACATTGGCCAACGAAGTGCGCCACTCGGCGTCGAGCGCGAGCACGGCTTCGATGTCGCAGTCATTGCCCTTCTTGCGGATGGCGTCGCGGACGAGGTCGGGTGAATCGCGGAGGATCTTCGGGTCGAGCATGGCGGGAAAAAAGGAGGCGGAGTATCGCGACGCGGCTGCTCACGGGACAAGGGCATTCTTGGCGACGCATCGCGGGCAAGCGGCGCGAACGAAAACTGCCCAACGTACCCCCTCAAGAGATCCGCCCCACTCGCTCGGCCGGCTGCCGCCCCAGTCGTGAAACGGGAACCGCCGGTGGTCGCGCCGCTGGCAGCGTCGGCACAGCGAATTCTCTTCAGAGCATGCCAGAAATCGCTTCGCAACGCCCGGCCGCGGCGGAGCGTGCCGCGCTGGTGCGGTGCCATGTCGATGAGCCCGCCGACGGTGCCGAGGTTGACGCGATCGGCCTCGTCTGCCGCGGCTGGGCGTTCGCCGAGGGCGGCGCGCTCCGCGCCGTGCGGCTCGTGGCGGGTGGGCTGTCGGTCGAGGGCCCTTATGGCTCGCCGCGGCCCGACGTGCTGGCGGCGTTCCCCGGATTGCCCGACGACCGAGTCGGCTGGCAGCTCCACGCGGTATTCCCTCCGGGCGAACTCGAAATTGCCGTCGAGTTCCAGCTGGCGAGCGGCGCGTGGGCACCGGGCACGCGGCGGCGGCTGCGCGTGGCACGGGCGCGGCGGCCACGGTGGATGCCGGGGTATGAGAACATCGCACTCCTGCCGCGCCAGATGCCGCTGCACGCGCTGCACCCACCGCGGGCACTGCGCGCGGATGAGTTTCCCCAGCGCCCGAGCCGCTCGGGCTCGCTGACCCGCGTCTCGATTGTGACGCCGAATCTCAACCAGGGCTGGGCGCTCGAGACCTGCCTCGATGCCGTGCTTGAATCCCGGGGCGACGGTTCGGAGGCGTCTTCCCGTTTCGCCGCCGGACACCTCCAGGCGCACGCCGCCACGCCGCTCGACCTCGAATACGTCGTGCAGGACGGCTGTTCGAGCGACCGCAGCCTCGAGCTCATCCGCCGCCGCCACACCGCGATCGACTACTGGGAGAGCATACCGGACAGCGGCCAGACGGATGCCCTGCAACGCGGCTTCGCGAAGACCACGGGCGGGCCGCGGGACGTGATGGCGTGGATCAACGCCGACGATTTCTATCTGCCGGGCGCGCTGCGCTATGTCGCCGCATATTTCGCACGCCACCCGGAGATCGACGTGATCTACGGCCACCGCTTGCTCGTCGATCGCGACGGCCGCGAGATCGGCCGCTGGTTTCTGCCCCGGCACGACCCCGCGGTGCTCCGGCTCTACGATATCGTGCCGCAGGAGACGTTGTTCTGGCGGCGGCGAGTCTGGGAACGCGTCGGCGGGCTGCGCCGGGAGTTCGGCTTCGCGATGGATTGGGACCTGTTCCTGCGCTTCATGGCGACCGGAGCCAAGATCGCGCGTGTGCCGTACTTCCTCGCGGCGTTTCGCCTGCACGGCGCGCAGAAGACACGCTCTCAGCTCGCGACGGTCGGAGAGCAGGAGATCGCGCAGCTGCACCGCCGCACCTTCGGCCGGCCGCTCACGCAAGAGGAGCTGCTGAGCAGCCGCCCGCTCGCCCGCTATCTCCGCCGCAGCGCCTGGATCGAAACCCTCTGGCGCCTCGGCTACCGCGCGGGGTGAGTCCGAAAACGGGCGGCGCGGTTCACTTCTTTGCGCGTCGTACCGTCGAGAACACCGGCGTCAACTCGGGCGCCTCGGAGAGCGACTGCGGAGTGATCATCTCGCGACTCGTCGGCACGTAGCTCTCGATCGAGCGGATAAACGCCTCGTGCGGTTGCCAGTTGAGATCGCCGAGCCGCTGCACCTTCCCGAGCGAAACTCCGGTCGCGGACTTCACCGCTTTGAAGATCAACTCCGAGCAATAGATCCGCTCGTCGTCGAACTCGTAGCGGATGTCGTAAGGCCGACCGAGATAGGTGCGCCCGGCGGCGAGGATCGAAGGAATCTGCGGCCGGAGTCCGGCCTTCAACCGGTAGGCGTCGAAGTAGTCGCCGCGCCCGCGCCGGATCCACTCGCCCAGTCGCGTCTCCTGCACCGGGCCGATCGCCTCGAGCACGTACCACTCGCCGTTCTTCCGTTCGACGATTCCGCAGTGCGAGTAGATGGAGGTTGAAACGCCCTCGATCGCATCGACCAACGCGCCATGCGGCAGCGGTTGAAACAAGATGTCGCCCTCCTGCACCGGGTAATCGCGCGGGATGGCGGAGCAGCCGGCGAGGAGCGCCAGCACCAACCCAAAGCTGATCTTCGGAACTGCAAAACCCATGACCTGGAACGGCGCGACTCGGAGTCGCAAATTCCGCGCGCCCGTCTCACAGCACCACCTTGATCCCCTTGCGGAGATAGGTGGGGACGTCGAGGTCCTGGCCTTCGAAGAGATTGCGGTCGGTGTTGTCGAACCAGCCGCGGCTGTCGGGCTCGGCTCCGCCAAAGAGAAATTCGTCCTGCTTCACCGGGGTCTTCGCAGGTGCGGCGCCGGCGAGCGGCAACTGCGCGGGCTCGGCGGAGGGACGACGCGCGGCGGAACCGGGCTTGGCGCGCACCGGCGTTTCCTGAAGCGGGAGCTTCGCGGCGTCGGCCGAGGGGACGACGGTCGCCACGCCGCGGCGCACGCCGGTGCGGCTCACGTCGGAGGTGCCGATGATGCAGACCTCGATCTTACCCGCGAGCTGCTCGTCGATGACTGCGCCGAGGAAGATGTGCGCGTCGCGTCCGTATTGTTCGGACACGGCGGCCATGATGTCGTTGACGCTGGCGAGCGTGAGCTCGGGGCCGCCGACGATGTTCACGAGCAGGCGGTCGGCCTTGCGGGAGAACTCCGGCGTGTGGAGCAGCGGGCACTGCTTGAGGCTCTCGATCACGCCGGCGACGGGATTCTCCCCCGCCCCGATGCCGAGGCCGAAGAGCGTCTTGCCACTCTTCTGCGCGAAGGCCTGGCGGAGCGTGGCGTAGTCGAGATTGATGAGGCCGGTGCGGTGCAGCATCGCCCAGAGGCTGCGCACGCCGCGGCCGATCCATTCGTCGGCAAGGGCGAACGAGTCGAGCGCGCTCTGCCCCTCGGCGCCGACCTGCATGAGCATGTCGTTGGGCAGCGGGATGACGGCGTCGCAGCAGCGGCGGAGTTCGGCGAGGCCTTCCTCGGCCTGCTTGAGGCGGCGGCCGCCCTCGAAGCTGAACGGCAGGTTGACGAACCCGATCACGAGCGCACCCGCCTGCCGGCAGATTTCGGCGACGACCGGCGCGGCGCCGCTGCCGGTGCCCCCGCCCATGCCGGCGACGAGGAAGATCAGGTCGGTGCGGGTGGCGAGCGCAGCGATCTTCTCGCGGTCGGCCTCAGCGGCGAGGCGGCCGAGCTCGGGGTCGCCGCCGGCGCTGAGGCCGCGGGTGATGCCGGCGCCGATCATGAGCTTGGTCTCGACGGGCGAGACGGAGAGCGCCTCGGCGTCGGTGTTGATGATGGCGAGCTGGACGCGGTCCAAATTGTCCATCTTCAGGCGGTCGACGGCGTTGGAGCCGGCGCCGCCGATGCCGATGACCTTTATGGCCACGCCGCGGTCGGCGAGCATGTCCTGCGAGAGCGGGAGGGCGTTGTCGGGAGGAGTCATGGCGGCGGCGCTCAGGCGTTGGCGAAAAGTCGGGTGAACCGCTCCATCAGGCCCGCCTGGCGGCGCGGCTGGATGGCGGGATGGCGGTCGTTGATCTGGTTGAGCCCGTAGTAGAGCAGTCCGAGCACGGTGCTGTACTGCGAGTCGCGGAGCTCGTCGGCAAGGTTTGTCGGGAGTTCTCCGCGACGCGCGGGCACGCCGAAGGCGGCGGCGGCGGCCTCGTCGATCGCCATGAGCTTCGAGCTGCCGCCGGTGAGGACGACGCCCGCGCCGAGCATCTCGGGGACGAAGGCCGGCCCGAGCTTCTTCTTCACGACTTCAAACAGCTCGGCGATGCGCACCGCGGTGATCTGCTCGACGGCTTGGCGCGGGAAGTGGCGGTCGCCGATGGCGAAGTCACCGTTGAGCCAGACCTTGTCGTTGCGATCCTTCGCGGTGATCACCGCGGAGCCGTGGCGCAACTTCATCGCCTCGGCCTGGCCGCTGGTGAGCCGCAGGCCGAGCGCGAGGTCGTTGGTGAGGTGGTCGCCGCCGACGGGCAGCACACCGGTGATCCACGGATAACCGTCGCGGTAGAGCACGTAGTCCGTAGTGCCGCGCCCGATATCGATGACGAGCACGCCGTTGCGGCGCTCCTCGGGCGAGGTGACCATCGTGCCGGAGGCGAGGCTCGCGAGGATGATTTCGTCGACCTTCAGGTTGAAGCCGTTGATGAGGTGGATGCCGTCGGAAATCTTCCGCTTGTCGCCGTGCACGGTCCAGTAGCCGACCTCGAGCTTGCGGCCCGAGAGGCTCTCGGGATTGGGGACCGGCTGGCCATCGAGGCGGAACGGCCGGCGCAGGTACTGCACCACCGAGCGCTCGGCGGGCAGCTCCTTGTTGCGGGCGAGTTCGCAGACGGTCGCGATATCGGTGCGGTCGACGAGGTTGTCGGCGCTGGAAACGTTCACCGAGCCCTCGTGGTAGAACCCGTCGAGGTGCGCTCCGGTCTGCGCGAGGTAGATGCCGTCGATGCGCGCGCCGGCCTTGCGCTCGGCGGCTTCGATCGCGGCATGCGCACAATCGCTCGCGGCCTTGTAGTCGACGATCGAACCCTTGATCACGCCCTGCGCCGAGCAGGCGCCGAGGCCGATGATGTTGAGGCGACGCCCGCCGGCGAACTCGCCGATGAGCGCGGCCACCTTGTGGGTGCCGATTTCGACTGCGCCGATGATTCGGTTTTTAGAGATCACGACGGGAACGCGAATTGGTGGGTTTGACCGACGAAGGAGGGAGAAGACGGGTCGCGGCACTGTCGAACGCCACGGGCACATCGCCGCCGAGCGAGAGATCCACGCGCTGCACGACGATGTCGGGCTGAGTGCGCGCGTAGTCGGCGATGTAGTCAAGCCGTGCGAGCTGCTGCGTGAAATCGATTCTGCGGCTCACGACGATCTCCGGGATGCGGCGCGTCTTCACGAGGATCTCGTCGTACGCGCCGAGGCGCGCGAGCGAGATCACGCGCCAGTCGGCGAAGAGCAACGGCGCGGCGTTCTGCGCGGCCTGCAGGAGATTCGCGACATCCTCCATGCCGTCGATCGGCAGGTAGCCGCCATAACGGTTGTGCACGAGGCGCACGCCGTCGAGGTACGGCAGCGTGGCCAGGCGGGCGGCATCATAGCCTTCGCCGGTGTAGACGACACCGTCGCGCGCCACGAGAAGCGGGCGGGTGGCGCCGTCGGGCGACTTGGCGTTGAGGCGCAGGACCGGGAGCCGCTCGCGCAGCGAGACGGTGAGCGTGCCGGGGAAGTCGCGACGGATGTCGGCGGCGCGCACCTGCGGCGTGGAGAGCAGCTTCGTGCGCAGCGCGAACAGATCAATCTCCATCAACGGCGTGCCCTTGCGGAGATTGAGCGTGCGCTCGACCCATTCCTGGTCGAGCACGCCGTCGGCATCGTTCACGAGCACGATCTCACGCAACGGCGCGGCGCCGGCGGGATCGCGCAGCGCTGCAGTGTCGCTGGTGAGCGTCGCCAGGATCTCGTAGCCGCCCCAGCCGAGGCCGGCGACGACGCCGAACAGCAGCGCGGCATTGAGCGCAGCGAGCGCGAAGCGCTTGCGGCCCTGGGCCGACATCTTGCGCGGGCTGACGGTCTGATCGAGGTCGCGCCAGGAGCGCTCCTCGGGCGTGTTTTTGTCGGACTTAGCCTTGGCCATGGAGGAAAGGAGTTGGTTGCTGCTGTAGGCGACGCAGCGCCGGCGCGATCATCTCGCCGACGAGTTGCCGGTAGCCGAGCCCGATGCAGCGCGCGCTCAAGGGTAGCAGGCTGGTGTCAGTCATGCCCGGCAGGGTATTGATCTCGAGAAAGTACGGCTCGCCCTCGGGCGTGAGCAGGAAGTCGGCACGCGCGAAATCGCGGCAGCCGCACGCGGCGAATACCGCCTCGGCGAAACGTTGCACCGCCGTCGCGGCGCCGGGAGCGATCCGCGCCGGCGCGAAATACTCGGTGTTCCCCTTCGTGTACTTGTTCGTGTAGTCGTACACGCCGGTCTTGGGCGCGATCTCGACCACGCCCATCGCACGGCCGTCGAGCAAGCCGACCGTGAGCTCGGTGCCACGCACGCGGCGCTCGGCGAGCCAGCGGCCGCTCGTGATCACCTTCAACGCCGCGCCGATCTCGTCGACGCCGCTGCACAGCGCGAGGCCCACGCTCGAGCCCTCGTTGTTCGGTTTGATGACGACTTCGCTGCCGAGCTTCGCCGCCAGTTCGGCGGCGAGCGGCTTGTTCGCGGCGTCGAACGTCACGCCTTCGATCACCGGCACGCCGAGTTTCGCGGAGCGCGCCTTCGTCTCCGCCTTGTCCATCGTCACGGCGCTGGAAATCGCGTCGCAACCCGAGTACGAGAACCCGGCCGCCTCGAGCAGGCGCTGCATGCCGCCGTCCTCGCCGAAGGTGCCGTGCAATGTCGAGAGCACGATGTGCGTGCGCGGGTCGAGCCCGGCGGGAATCGCCTCGGCGCCGATCGGGCAAAGCACCGTCGGCATCAATGTCGCGGCCGCAGCGGCGACGTTCGCTCCCGAGCGCAACGACACCTCGCGCTCGCGCGACGTGCCGCCCGACAACACTGCAACAATGGGTGTTTTCACAAGACGTCCCTCCACTCGCGGCCGTAGAGCATCACCTCGGGCTCGAGCTCAATGCCGTGCGCCGCCTTCACTCGCTCGCGCACCCGCCGCATCAGCGCGAGCACATCGGCGGCGGTGGCGTGGCCGCGGTTGATGATGAAATTCGCGTGCACCGGGGAAACCTCGGCGTCCCCCACCCGCTCGCCCTTCAGGCCGAGCGCGTCGATGAGCCGGCCGGCGGAATCGTTCGGCGGGTTCTTGAACATGCAGCCGGCGCTCGGGTCGCGCGGCTGGGTCGCCTGCCGCCGCGCCTGCAACGACGCGATCTGCGCCTGTATCTCGGTCGTGGGCACGCCGGCCGACACCGGCCGCAGCAACGCGCCGAGCGCGACGGCATCCGCCAGCTCGCGGCAGTCGCGATAGGCCACGTGCAGTTCATGCCGGCGGAAGGTGCGCACGGTGCCGTCGCGCAATGCGAGCCGCACCGCCTCGACGAGATCGAACATCCAGCCGCCCATCGCGCCGGCGTTCATGCGCAAAGCGCCGCCGAGCGTGCCGGGGATGCCCTCGAGAAACTCGAACCCGCGCAGCCCGCGCGCGGCCGCGAGACCGCACAGCTCCTTCAGCCGCAGACCCGCACCGGCTTCGACTCGGCCGTCGGCGCGCACATCGAAGCGTTGCCACTCGCGGCCGGCGAGCCGCACGACGAGCGCCGGCACACCCTCGTCGGGCACGAGCAAGTTCGAGCCGCGTCCGAGTAGGTACAACGGCAGCTCGCGGCGGTGTGTCTCGCGCAGCAGCGCACAGAGATCCGCCTCGTTCGCCGGCTCGGCGTAGAAACGCGCCGGACCGCCGACGCGCATCGTCGTCTTCGGGCCCAGCGGTTCGTTCTCGGAAAGCTTCGTTTCGGGCGAGAGCACCGCATGCAGCTCGCGCACGCATTCGTCCCAGCGCGATGCCTGCGCGGCTTCGCCCCGCAGATCGCGCACGAACTCGGAAGCGCACTGGTCGATATCGCCCGCGCCGACGAAGAGCACGAGGTCGCCGTCGCGCACGCGCTCGCGGAGCAGGCGGAGAAAGCCAGCACGGTCGCCCGGCAGGTAATGGACTCGCAGCGACGCACCCGCACGGGCGATCTCGGCGTAGATGTCGGCCGTGGTGCCGCCGGCGATCGGCTGTTCGCTCGCGGCGTAGACATCGAGGAGGAAGAGTTCGTCGGCGCCGAGCAGCGCGCGGGCGAAGTCGCTCTTGAAGCGCGCGGTGCGGCTGAAGCGATGCGGCTGGAACGCCACGAGCAGCCGCTTGTGCGGCAGGCGTCGCATGCCGCCGATCAGCGCCGCGATCTCCGTCGGATGGTGCGCGTAGTCCTCGACGACCTGGAGTCTTTCGGTCTCGAGCAGCACGACCTGGCGGCGTTTCACGCCGGGATAGTGGGCGAGCAGATCGGGCGTGATGGCCACACCGAGGTGCACGCAGACAGCGAGCGCGGCGGCGGCGTTGAGAGCGTTGAAATCGCCGCCGGCGCGGACGCGCGCGCGGGGCGCGCCAAACGTCGGCGCGAGGTCGAGGACTTGGCGGCCGTCGACGAAGCCCGCGATGCGCACGGCGAACTCGCCTTCAAAGCCGAAGCGGTGGACCGGCGCGAGGAAGCCGCGGGCGGCGAGTCGCGCGGAAAGCGCACACGCGGGATTGAGATAGATCGCGGAGCGCGTGCGCGAGAAGAGCGCTGCAAACGTCGCCTCGAGGTCGCCGATTTGGCGGTAATAATCCGGGTGGTCCCAGTCGAGATTCGTGGCGACCGTGATCTCCGGCGAGAAGCGGTCGATGGTGCCGTCGCTCTCGTCGATCTCCGCCACGACCCAGCCGTTCTGATCGAGCGCGGCGGGCGGCACGGTGTCGTCCTGGAAAAGGCCGCCGAGCAACCAGCCCGCACCGAAGCCCGCGCGACGCAGTGCGGTGATGAGCAGGCCGGTGGTCGTCGTTTTCCCGTGGGCGCCGACGACCGCGATCAGTTTCCGATCGCGGAGCAGTTCGGCCAGCAACTCGCCACGGCGCACCTGTGGCAGACCGCGCTCCGCGGCGGCGGCGCGCGCGGGGTGTTTCGCCGGGATCGCCGAGGAATAGACGAGCAGATCGGTATTCGCCGGCACGACACCCGACTCGCCGAGCGCCACGCCCGCTTCATCGAGCCAGCGCCGCGCACCGGTGGTAAGTCCGTCGTCTTCGCCCGAGACCGACCAACCGCGCTGCGCCAAGAGCATCGCGAGCGGCGTCATGCCCGCACCGCCCACGCCGACGAGGTGGCAGTGGCGGACGGGGCGGCCGAAGAGCGGCGCGAGCTGGAGGGGCGACGTCATGCCGGTTGCAGGTGCAGGCGGGAGGCAGGCGGATTCTTCGGATCCGAAAGCGCGAGCAGGTCGTCGATCATCGCATCGAGCGAGTTCTCCTGATCCATGCGCACGAGGTTGTCGTGGAACTTGTGGAGCAACCAGTCGTTGGCGACGAGGTCCTGCACCTCGCGCGTGAGCGTGGCCAGGAACATCTGCTCGACGACGAGGCCGCCACCCTGCTGCTCGAAGTAGCGCGCATTGGCGCTCTGGTGGTCGTCGGCGGCGTGGGGGAACGGTACGAGCACGCCGGGCGTGCGGATGCGGGCGAGCTCGGCGAGCGTGCCCGCGCCGGCGCGTGTGACGGCGAGATCGGCGCACGAGAGCAGCTCGGCCATGCGGTCGCAGAACGGCACGAAATACGACTTCACCTCCGCGCCCTCACGCGAACGCAGCACGCGTTCCTCGCGCACGGTGCGTTTGCCCGGGCCGGACACGCAGAACAACTGCACGCCCTCGAGCGCGAGCAGCTCGAGATTCTTCTCGGCCCAATCGTTGAGCGCGGTGGCGCCTTGGCTGCCGCCGAGCACGGCGACGAGCCGTCGCGCCGGCTGGATGCCGAGCGTGCGCAGCGCCTCGCCGCGGGCGATCCGTTGAAATTCGCGGCGCACGGGCAGGCCTTGCGCGCGCACCGTGCCGCCGCGGGCGCGGCTCAACCGCACGCCGGTCGGGAGATAGACGCGTTTCGCGAAGCGGCTGAGCAGGCGCACGGCGCGGCCGGGCACGCGGTTCGCCTCGTGCAGCGCAACCGGGATGCCGCGCATCCGGGCGGCCAGCACGATGCTGGCGGTGGTGAACCCGCCGAAGCCGACGACCGCCGCGGGGCGAAGCTGCTGGAGATGGCTCAGCCCGAAGCCGAAACCGGCGGACTGCTGATAGAGGAAGCGCGCGAGGCCGATGGGGTTCGCCGTGAGCGGCGCCGCGGGGATGCGGGCGAGCTTCAGCCACGGGTACTTCTCGACGAGCTTTGCATCGACCTGCTTGTGGGAGATGAGCAGGTGCGGCTCGTGGCCGCGGGCGACGAGCCCCTCGGCGAGCGCGATGCCCGGCGCGAGGTGGCCGCCGGTGCCGCCGCAGGCGATGACGAAGCGGCTCATGCGCTCACCTCCATGAGGGCACGGCTCGGCGCGAGGTTCGGCCGGCTCCAGGCGCGGCGGGTGTTGAAGAAGAGGCCGATGATGAAGCCCATCAGCAGGAGGTTCGAGCCGCCGTACGAGATGAACGGCATCGACATGCCCTTCGTCGGCAGCGAACCGGTGACGACGCCGAGATTGATGATCGACTGCAACGCGAGCAGGAGCAGCGAGCCGGCGATGAGCAGGTGGCCGAAGAGATTCGGCGCGCGCCGCAAGTGTGCAAGGCCGGCCCAGAAGAGCACGGCAAACGTGACGACCGTGCCGAGCGTGAACCAAAGGCCGAGCTCCTCGCCGACGATCGCGAAGATGAAATCGGTGTGCGCCTCGGGCAGGAAGGCCATCTGCTGGCGGCCGTTGCCGAGGCCCGCGCCATCGAGCCCGCCGGAGGCGAACGCGAGGATCGCCTGCCAGAGCTGGTACGCGCCGTCGGAACGGTTGCCCTCGACATCGAGAAACGCGGTGATGCGGCCGAACCGCACCGGATCGTGCCACACCGCGAGCGCGAACACGCACACGCCGGCGAGCACGGTCGGGATCATGTAGAGCAGCCGCGCGCCGGCGAGGAAGAGCATCAGAAAACCGACGACACCGGTGAGCGCCGTGGTGCCGAAATCGGGCTCGGCGATGATGAGGATCGCAAAGGCGCCGATGCCGGCGCACGGGATGAAGAAGCCGCGCTTGAACGACGCCATGTGCCGCTGGTTGATGCCGCAGTAGTGAGCGAGCGCGAAGACCATCGCGAGTTTCGCGAATTCTGATGGCTGGATCTTCGAGAAGCCGAAATCCACCCAGCGACGCGCGCCGTTTACGGTGCGGCCGATACCGGGGATCAACACGGCGAGTAGCCCGAGCAGCGCCAGGCCGGCGATGATCCACGCATAGCGGCGTGCGTGCTCGAGATCGACACGGCTCACGACCCAGCCGAGCACGATCGACACGCCGAGCCAGATCAGCTGTCGCTTCAGGAAGAAATACGGATCGGCGCGCAACGACGCCGTGCTGCTGAACAGGATCGTGAGCCCGAGCGTCGTGAGCGCGACCGCGCAGATCAGCACCACCCAGGCGGGATGGAACAGCGGCCCGGCCGCAGGGCGCGGCGCGGGCATTTCGTTGGCGTGGACGGCGGGTGACACGGCGCGGGTAGGACGCGGGCGGTGGGGCGCGGCGGAGTTAGTCGATCTGCGGAACCGGGACGGCCGGCGGAGCGTCGTCGACCGGCACGACGGGAGCGTCGGCCTCGGGCAACAGCTCAGCAGGCGGCGCGGAATCGGGCGGCGTCAGCGTGGGCGCGATCGAGGGAGCCGGCGTGCGCTCCGGCACGAGGGACGGCGCGGGACGCGCGGCGCGGGCGGCACCGGCGCCGGGGATAGTGAGCACCTGGCCGATGCGGATCTTGCGCGGATCGGTGATGTTGTTCGCGCGGACGAGTTCGCCGACGGAGATGCCATAGGTGCGCGCGATCGACTCGGCGCTCTCGCCGGCCGCAACGGTGTGCACGCCGGCGGCCGCGGGCGCGGAGGAGGCGGACGGGGCGGCCACAGGGGTCGCGGCGGGCGGCGGCGGCAGCGAGGCGGCGGGAGCGACGGAGCTGGTGCCGTTGCCGGGAATCTGGAGGACCTGGCCAATCTTGAGGTGGTCGCCAG
>DATGXO010000085.1:0-31412 GCA_035298965.1 Opitutaceae bacterium | reverse complement strand
CGAGAGTTCGCCGGGGCCGCGCAGGAGTTTGAACTCGACCGGCGGGCGCGCACGGCGCGAGCAGAGTCGCCATTGGAACAACGCCGCGCCCGCCGTCGAGAGCAGCACGCCGTAGCCGAACAATCCCGAGATCAATGCCGTGTTCATCCGAGCCTCCGTGTTTTGGGGGTTGAAGCGGCGCACGTTCAAGGCCGGGCGGACGGGCGGCAAATCCGCAACCAACCTGCGGCGCAACCTCACGGATTTTTGCGAAACGGGACTGGCGCTCTGCGTCCTTGCCGGGCGCGACGCCGGCCGGCACAACCGACCGTTTCACCCATGAACTGGATTCTTGCCAGCCTCGTCGCAGCACTGTTTCTCGGCATCTACGAGCTGTGCACGAAACACGCGGTGCGCGCGAACGCCGTCGTGCCGGTACTTTTCCTGAGCTCCGTCTGCTCGGCGACGGTTTGGATGGCGTTGATGGCGGCTGGGGCGCTCGCGCCGGGCTGGCTTCCGAGCGGGCTCACTACCGCGCCGCTCGACTGGTGGGGCCACCTCCAGCTCGGGGCGAAGTCGGCGCTGGTCGCGTCGTCATGGATGTTCACCTACTTTGCGATGAAGGACCTGCCGGTCTCGATCACCTCGCCGATCCGGGCGACCGGCCCGATCTGGACGATCGCCGGTGCGCTGGTGGTGCTCGGCGAGCGGCCGACGGTGCTGGAGTGGCTCGGCATCGGCACGACGCTGGCGTCGTTCGTGGGACTGTCGTTCGCCGGGCGAGGGGAGGGGATCCGGTTCCATCGCGACCGTGCGATCGGCTTCATGGTCGCTGGTACGTTGCTCGGCGCGGTGAGCTCGTTGTACGACAAATACCTGCTCGGGACGGCGGGCTTCACTGTGCCGACGGTGCAGGCGTGGTTCTCGGTCTATCTAGCAGTGTTTTTCCTGCCGTTGGCGATCGGGTGGTGGCGCCGGTGGTGGCCGCGCAACGAGTTCCATTGGCGGTGGAGCATTCCGTGTATCGCGGCGATGCTGCTCGTCTCGGATTATCTCTATTTCGGAGCGCTGCAGGATCGCGATGCGCTCGTCTCGCTGGTGTCGAGTTTGCGGCGCGGCAGCACGCTCGTGGCGTTCACCGGCGGATTGTTGCTTTTCGGTGAAAAGAACGGCCTGCGGAAGCTGCCCGCCGTGCTCGGCGTGCTGACCGGCATCGTGCTCACGGTCTTCGGTCGGGAGCGGTGATTGGGCGGACCGCGCGCCCGCGTTTCAGAGGAAAAACGGCATCGTGAATCGAAAGTTCAACGATAGTCCGCGACTCCGCCAAAATCGGGCGATAGCGATGTTGACAGGCCGGGGGCGGAACTGTCTTCCTGTCCGCTTCCATTTTTCCGAACAGATCGCCCGCTTCAGCCTCGGCGATGCGTTCCCGGCCCCGGCCTTGTGACGCGTTGTTGGGCACTGAAAACGACATTCGCCGCAGGAAGCGAAAAAACTTCTTGCACGGTGTTGGGGCATTGCCCAGCGTCCGCACTTTTTCCCTTATTTTCCTCCTTCTTCGTCCATGCCTACGATCAACCAACTCGTGAGAAAGGGTCGCCGGAAGGTCCGCGCGAAATCCAAGTCGCCGGCCCTCAGCAGCAATCCGTTTCGCCGTGGCGTCTGCGTGCAGGTCATGACGCGCACTCCGAAGAAACCGAACTCCGCCATCCGTAAGGTTGCCAAGGTTCGCCTCACGAACGGTACCGAAGTCATCTCGTACATCCCGGACGAAGGCCACACCCTCCAGGAGCACTCGATCGTGCTCGTGCGCGGTGGCCGTGTGAAGGACTTGCCCGGTGTCCGTTACCACATCGTTCGCGGTACCCTTGACGCCGTCGGTGTCGAGAAGCGTCGCCGTAGCCGTTCCAAGTACGGCGTGAAACGTCCCAAGGAAGCCAAGAAATCCTAATTTACGCCATGTCACGCCGTCGTAGAGCGACCAAGCGCCCGGTTCAGCCGGACATCCGCTACCAGAGCACCCTCGTCTCGCACCTGATCAACGCGATCATGGAGTGCGGCCAGAAGAGCGTTGCCCAGCGCATCGTTTACGGAGCCTTCGAGAAGGCCTCCGAGAAACTCGAGAAGGGCAACCCGGTCGAGATCCTCACCGGCGCCCTTGAGAACGCCCGTCCCCGCATCGAGGTGAAGAGCCGCCGCGTCGGTGGCGCCACCTATCAGGTGCCGGTTGAAATCTCCTTCGAGCGTCAGGAATCCCTCGGCATCCGCTGGGTGGTCGACGCCGCCTACGCCCGAAAGGGCACCTCGATGCGCGACGCTCTCGCCGCCGAGATCATCGATGCCTACAACAACACCGGCACGGTGGTGAAGAAGAAGGACGACACCCACAAGATGGCGCAGGCCAATCGCGCCTTCGCCCACCTGCGCTGGTAAGCAGCGCCACCGCCCGACATGTCCATTTCGATCGTCACGGAGAAATCCAAGCTTTCAGTCGCGAATGCCCCCGCGCGCCCCGCTCCCATGGAGTGGACCCGCAACATCGGCATCGCGGCCCACATCGACGCCGGCAAGACCACTTGCACCGAGCGCATCCTCTTCTACACCGGCGCCGTCCACAAGATGGGCGAAGTGCACGAAGGCACCACCGTCACCGACTGGATGGAGCAGGAGCGCGAGCGCGGCATCACGATCACCTCCGCCGCGATTTCGTGCGCTTGGGTGCCCTCCGTGGGACCGTTCAAGGGCATCAAGACCCGGATCAACATCATCGACACTCCCGGACACGTGGACTTCACGGCCGAGGTGGAGCGCTCGCTCCGCGTGCTCGACGGTGCGGTCGCGGTGTTCTGCGCCGTCGGTCGCGTGCAGCCCCAGTCCGAGACGGTCTGGCGCCAGGCCAACAAGTACCGGGTGCCGCGTCTGGCGTTCGTCAACAAGATGGACCGCGTCGGCGCGAACTTCCTCGCCTGCGTCGATGAGATGCGTGCGAAGCTGAAGGCCAACGCCCATCCGCTTTATCTGCCGATCGGCGCCGAGGAGAACTTCGCCGGTGTGGTCGACCTCGTGCATCAGGTCGCCTACCTGTTCGAGGATAATCCGGCCGATCCGATGGGCATGAACCCGAAGATCGTCGAGATCCCCGCCGAGATGAAGGCCGACGCGAAGAAATATCGCGACGCTTTGATCGAAGCCGTGGCCGATAGCGACGACGCGATCGCCGAGAAGTACCTCGGCGGCGAAGAGATCTCGGCTCCCGAGCTGATGATCGGCATCCGTAAGGCCACCGTCGCGATGAAGATCACCGGTGTGATCCCCGGTTCCGCCTTCAAGAAGAAGGGTGTCCAGCGCCTGCTCGATTGCGTCGTCAATTACCTGCCGGCTCCGACCGATATTCCGGAGTGCAAAGCCCAGAACAGCGACGGCGAGCCCGTCACCGCCAAGGCCGACGACCGTGAGAAGACGGTCGCTATCGCCTTCAAGCTCTGGAGCGATCCGTTTGTCGGCCGTCTCGTCTTCTGCCGCGTTTATCAAGGGCAGATGAAGAAGGGCCAGTCCATGTACAACCCGCGCACCCGCCGCAGCGAACGCGTTTCGCGTCTCCTGCTCATGCGCGCCATGGACAAGGAAGAAATCGACACCGCGTACGCCGGCGACATCTGCGCCGTCGTTGGCATCAAGGACGTCATCACCGGTGACACCCTGTGCGACGAGGATATCGATATCCGCCTCGAGCCGCCGTCCTTCCCCGAGACCGTCATCTCGATGTCGATCGAGCCGAAGTCGAAGGCCGACCAGGAGAAGATGGGTAACGCCCTTGCTCGTCTCGCTGCCGAAGACCCGACGTTCCGCGTCTCGACCGACACCGACACCGGCCAGACCATCATCGCCGGCATGGGCGAGCTCCACCTCGAGATCATCCGCGACCGCATGCTCCGCGAGTTCAAGGTGGAGGCCGAGGCCGGCAAGCCGCAGATCGCGTATCGCGAGACCATCACCAAGGCCGCCGAGGGCGAAGGTAAGTTCATCCGCCAGACCGGTGGCAAAGGCCAGTACGGTCACGTCTGCATCAAGCTTGAGCCCAATGAAAAGGGCAAAGGCAACGAGGTGCTCAACGAGATCGTCGGCGGTGTTATTCCGAAGGAATTCATCAAGCCCGCCACGGAAGGCATCTATGAAGGTACGAACAATGGAACGGTCGCCGGTTACCCGGTGGTCGACATCCTCGCTCGTATCGTCGACGGCTCCTTCCACGCGGTCGACAGCTCCGAAATCGCCTTCAAGATGGCCGGTATCTTCGCTTTCAAGGAAGCGATGAAGACCGCCGCTCCGATCCTCCTCGAGCCGATCATGAAGGTCGAGGTCACCGTCCCGGAAGAATACCAGGGCGACATCATGGGCGACATCAACCGTCGCCGTGGCCAGATCCAAGGCATGGAGATGCGTGAAGGTGCCTGCATCATCACCGCTCTCGTGCCGCTCGAAACTATGTTCGGTTACGCAACCGACATCCGTTCCCTCTCCAAGGGCCGCGCCTCCTACTCGATGGAGCCGTCCCACTTCGACCAAGTTCCTGCGCAGGTTCTTACCCGCATCGTCGAATCGTCCACCCGCGCCCCCGCGCGCACGTAATCCCGACGCACCCATGAAAGGTCAACGCATTCGCATCAAGCTTCAGGGCTTCGACTATCGTATCATCGACCAGTCGGCCTCCGAGATCATCGAGACGGCGAAACGCTCCGGCGCCCGCGTGTCGGGTCCGATCCCGCTTCCCACCCGTATCGAGAAGCTCTCGGTCAATCGCTCCCCGCACGTGGACAAGAAGTCCATGGAGCAGTTCGAGATCCGCACCCACAAGCGCCTTCTCGACATCATCGAGCCCACGGCCCAGACGGTCGACGAGCTCAAGAAACTCAATCTCCCGTCCGGCGTCGACATCACCATCAACGTATGACGGGTTGACCCGCCAGCCTTAGGCGACGGCCCGCCCTCGCGGGCGCCGCGTCTAATGTAGGTCCCGTAAACGGATAACCTCCACCTACCGCTTAGAAACATGATCCAAACAATCCTCGGCAAGAAAGTCGGGATGACGCAGGTGTACGACGGCGAAAACGCCCTCGTCCCCGTCACCGTCGTCGAAGCCGGTCCCTGCCCCGTGGTGCAGGTGAAGACCGTCGAGAGCGATGGCTACAACGCCGTCCAGCTCGGCTTCGGCCCCCAGAAAGAACAGCGCCTCAGCAAGGCCGAAGTCGGCCATGCCAAGAAGGCCGGAGTCGAAGCGGTCAGCCGCCTCTCCGAAGTACGCCTCCCGGCCGCCCCGACCGCCAAAGTTGGCGATGTCGTGACGGTCGAGATCTTCAAGGAAGGCCAGCTGGTCGACGCGATCGGCACCACCAAGGGCAAGGGCTTCCAAGGCGTCCAATTCCGGTTCAAGACCGCTGGCGGCCCCGCCTCCCACGGTTCGATGTTCCACCGCCGTATCGGTGCCATCGGCATGCGCCAGACTCCTGGCCGCGTGTGGAAGAACCAGGCAATGCCTGGTCACATGGGCACGGTGAATCGCACCGTGCAGAACCTCAAGGTCGTCAAGGTCCTCGCCGACAAGAATCTGCTGCTCGTTCGTGGCGCGATTCCCGGCAACAACGGATCCGACGTCATCATCCGCTCCGCCATCAAGGCGAAGAAAGCCTAAAGGAGCGCCCACGACATGAAGCTCAAAGTTTACACCGCTGATGGCTCGCAGTTCGTCGAGAAGGATTTCGACGGCATCGAGACCTTCGAAGGCGACAAGGGCCTGCAGGCCGTCAAGCAGGTTGCCGTCGCGCACCGCGCCAACGCCCGCCAAGGCACCCGCAGCACCAAGACCCGCGGCGAGGTTTCCGGCGGCGGCAAGAAGCCGTTCAAGCAGAAGGGCACCGGCCGCGCCCGCGCCGGCTCGACCCGTTCCCCGCTCTGGTCCGGTGGTGGCGTCGTCTTCGGGCCGCGCCCGCAGGACTTCTCCCAGAAGATCAACCAGAAGGTTAAGAACCTCGCCCTCCGTCGCGCGTTCTTCGATCGCGCCGTCGCCGGCGAGATCGAAATCATCGAGCGCTTCGAGGCCGCCTCGGCCAAGACCAAGGCGATCAACTCCGTGCTCGGCCGCGTCGCCCCCGAGGGCAAGATCCTCATCGTGGATGCGCCGTTCGGCACCGATATGCGCCGCGCCGCCCGCAACCTCGAGCGCGTCTCCCTCCAGGACGCCACCCAGCTCAACACTCTCGACCTGACCCAGTACCGGAAGGTGATCCTTTCCGAGAAGGCGCTCGAGAACGTCATCGCCCGCATGAAGGGAGGCAACTGATGAAGCCCGCCTACGAAGTTCTCAAAACCATCCGCCTGACCGAGAAGAGCAATCTCCAGTCCGCCGAGCTCGGCCAGTACACCTTCGAGATTTTCCCCCAAGCGACGAAGCAACACGTCCGCTCCGCCGTCGAGGCCACGTTCAAGGTCACCGTCAAACGCGTGAACATCGTGAACGTGAAGGGTAAGCCGAAGCGCGCCCGCAACGGTCTCCCGACCATCCGCGGCGACTACAAGAAGGCCATCGTGACCCTCAAGCAGGGTGACAAGATCGAGCTCACCTGAGCCGCTACCCGGAGACACCACCATGCCTCTCAAGACATTCCGTCCCATCACGCCGACTCAGCGCTACCTGATCCTCAACGTCGATCCGGAGCTCTCGAAGAAAAAGCCTGAGGCGCGCCTCACCGAGTCGACCCGCAAGTCGGGCGGCCGCAACTGCTACGGCCGCATCACCTCGCGTCGCCGCGGCGGTGGTCATCGCCGTCGTTACCGCATCGTCGATTTCCGTCGCGACAAGATCGATATTCCGGCCGTCGTCCAGTCCCTCGAGTACGATCCCAACCGCTCGGCCAACCTCGCCCTCTTGGCGTATGTTGACGGCGAGAAGCGCTACATTATCGCCCCGAAGGCTCTGAAGGTCGGCGGCAAGGTCGTTTCCAGCGACAAAGTGCCCGAGGAGTTCCTCCCCGGCTGCGCCTACCCGCTCTCGATCATCCCGGCGGCCACGTTCATCCACTGCGTCGAGCTCCTCCCGGGCCACGGCGCCGCGATCGCCCGCTCGGCCGGTAACTCGGCCCAGCTCGTCAGCATCGAAGGCGACAATGCGATCATCCGCATGCCGTCCGGCGAAATCCGCATGGTCAACAAACGTTGCCGCGCCACCATCGGCGAAGTCGGTAACGGTGACCACATGAACCAGTCCCTCGGCAAAGCCGGCCGTAATCGCTGGCTCGGCCGTCGCCCCCGCGTCCGCGGTATGGCGATGAACCCGGTCGATCACCCCAACGGTGGCGGCCAGGGCAAATCCAAGGGCGGTGGCGGTCGCCAACACCTCGTCTCGCCGTGGGGCCAGCTCGCCAAGGGCTTCCCGACGCGCAAGCGCTCGAAGACGACCAACGCGCTCATCCTCACCCGCAAGAACGGCCGCCCGCCGCGCGGTAAGAAATAAACCCACCACCGCGTAACCCAAACGATTTCACGCCATGGCCCGTTCAATCAAGAAAGGCTTCTTCGTCGATCCGCACCTCTCGGAAAAGCACGAGAAGGCGAAGAAGGCGAACAACAAGAAGCCCATCCAGACGTGGTCGCGCCGCTCGACCATCACTCCCGACTTCGTCGGATCCACGTTCAACGTCCATAACGGCAAGGCCTTCGTCCCGGTTTTCGTGACCGAGAACATGGTCGGCCACAAACTCGGCGAATTCGCCCCGACGCGCTTCTTCAAGGCGCACGGCGCCCACACCGCCAAGGCCGTCTGATGTAACAGGGCAGGGCGGCCCGCCTCACCGGCGACCGCCGCCCACCGCAAAACACCACCACCATGGAAGTCCAAGCTCTTACCCGGTTCGCCCGCATGTCCCCGAAGAAGATGCGCGAGGTCGCTCGCGAAATCCAGGGACGCCCCGTGCCCGAGGCCGTCGAACTGCTCACCCTCATCCCGCGCAAGTCCGCCCGGCTCATCGTCAAGACCCTGAAGTCGGCCATCGCGAACGCGGAGAACAACAACAACCTCTCCTCCGACAATCTCGTCGTGGCCTCCGCCGTGATCGAGAACGGTCCGGTGCTCAAGCGCTTCAAAGCCGGTGCCCGCGGTTCCGCGATGCCCCGCCGCAAGAAGATGTCGCACATCCGCATCGTCCTCTCCGAAGCCGCCGCAACCAAGTAACGCCATGGGACAAAAGACCAATCCAACCGGTTTCCGCCTGGCCGTCCGCCGCAACTGGCAGTCGCGCTGGTTCGCGCGCAAGAAGGAATTCGGCCTGCTCCTCGCCGAGGACCAGAAGATCCGGGCGCAGCTCATGGAGAAGCTCAAGCTCGCCTCCGTGCCGCGCATCTTCATCGAGCGCGCCGCCAACCGCGTCCGCGTCAAGATCTTCACCGCTCGCCCCGGCATCGTCATCGGCCGCAAGGGTCAGGAGGTCGAGAAGATCAAGGAAGACCTCGCCAAGCTCACCGGCAAGGAGATCCTCCTCGATATCCAGGAAGTGAAGAAGCCCGAGATCGAGGCCCAGCTCGTCGCTGAGAACGTGGCCCTCCAGATCGAGCGCCGCATTTCCTACCGCCGCGCCATCAAGAAGGCGATGCAGATGGCCATGAGCCTCGGTGCCGACGGCATCAAGCTCCAGGCCTCCGGCCGCCTCGGCGGTTCGGAAATCGCCCGTCGTGAGCTGCAGCGCGTCGGCCGCGTGCCGCTCCATACCCTCCGCGAGAACATCGACTACGGTTTCGCCGAGGCCCACACCGTTTACGGCAAGATCGGCGTGAAGTGCTGGATCTGCAAGAAGGACACCGACAACAACAACTGATCCCACCATGGCGCTCTCACCCGCACGCACCAAATTCCGTCGCGCCCAGAAGGGCAGCAACGCCGGCAAAGCCAAGCGTGGCAACACGCTCGCCTTCGGCGAATTCGGCATCCAGGCCATGGACCGCGTTCGTCTCGACGGCCGTCAGCTTGAAGCCGCACGCGTGGCGATCAACCGCCACCTCAAACGAAAGGGCAAGGTCTGGATCCGCGTGTTCCCGCACATGCCCGTCACCAAGAAACCCGCCGAAACCCGAATGGGTCGAGGCAAGGGCCCGGTCGAGTTCTACGTCGCGCTGATCAAGCCCGGCGCCATCCTCTTCGAACTCGCCGGCGTGCCGGTCACCATCGCCCGTGAGGCGATGCGCCTGGCCGACACCAAGCTGCCCTGCAAGTGCCGTTTCATCGCCCGTGAGGGCGTTGCGGCCTGAGCGCGCCAACCGCCGCCACCAACCGAGACGACGCCATGAAACCCAAGGACATTCGCGAGCTCTCCGTCACGGAGATCGAGACGAAACTTCGCGAGACCCGCGAAGCCCTTCTCCAGAACAACCTGCGCAAGCACACCGGCCAGATCGACAAGCCGCATACGTTCAAGGCGTATCGCAAGGACATCGCCCGGCTGGAGACAATCCTCACCGAAAAGAAGGCCGCCGCGGCTACCGCGGCCGCCCGTTAACACGGAGCGCCCAAGACTATGGAAGCCGCACAACGCACCGAACGGAAGACCCTCCTCGGCACCGTCACCAGCCGGATGGGCGACAAGTCCGTCAAGGTCACCATCCCTTACAAGATCCCGCACCCCCGCTACCTCAAGGTCATTAATCGCAAGACCGTCGTGCACGTTCACGACGAGAAGAACGAGACCAAGATCGGCGATAAGGTCGAGATCATGGAGACCCGCCCGCTCAGCCGCCTCAAGCGCTGGCGCGTGATCAAGGTCGTCCATGCCGCCAACACGAACGCCCTCGAGGCCAACATCGAAGTCAACAAGGAGTAACGCGCCATGATCCAGATGCGTTCATACGTCGATGTGGCTGATAACACGGGTGCCCGCCGGGCCTCGATGATCAGCCGCATGGGGCAGAACACCGACACCGCCTCCGTCGGTGATATCGTCACCGTCAACATCAAGGAGAGCACGACCGACGCCACCGTCAAAAAGGGCGAGGTCTGCAAAGCCGTCATCGTCCGCACCAAGGCGCCCCTGCGCCGCGCCGATGGCAGTTATCTCCGCTTCGACAGCAATGCCGTCGTCATCATCGATGCCGATGGCAATCCCAAGGGCACCCGTATCTTCGGGCCGGTCGCCCGCGAGCTGCGCGCGAAGAACTTCATGAAGATTGTCTCCCTCGCCCCGGAGGTCCTCTGATGAAGCAGAAATTCCACGTCAAGCGCGGCGACCTCGTCGCCGTCATCTCCGGCTCGCAAAAGGGCAAGCAGGGCAAGGTCCTCGAAGTCCGCGCCGCCAAGCAGCGCGCCGTCGTCGAAGGCGTCGCCATGATCAAACGCCACGAGCGCAAGTCGCAGGCCAATCCGCAGGGCCGCATCGTCGAGCGCGAAGGCACTGTCCACGTCTCCAATCTCAAGGTGGTGACCGCCGCCGAGAAGCCCGCCGCAAAAAAGGCTGGCAAGGCGCAGTCCTGAGTTGTCAGTCTGACCAACTTACCACGCTGCCGGGTCGGAAATCCGGCGCACACCCATGAAGCAAGTTCCGCAACTTAAGAAGCACTATACCGAGGTCGTCGTCCCTGCGATCAAGCAGAGCCGCGGCTACACGAACCCGCACCAGGTGCCGCGCATCACCAAAGTCGTCCTCAACACCGGCATCGATGCCGGTGCCGACAAGACCGTGATCGCCGACACCCAGCGCGACCTCACCGCCATTGCCGGCCAGAAGGCCGTCCTCACGAAAGCCCGCAAGGCGATCGCGAACTTCAAGCTCCGCGAAGGCCAGACGGTCGGCGCCACCGTCACCCTCCGCGGTGACAACATGTGGCACTTCCTGTCCCGCTTGCTCGTCGTAGCTCTCCCGACGATTCGCGACTTCCGCGGCGTCCCGACCAAGTTCGACGGCAACGGCAACTACAACCTCGGCGTGACCGACTACTCGATCTTCCCCGAGATCTCGCTTGAGAACACCAAGCGCATGATGGGCCTCGACATCTCCGTCGTGACCACCGCCGCCTCCGACGACGAAGGCCGCGAACTGCTCAAGCTCCTCGGCTTCCCGTTCCGCCGCACCGAAGGCGCAGTTGCCGCCGCCAAGACTTCCACCGCCGCCTGATCCCGCCATGCCGAAAACTTCCGCAATCGAGAAGAACAACCGCCGCATCGCCCTCGTCGAAAAGTACGCGGCGAAGCGTGCCGAGCTGAAGGCGATCCTCGCCAACCCGAACACCACCGACGAGGAGTTCTTCGCCGCCCAGAAGGCGATGTCGAAGCTGCCCCGCAACTCGTCCGCCATCCGCGTGCGCAATCGTTGCGCGCTCAGCGGGCGTCCGCGTGGCTACATCCGCCGTTATCGCGTCTCCCGCATCACTTTCCGCGAGCTCGCTCTCTCCGGCAAAATCCCCGGTGTGACGAAGAGCTCCTGGTAACGAATCTCCGGACCGGCAGTAGGATATCGGCCGGTCCATCTCCACCCAAACCATGACTGATCCAATCAGCGATTTTCTCACGCGGATCCGCAACGCCACCAAGGCCGGCTTGGCCGAGTGCGTTGTGCCGCACAGCACCCTGAAGGCTGCGCTCGCGCGCATCCTGAAGGAAGAGGGCTACGTCTCGGCGGTCGCCGAGGGCACCGATGCCGCCGGTCACAAGACCGTTGTCATCAGCCTCAAGTACGTCGACAACGCCCCCGCTATCACCAATCTCCGCCGCCTGAGCACCCCCGGCCGTCGTCTCTACTACGGCTATCGCGACATCCCGCGCGTGCTCAACGGCCTCGGCATTTCGATCGTCTCGACCTCCAAGGGTCTGATGAAGGATCAGGATGCCCGTCGCCAGAAGCTCGGCGGCGAACTCCTCTGCAGCATCTGGTAAAGGAGAGCACCACCATGAGTCGTATTGGAAAACTCCCCGTTACCATCCCCGCCAAGGTCAAGGTCTCCGTCAAGGACGGCACGGTCTTGGTCGAAGGTCCCAAGGGCAAGGTGCAGCACTCGTTCGACACGGTCGTCAAGATCGAGGTCGTCGACGGCAAGGTCATCGTGACCCCCCAGGCCGAGACCCGCTTCGCCAACGCGATGCACGGCACCGCCCGTTCGATCATCAATGGCATGGTCAATGGCGTCGTCACCGGCTACGTGAAGGATCTCGAGATCCAGGGCGTCGGCTTCAAAGCCGCCGTCGTCGGCAAGGTTGTCGATCTGGCCCTCGGCTACTCGCACCCGATCAAGTATGACATCCCCGAGGGGATCAAGGTCACCGTGACCGACCAGACCAAGGTCAAGGTCGAGGGCTGCGACAAGCAGCTCGTCGGCAAGGTCGCCACGGAGATCCGCGCCTTCTATCCGCCGGAACCCTACAAGGGCAAGGGCGTGCGCATCGTCGGCGAGCGTGTCCGCCGCAAGGAAGGCAAGACCGTCGCCTAACCGCGCCACCAACCAAAAGGAATCCAGCGATGAACACCATTCGCAAAGCCCAGCTGCTCCAGAAGCGCAAGTGGCGCATCCGCAAGAAGGTCGTCGGCACCGCCGAGCGCCCGCGCCTCTGTGTCCATTTCAGCGGCAAGCACATCTACGCTCAGGCCATCGACGACACGAAGGGCGCAACTCTCGTGGCCGTCTCCACCCTCACTCCCGAACTTCGCGACCAGAAGCTCGCCGCCAACGGCAAGAGCGCCAAGACCCTCGCCGACTCATTCGCTGCGAAGGCCTCCGCCGCCGGGATCAACACCGTCGTTTTCGACCGCAACGGCCGCCGTTACCACGGCAAGGTCAAGGCGTTCGCCGAAGCCGTCCGCGAGGCCGGTCTGAAGTTCTAATCCGAGACCATGCAAAACTCTCGCTCCTCTTCCAACGACCGCGGTGACCGCGGTCGCGGCGCTCCGGAAGCCGCCGAATCCGGCCTCATCGAGAAAGTCGTCTACATCAACCGTTGCGCCAAGGTCGTGAAGGGCGGACGCCGCTTCAGCTTTTCCGCTCTCGCCGTCGTCGGCGATGGCAAGGGCTCGGTCGGCATCGGCTACGGCAAGGCCAACGAAGTGCCTGACGCCATCCGCAAGGGCACGGAAAACGCCCGCAAGAACATGGTCACCGTCAAGCTCAAGGGCGACACGATCCCCCATGAGGTCTTCGGTGAATACGACGGCGGCAAGGTCCTCCTGCGCCCCGCGAGCCCCGGTACCGGCATCATCGCCGGCGGCGGTGTGCGCGCGATCCTCGAGGCAGCCGGCGTGCACAATGTCCTCTCCAAGTCGATGGGTTCGAAGAACCATATCGCGGTCGTCAATGCCACGCTGCTCGGCCTGCGGAAACTCCGCCTCGCCGAACAGTTCCAGAAAGTCCGCCAGGCCTGATCGGCTCGGCGCAACCATCCAGCGATCATGAAGCTTCACGAACTCACCAATGTCCCCGGTGCCGTCCACCGCCGCAAGCGCGTCGGTTGCGGCGAGGGTGGGGGACACGGCAAGACCTCCGGCAAGGGTGGCAAAGGCCAGACCGCTCGCTCGGGCGGCAGCATCCGCCCCGGCTTCGAAGGCGGCCAGATGCCCCTTTACCGCAAACTCCCGCACCGCGGGTTCAACAACAAAAACTTCAAGACCGTCTTCTCGATCGTCAACGTGGGCGACCTCGCCCGCCTCGACGCTTCGGTGACGGAAGTCGACGCGCAGGTGCTCGCCCAGTCGGGCATCACCCGCGACGCCAGCCTGCCGGTCAAGATCCTCGGTGTGGGCGAAATCGCCCGCTCGCTAAAGGTCACGGCCGCGAAATTCTCCGGCTCAGCCAAGGAGAAGATCGAAAAGGCCGGCGGTCAGGCCGTCCAAGCCTGAGAATGTTCTCCAGCGCGCCTTCGGGCGCGCTGCCCTTTTTACCCTCGCGAACAAACCCTCCCGTGTTTTCCGCTTTTGCGAACTGCCTGAAGATTCCCGAGCTGCGGCAACGGATCTTCTTCACGATGGCCCTCATCTTTGTGGCGCGCGTTGGCGCCCACATCCCTCTGCCGGGAATCGATCCGGAGCCGTTGCAGAAGTTCTTCGCCGACCAAGCCGCGTCGGGCGCGGGAGCGATCATCGGTTTGTACAACATGTTCACGGGCGGCGCGCTCCTCAAAGGCGCGATCTGCGCGATGGGTATCATGCCCAACGTCAGCGCCTCGATCATCATGCAGTTGATGGTCGCCGTCGTCCCGCAGCTCGCCCGTCTCCAGCAGGAGGGCGATGTCGGCCGCCAGAAGATCCAGCAGTACACCCGTTACATGACGGTGCTGATCTGCATCATCCAGGGCGGATTGCTCCTCGGCGCGCTTGAGAATCCCGGCCGCCTGTTCCCTGGCTACAACGAAGCCCACTACGGCTCGATCGTGATTGCCAGCAAGGGCTGGTTCCTCGTCACCTCGACCATCTTCCTCACCGCCGGCACGCTCCTGATGATGTGGCTCGGCGAGCAGATCACTCAGCGCGGCATCGGCAACGGCATCTCGATCCTGATCACGATCGGCATCTTGGCCGATATTCCCGGCGCCGCCATGCAGACGTGGCAACTGTTCTTCGCCCCGATCGGCACCGGCCAGAGCTTTGGCGTGCTCCACGCCGTGATCATGATCGCGTTGTTCTTCGGCGTGACCGCCTTCATCGTCGCGCTCACCCAAGCTCAGCGGAAAATCCCGGTGCAGTACGCGAAGCGCGTGGTCGGCCAGCGTGTTTATGGCGGCCAGAGCTCCTTCCTTCCGCTTAAGATCAATTACTCCGGCGTCATGCCCGTGATCTTCGCCAGCGCGCTCCTCACGTTCCCGCCGATGCTGATGCAGTTCGCCGGCGCGCGGTTCAATTTGCCGTTCCTGCTCGATCTCGCCGGCAAGATCAATCGTGGCAACTGGTTTTACTATACGGCCGACGCCATCCTGATCCTCTTCTTCAGCTATTTCTGGGTGTCGGTCATGTTCAAGCCGATCCAGATTGCCGATGATCTCAAGAAGTACGGCGGCTACATCCCTGGTGTTCGCCCCGGCGAGCCCACCGCCAAGTTCCTCGATTTCGTGATGACTCGCCTGACGCTCTTCGGCGCCATCGCGCTGACGTTCATCGCGGTCATGCCGGACTTCCTCTATCAGAAGATCTCCCTTCCTCAGCGCGTCGCCTATTTCTTCGGCGGCACGGGCATGCTGATCACGGTCGGCGTGATGCTCGACACCATGCGTCAGCTGGAAACCTTCCTCCTGCAGCGTCACTACGACGGCTTCCTCAAGAAAGGTCGCATCCGTGCGCGCAGCACTACGATGTCCGGCCTTTCCGATGGTGCCGAGGCCCGCAATATCCAGCCGCTCCTGATTACCTGCGCCGCGCTTCTCGTCGTCGGACTGGTTGCTTGGGCGATTCGTTACTTCTCCCAATCATAAGTCTTTACTTCGCGGGGGATGGTTGCCATTTCCGAGCTCTTTTCCCTGCTTGGTTCACCTAAATCCAAGCTCCTGATTCTCTCACCGGGGGTCGAATGCTCAGGTTCGGCTCCCGATTTTCGTTCTTTGATTTCTGAGCACGTTTCAACCGAAGCTTTGCTTTCCGCCGAGTCGCAACGAGACACGCCCTTGGGCGCCGCTCTCCGTCGTACCGCGAAGTCACGCCGCCTGCCGGAGGACGACACCGTTCTCGCTGTGCTGCGTCGCTGGTACTTCGCCCGCCGTGCCGAAAGTGGTTTTCGTCTCGTTGGTTTCCCTCAGACGGTCCGCCAAGCCCTCGTTTTCGACGAATGGCTGGAAACCCGCGGCGAGACGCTCGATGCCTGTGTTCATCCACGCCCGGCTGCGGAAACCTCATCGGCCGTAGCCGAGTATTACCGTGATCGCGGTCTGCTCGTTGAGCTGACACCGGCCGACACTCCGGCCTTCTCCCACTCATGATTCCGATCAAGAACAAGGATGGAGTCGCTGGTATGCGCGAGGCCTGCCGAGTCGCCGCCGCAGTGCTCGCCAAGATGCGCGCACTCGCCGCAGCCGGCATCACGACCTACGACCTCGACCAGGAAGCAAAGAAGATCATCGAAGGCTACGGCGCCCGTAGCGCGTGCTTCAACTATCGCACCGCGCGCGGTCAACGCGCCTATCCCGCGTACACCTGCATCTCGGTCAACGAGGAGGTCGTGCATGGCATCGGCTCGATCAAACGCATCCTCCGGCCCGGTGACATCGTCTCTCTCGACGTCGTCGTCGAATACGGCGGCTGGATCGGCGACAACGCCACCACCGTCCGCATCGCCCCGATCGCACCCGAGGTCGAGCGCCTTCTGCAGGTCACCGAAAGTGCACTCGGGCACGGCATCGCCGCCGCCAAAGTTGGCAATCGCATCGGCGATGTCTCCAACGCGATCCAGACCTTTGTCGAGAGCCACGGCTTCAGTGTCGTGCGCGACATGGTCGGACACGGCGTCGGTCGCTCGATGCATGAGGAACCGCAAATCCCGAACTTCGGGCGCAAGGGCACTGGCGAAAAGATCCGCCCCGGCATGACCTTGGCCATCGAGCCGATGGTCAACACCGGCACCCATCGCATCGAGACCCTCGGCGACAGCTGGACGATCGTCACCGCCGACGGCAAGCCCTCCGCCCACTTCGAACACACCGTGCTCACCACCGAGTCCGGCCCCGAGATCCTCACGATCCCGCCCGCCTGACCCGTTTCCAATTTTCCAACCACACTTCTAACTCAACACCATGCCTCGTCTCCTTGGGGTGGAAATCCCCGCCAAGAAAAAAGTCCCGTACGCCCTGCGTTACATCTACGGTGTCGGTCCCGAAAGGGCCGACCAGATCGTCGCGCACGTGGGCATCGATCCCAACATGCGCGCTTCCGATCTCTCGGAGGAGCAGCTCAACAAGATCATGTCCTTCATCGCCGAGAAGAAGTGGGTGGTGGAAGGCGATCTCCGTCGTGAGATCACCTCCAACATTCGCCGCCTCCAGGCGATCAACTGCTACCGAGGCGCGCGCCACCGTCGCAGCCTGCCCGTGCGCGGCCAGCGCACCAAGACCAACGCCCGCACCCGCAAGGGCCCGCGTAAGACCGTTGGTGTCGCCAAGAAAGCCGAGTAATCCGCACGACCATGGCTGAAGAGAAATCCGCTCCCAAGAAGGCTCCGAAGAAGGAAGCTAAGCCCGTCGAGGGCGCTGCCGCCGAAGAGACCAGGGCCGTCAAGGCCCCCGCCGCTGCCGACAAGGCAGCCGCTCCCGCTGCTGAAGGCGCCGCTCCGGCCGCCGAAGCTCCGAAGGCCGCCACCGCCGCCGACCTCCTCAAAGATGAGGTCACCGCTCTCAAGGTCCGCAAGGCCAAGGGTGCGAAGAACATCACGACCGGCATCGCCTTCGTGACCGCCTCCTTCAACAACACGATCGTCTCGATCACCGATTTGAAGGGCAACGTCATCTCCTGGGCCAGCGCCGGCAAGTGCAACTTCCGCGGTTCGCGCAAGTCCACCGCCTACGCCGCCCAGATCGTCGCCCAGGAAGCCGCTCGCGGCGCCATGGCCCACGGTCTCAAGGAGGTCCAGATCCGCGTGGCCGGTCCCGGCCTCGGTCGCGACTCCGCCGTCCGCGCGCTTCAGGCCGTCGGCCTTGAGGTCAGCGCCATCATCGACATCACGCCGATCCCGCACAACGGCTGCCGTCCGCGCAAGCGCCGCCGCGTCTGAGCGCGTCGGAATCCACCATCTATTTCACCTCCGACCGTTCCTTTTCCATGGCTCGTTACACCGGTCCCGTTGCCCGTATCAACCGCCGTTTCGGCGCCCCGATCATGGGGCCCACCAAGGCGCTCGAGAAACGCAACTTCCCCCCTGGCCAGCACGGCCCCAAGGCCGCCCGCCGCAAGGCCAGCGAATACGCCAAGGGTCTCATCGAGAAGCAGAAGCTCCGTTACACCTACGGCCTGCTCGAGCGCCAGTTCCGTCGCATCTTCGCGATCGCCAAGCGTGAGCGTGGCGTCACCGGCGCGCGCTTCCTCCAGCTTCTGGAGACGCGCCTCGACAGCGTGATCTATCTCCTCGGCTTCGCCAAGACCCGCAGCGCCGCCCGCCAGTTCGTCAACCACGGACATGTGCGCGTGAACGGCAAGAAGGTCGACATCGCCAGCTACAACGTTGTCCCCGGCGACGAGATCGAAGTCCGCGCCAAGCCGGGCTCCCGCCAGATCGCGGTGCGCAATATCGAGGAGAACCGCCTCCGCACGCCGCCGCCGTGGCTCACCCTCAATGCCGAGGCCTTGAAGGCCACCATCGTCCGCCTCCCCACCCGTGAGGAGATGGACCCGGCCATCAACGAGCAGCTGATCGTCGAGTTCTACAGCCGCTGATAAGCGTGCTGAAACCGGCCTCGCTGAATTCCTCTCATTATCGCAACCCTCATCTTTTCGCACCATGCCCAAGCGTCTCGGTAAGTTCGAACTGCCCAACAAGCTGGTGAAGGTCGAGGAAGGCTCCACGCCCACCTACGCCAAGTTCATCGCCGAACCTTTCGAGGCCGGCTACGGACACACCGTTGGTAACTCGCTGCGTCGCGTCCTCCTCAGCTCCATCGAAGGTGCGGCCATCTCGTCGATCCGCATCGACGGGGTGAACCACGAGTTCCAGAGCATCGACGGCGTTGTCGAAGATGTCACCGACATCGTCCTCAACCTGAAGAAGATCCTCATCATCTCGCAGAAGCGCGAACCGGTCGTCCTGCACATCAAGGTGCATAAGGAGGGTCCGATCACCGCTGCCGACATCACGCCCGACTCCAACGTCCAGATCATCAATCCCGAGCAACTCATCTGCACCCTTGACCGGGTCCGCACGTTCGAGGCCGAGATCGAGATCAAGACCGGTCGCGGCTACTGTCCCGGCTCCGAGAACAAAAAGGAAGACCAGCCGATCGGCGTCATTCCGATCGACTCCCTGTTCTCGCCCGTCCGCCTCGTGAAGTATTCCGTCGAGGCGACCCGAGTGGGCCAGATCACCGATTACGACAAGCTCGTCCTCGAGATCTGGACCGACGGTCGCATCACTCCGGACGACGGTCTCAAGCAGTCCGCGTCGATCCTCAAGCATCACCTCGATGTCTTCGACCGGGTCTCGCAGGAGCACTACGAGTTCGAGAGCATCCAGCCCGAGGTCAGCGAAGAGCAGAACAAGCTCCGCAAGCTCCTCAACATGTCGGTCAACGAGATCGAGCTCTCGGTCCGTGCCGCCAACTGCCTCAACAACGCCAACATCACCACCGTCGGCGAGCTGGCGATGAAGACCGAGCAGGAGATGCTCAAGTACCGCAACTTCGGCAAGAAGTCGCTTAACGAAATCAAGGAGAAGCTCGAGGGTCTCGGCCTTTCGCTCGGCATGAAGTTCGACGAGCGCCTCCTCGACTCCAAGAAAGAAGTCTGACCGGCCGCGGCCGGCGTAAGCCGCCGGCCCGCGCCACACCACACCCGTTCCACGCCAATGCGTCACGCCAAACACAATCACACGCTCGGATTGACGAAGGAGCATCGTTCCGCGCTCCTCTCCAACCTCGGCGCCTCCCTCATCAAGAAGGGTCGCATCAAGACCACCCTCGCCAAGGCTCGCGCGCTCCGCCCCTTCATCGAGAAGGTCGTTACCAAGGCCAAGAAGGCCGCCGCGCTCGAGAAGAAGGGCGACAAGCTCCAGCCCCGCGCCATCCACCTCCGCCGCCTCGCGCTTACCGAGGTCCGCGACGAGGAGGCGATCACCGTTCTCTTCAACGAGAAGGTCGCCCAGTTCGCCAAACGCGCCGGCGGCTACACCCGCATCTACAAGCTCAGTCCGCGCCGCATCGGCGACGCCGCCGAGCAGGCCCTCATCGAGTTCGTCGCCGCCGACGATCCGGGCTACAAGAAGAGCAGCCGTCCGCGCAAGGCCTCCAAGAAGGCCGCGGCCGAGCCCGCTGCCGAGGCGCCCGCCGCCGAGCAGCCCCAGGCTTGATCCGCGCTGTTTCCGGCGCCCCCTGCCTGAACATCGACTCCAAGACGCGTCTCGCTCCGGCGGGGCGCGTCTTGCGCTTTTCCGGAACGTCTTCCCCGTGTTTCCCACCGACATCACGATCGCGCTCGTTGTGGCCGTCGCCGGCGGCCTCGCTCTGCTGGTCGGGCTCTGGGTCTATTACGACCGTCGGGATCGCCGGTTTTTCGACGGCACACGTCGAAAGACGACGTTCCACTGTCTCAAGTGCGGCCACGTCTACACCAGTGCGGAGCGCCATGAACTCTGCGCCTGCCCGCGCTGCGGACACGAGAACCCGCGTCTGCACTTCTGATTCGTAGTTTTCATCTCGCCGCTCCGGTTTCGTATCGACTGCCCCCGGCCGGCCCAGCCAATTTCTCCCTTTTCCTGCCATGACTCAAACCATCGCCGTCCTGGATTTCGGCTCCCAATACACCCAGGTCATCGCTCGCCGCATCCGCGAGTGCCAGGTCTATTCGAAGATCTATCACTACAGCACACCGGCCGAGACGCTGAAGAAAGATGGAGTCCTCGGCATCATCCTTTCGGGCGGTCCCTCCAGCGTGCTGGCCAAGGATGCCCCGCTGCCCGACCGCGCGATCTTCTCGCTCGGCCTCCCGGTGCTCGGCATCTGCTACGGCGTGCAGCTGATGGGCCAGTTCCTCGGCGGCAAGGTCGCGCATAGCGACGAGCGCGAATACGGGCACGGGCGCCTCCAGATCCTCCGCCAAGGCGCGCTGTTCTCCGGGCTCGGCCACGTCGTTCGCGTGTGGAACTCACACGGCGACAAACTCACGCAGCTCCCGCGCGGTTTCTCCGCGACGGCGCGCACGGAAAACTCCCCGTACGCCGCGATCGAGAACGCCGAGAAGAAATTCTACGGTCTCCAGTTCCATCCCGAGGTCCACCACACCGAGAACGGCGTCCAGATCCTCCGTAACTTCCTCTACAATGTCTGCGGCTGCCGCGGCGATTGGTCCATGGCCAACTTTGTCGACCGCGCCATCGCCGATATTCGCGAGAAGGTGGGCGACGGCCGCGTCATCCTCGGCCTCTCCGGCGGCGTGGACTCATCTGTCGCGGCGGCGCTGATTCACAAAGCGATCGGCAAGCAGCTCACCTGCGTTTTCGTCGACAACGGTCTGCTCCGCAAAAACGAGCGGGATGCCGTCGTCGCCCTCTACAAGCGCAACTTCAAGATCGATCTCCGTGTCGCCGATTCCGGCGAGATCTTCCTCAAGAAGCTCAAGGGCGTCACGGACCCCGAGAAGAAGCGCAAGATCATCGGCAAGACGTTCATCACCGTTTTCGAGGACTCCCTGAAGTCGATCGGCAAGGCCGAGTACCTGGCGCAGGGCACCCTCTATCCGGACGTGATCGAGAGCGTCTCGATCGGCGGCAACCCCGCCGCGGTGATCAAGAGCCACCACAACGTCGGTGGTCTTCCGGCGCGCATGAAGCTCAAGCTGCTCGAACCGCTTCGTGAACTTTTCAAAGACGAAGTCCGCGCGCTCGGCACCGAGCTCGGATTGCCACGCGAAGTTGTCTGGCGCCAACCGTTCCCCGGCCCCGGCCTCGCCGTCCGCGTCATGGGCGATATCCGCCCGGAGCGCCTCGAAATCCTCCGCAATGCCGACGCCATCCTCCACGAGGAGATGGTCGAATCCGGATACTACTACAAGGTTTGGCAGTCCTTCTGCGTGTTCCTTCCGGTGCAGACGGTCGGCGTGATGGGCGACGAGCGTACCTACGATTATGTGATCGCCGTGCGCGTCGTCGAAAGCGTCGATGCGATGACCGCCGATTGGGCCCGCCTGCCGCACGACCTGCTCCAGAAGGTCGCTTCGCGCATCATCAACGAGGTGAAGGGCGTGAACCGCGTCGTGTACGACATTAGCTCGAAGCCGCCAGCCACGATCGAGTGGGAGTGATCGCAACCTAAACTCGCGGCCATCCGCGCTGCCGCCGGCGCGCGCAGGCCGCGCCTCCCCTCAGCGCGCGGCGGAGGCGCCTTCGCCGCGCCGCGCACACAGGTCGCGTTGCGATCCCTCCGCGGGTTGCGTTCGCACCCTTCGCGCGGCAACGTCGCGGCCATGTTCTTCTTCCGTCGCACCCTCTTTGTCGCCGCTCTGCTGTCGCTGCTCGTTCCCACCATGGGCCTCGCCGAGACCGTGGCGCAGATGGTCGCTCGTGCCAGGGCTTATGTAGGCGACGAACGCAGCCTCTCCTCCATCCGCTCGCTCCGCTATCGCGGCACGATCGAGTTCAAGGACGATACCGGCGCCGTCGTCCCGGATGCCTCCGGTACCCTGGAGATGATCCTGCAGAAGCCCCAGCAACAGCTCATGATCCGCACAAACGCCCGCCTGCGCGAGACCATCGCGCTCGACGACCTGACGGGTTGGATGCGTGTGGAGTCGCTTGAGCAGCCCGGCCGTTCGCACCTGAAGATTCTCGACCTCGACGAGTTGCGCCGCCTGCAGGCGAACACCTTCGAAAATCTGGCATTCTTCCGCGGCCAAGAGGACCGCGGCGGGAGCGTCGAGCTGCGCGGCGAACGCACCATCGACGGTCGCACTGCGCTCACCGTGGCGTTCGCTCATCCGCATGGCATCGTGTTTCTCCGCCACTTCGACAAACAGACCGGCCGCCTCCTGCTCACCGAGATGTCCTTCGGTGGCGAGGTGCGGGAGGAGGGCGAGTTGTTGGTGAACGGAATCCGTTTCCCGAGAACGATGCGTACGACCGGGAAGACCAAGGACGGCAAGACGTACAGCGCCACCGTCACCATCGAGGAGGTCGAGGTGAATAAGGCCTACGCCGCCGATCTCTTCGCCGTGCCACTGCCGAGCGCGCACTGACCGCGGTGCCGGACACACTGTCCGGTTGCCAAGCGCAGCGCCGCCGCCTTTCGTGCGGTTGCCATGCGTCTCCTTCGGTCCTCCGATCCGAACTTCCGCTCCGAACTCGCGCGCTTCTGCGCCGCGGCCGCCGCGCCGACTGCGATCCGCGAATCCGTTACGGCGATCCTTGCCGCCGTGCGCGAGCGCGGCGATGCCGCGGTGGCGGAGTACGTGCGGAAGTTCGACCGCGCCGAGCTCTCACCCGCACAGTTCCGGGTTAGTGCCGAGGAGTTGGCGGCCGGCGCGAAATCGCTCTCGCGCGAGCAGCGTGCCGCGATCAAGGCGGCGCATCGCAACATCGTCGCATATAACCGCCGTAGCCTCCCGCGCGACTGGACTGCGCGCAACCCCGACGGCGCGCAGGTGGGCGAACGTTTCTATCCGATCCGCCGCGTGGGCCTCTATGTGCCCGGCGGCCAAGTGCCGCTCGTGTCGACGGTGCTCATGACGGTCGTGCTCGCGCAGATCGCGAAGTGCCCGGAAATCGTCGTGTTCACCCCGTGCGGTCCCGATGGCAAGGTGGCGCCGGCGATGCTCGGCGCGTTGCACACGATCGGCGTGAAGGAGGTCTACCGCATTGGTGGCGTGCAAGCCGTGGCCGCGATGGCGTACGGCACGGAGACGATCCCCGCCGTCGACAAGGTCTTCGGTCCGGGCAACGCCTACACGGTCGAGGCGCAGCGCCAGGTGTTCGGCACCGTGGGCGTCGCACTGCTGCCCGGGCCGAGCGAGGTCTGCGTGATCGCCGATGGTAGCGCGAATCCTGAATACGTCGCCGCCGATCTCCTCGCGCAGGCGGAGCACGGCACCGGCCGCGAGAAAGTCTATTTCATCGCGACCTCCGAGCGGATCGTGCGTGCGGTCGAGACGGAGATCGAGCGCCAGCTCGCCGAGGCCGGCCGCGCGGAACTCATCCGGCGCGTGCTCGAGACGGGAGCGCTGGCGATGGTCGTGAAGTCGCTCGACGAGGCGGCGCGCGTGGCGGACTTCATCGCGCCCGAGCACCTCGAGCTCGAGGTGAACGCGAAGGCCGTTTCCTCGCTGCTCAAGAAGATCACCACGGCCGGCGCGGTGTTGGTCGGCGGGGAAACACCGACCGCGCTCGGCGACTTCATCGCCGGCCCGAGCCACACGCTGCCGACCGGCCGCACCGGCCGTTTCTTCAGTGGACTGCGCGTGGCGGATTTCCTCCGCCGCACCAGCGTCGTCCGCTACGACGCGCGCAGCCTGCCGAAGGCGGCTCCGGTGGTCGCGGCTTTTGCCGCGATGGAGCAGCTCGATGCACACGGCCGCTCCTGCGCGCGTCGGCTTGTGAAACGCTAGCTGCCGCGAGAACGGGTGCGGATCGATCGCCGGGATCCCGGGCGGGTCCCGGCCTCGCTTTTCGCCTTGGCGAAGATCTGCGGCGGGCTGCGCGTTTTTTGGCCAAGAATTTTGACTTAAGAGAGGCTGAAACGGATCTTATCGGCAGACCATTGCTGCCGTGCCAACCGACCCGCTGCTTCCGCTTGAGATCGAATCGATGGTCCACTCGGTAGTGGACCAGGAGAGCATCATCGCGATCACCGATCGCAAAGGCACGATCGTCTACGCGAACGATCGTTTCTGTGAGATCTCTGGCTACCGCCGCACGGAGCTGATTGGTCAGAATCACCGCTTGCTGAAGTCGGGTCGGCACCCGCCCGAATTCTACCGGAACCTCTGGGCCACGATCCTCGGCGGCCGGGTGTGGCGCGGAGAGATCTGCAATCGCGCCAAGGACGGGCACCTCTACTGGGTTGAGACGACGATCTCGCCGCTGCGTACCGAGGGATTGATCACGCACTTCGTCGCCCTCCGCACCGACATCACTGCGCGCAAGATCGCGGAGGCCGAGCTCGAGGAGAAACAAAAGCGCGAGGAGGAGGAGCGGCGGATGGCTGCACTCGGCCGCATGGCCGACGGTGTGTTGCACGATCTCAACAATATCCTCACCGGCGTCATGGGATTGGCGGCGGAGACGCGCACTGAGGAGCGCAACGCGATGCTGCAGGAGTCGATCGGCCGCATGGCGCAGCTCACGCGCACGTTGCGCGACTACTCGACGGGCCGGCCGGCGCGCCCCGAGCCCTTCCGGCTGCTGCCGTTGCTGGCCTGCGCGACCTCGCTCGTGCGCTACCGCAAAGGTGTTCCGCGGAACCTCTCGATCGTTGAGAAACACGAGCCGCCGGAGGGCTGTGAGCTGGATGGCAACGAGGCGCAGATCTTCGAGGTCGCCCTGAACCTCGCTGTGAATTCGGCGGAGGCGATGTCCGGCGTGGCGCGACCGGAGCTGCGTGTCACCACGAAGCTCGACGGAGATCACGTGGTCGTGCGCTTTGAGGACAACGGCTCCGGTGTGCCCCCCGAGGTGGCGCCCACGATCTTCGAGCCGTACTCTTCGACGAAGGGCCGCGGGCGTGGACTCGGGCTCTCCGTGGCACGCCGGATCGCCGAGGCGCACAGCGGCACGCTCGAGCTCGAGGCGCGGGGCGGGGCCGGGCACGGGGCCTGTTTCCGCCTCGAACTGCCGGCGCGTGCGATCTCCGCGCGCGGTGAAGAGATCCTCCCGGGTGTCGGCCAGCGGCGGGTCGTGCTCGTCTCGGAAGACGATGCGGAGGTCCGTCGGCTGATCGAAAACGCCGCCAACATGAACGGGCTGAGTGTCATGTATCCGGGAGACGGTGCGGACTTGGTCGCGTTGGCCCCCAGGATGGGGGCGGTGCTCGCCGCTGCCGTGATCGATTCCTGCGAGATCGACTCGAACAAAGGCACCGTCGCCTGCCTCCGGCAGGTCGTGCCCGGCCTGCCGATCCTGCTCATCTCGGCGACCCTGCCGGCGCGCGGCAAACGCATCACGCCGTGGGGCGAGGTGGACAGTTTCCCGAAACCATTCGCGGTCGGCGAACTCGCCGAGGCGCTCCAGCTTGCCGCGCGCGCGCAGCCTCGCGTATAGCCGCCGCGCAGCGAGGTGCTCGCTCTACCCGGGACCCGTGGCTGGGATCTCGCTCAAGCGCACGCATGCGACGAAGCGTGCATCCGGTTGCGACTCGAGCGGCGGGATGGCGGCGCGGCATTTCTCCGCGGCAAACAGGCAACGCGGGTGGAACGCGCAGCCGGCGGGCGGATTCAGCGGCGAGGGCGGATCGCCGGGGAGCATGATCCGTTGGCGGGCCTTCTCGCGTGTCGGATCGGGCACGTGGATCGCGCTGACGAGGGCGCGGGTATACGGGTGCGCCGGATGCTCGATGACCGCGGCGGCCGGGCCGTGCTCGACGATCTTGCCGAGGTACATCACGGCGACGCGGTCGGAGAGGTGCTTCACGACGGAGAGGTCGTGCGAGATGAAGATCAGGCTCAGGCCGAGGTCGCGAACGAGTTGCGCGAGGAGGTTGAGGATCTGCGCCTGGATCGACACGTCGAGGGCCGACACGGGTTCGTCGGCCACGATCACGCGCGGCTCGAGTGCGAGCGCGCGGGCAATGGCGATGCGCTGCCGTTGGCCGCCGGAGAACTCATGCGGGTACTTCTTCGCGAAGCGTGGCGCGAGGCCGACGCGCTCCATGAGCGCCGTCACGCGGGCGGGCACCTCGGCGCGTGGCACGATCTGGTGGACACGCAGCGGCTCGGCGAGGGTGGCGAACACCGTCATGCGCGGGTTGAGCGAGGCGTACGGGTCCTGGAAGACCATCTGCAACCCGAGGCGCGCGCGGCGCAGCGCGGCGGCGTCGAGCGCGGCGAGGTTCTGGCCTTCGAACACGACGGTGCCGGCGGTGGGCGGCACGAGTTGGAGGATGGTGCGCGCGAGGGTGGACTTGCCGCAGCCCGACTCGCCGACGAGCCCGAGCACCTCGCCGCGGCGCAGTTCGAGGTCGACGCCGTCGACGGCCTTCACCGTGCCGACCTGCCGCCGGAACACGAACCCGCGCTGCACCGGAAAGTGCGTCTGCACGCCGCGCAGCGAGAGGAGGGTTTCGGAGGGGAGCATAGACAATGGCGGACGGATGATGGAAGATGAGTTGGCCACAGATGACGGAGGATCGGTGGCAAAAAAAGGGTTGGGGCCGCGCGGGAAGGGTCAGAAACCGCAGATGAACTCAGTTTGCCAGTCTCAGTCCTGAGGCTGTCCGACTATGACCGCGTCGCCTTCCTCGAGAAGGAACTCCTTTGCTTTCCGCATTCCTTCGTCGGTGCTGATGTCGAATGTGAATCGTGCCTCTGCTATCTGTTCTGCCGTGGAGTAACTTCTCCAGACCGTGCACTTGGGCTCGGCGATTTCGGCAAGCATCAGGATACGAAGAAGCGGTTCATTCTTGTAGAGAAAGTAGCGCCCAGGTTTGCGTACTCCCGATCCGGAAATCGCGACCTCGATATTGCCTGTTATCCTTCCGCCATAGGTCTTCAACTCCTCCTGTTTCAGCGAGACCTCAGGTGTTGAGACCAGAGAGGAGGGAAGCGGCCCGGTGAGTAGGGCTGTTTCCGGTTTCGCTGGTCTCTCTGGCGAGGCGAAGGGAGTGCCCCCATCGGGACGTGGACCAACGTAAGCGGATTTACACCCGAAGAGTCCGAAGCTGAGAGCAAAGAGCAGCGCGAAACGTGTCATTGTTGGGTGTAGCTTACCTAGAGCTCCCCGGCCTGCACGCGGAGGCAGGCGGAGTGGTGGGCGGGTTTCGTTTCCACGAGCGGCGGCGCGTCGCCGGTGCGGCACTTCTCCACGGCGAACTCGCAGCGCGGCGCGAAGGGGCAGCCGGGGGGGAGGCGGCTGAGGTCGGGCGGGAGGCCGGGGATGGTGAAGAGCTCGGAGCCCTTCGGCTGAAGGGCGGGGATCGAGCGTTGGAGGGCGCGTGTGTAGGGGTGTTGCGGACGCGCGAAGAGATCCGTGGTCGTGGCGCTCTCGACGATGCGGCCGGCGTACATCACCTGCACGCGGTCGCACAGGCCGGCGACGACGCCGAGGTCGTGCGTGATGAAGATCACGGCCATGCCGAGCTCGCGTTGGAGGCGGCGGATGAGGTCGAGGATCTGCGCCTGCACGGTCACGTCGAGCGCGGTGGTGGGCTCGTCGGCGATGAGCAGCTCGGGGCGGGCGATGAGGGCCATCGCGATCATCACCCGTTGGCGCATGCCGCCGGAGAACTCGTGCGGGTAGTGGTGGAGGCGCGCGGCGGCGTCGTTGATGCCGACGGACTCCAGCATCGCCAGGCCGCGGGCGAGCGCATCGCGGCGGGAGAGTTTCTCGTGGATGAGGAGCGGCTCGATGAGCTGGTCGGAGATCCGCAGGTACGGATTGAGCGACGTCATCGGGTCCTGGAAGATCATGCCGATGCGGCGGCCGCGGATGGCGCGCAGCTCGCGGGCGGGGCAGGAGAGCAGGTCGGTGCCGGCGAAGAGCGCGCGGCCGGCGAGGCGCGCGGGCGGCTGGGGCACGAGGCGCAAGAGCGACTGGCAGGTGACGGATTTACCCGAGCCGGACTCGCCGACGAGGCCGAGCGTCTCGCCCTTCTCGAGGGAGAAACTCACGCCGTCGACCGCGCGCACCACGCCGTTGCGGGTGTGGAAATGCGTGCGCAGGTCGGTGACTTCGAGCAACGGCATCGGTGCGGACGATGCGACGATGTCGGCCGATGCGGGGCAAAGGGAAAACGGCGAAGGCGCTTCGGAGCAGTTGGCCACAGACGAACACCGATCGACGCCGATGTCCGGAATCCGGATCTGTGGAGATCGGTGTTCATCTGTGGCCACTCGTTCCGCCCGAGAAAGTGTTGGCTCTCGGCACGCCGCGCGTGTTCGTTTGCCGCGAACGTCCCCCGCATGGAGAACAACATCCGCGACCTGCGCACCACCGAGGTGATCGCCGCCAGCCTGAAGGTCCGCTACAGCGGCGTGACCTCGACCGTGGCCGCGTTGCTACCGGTGCATGCGAAACGCCTGCCGATTGCGGCGCTCGGTCCGAAACTCCCCGCGCACTGGCCGCAGGTCACGTGGCGCTCCGTGTTCACGCGGGGCTGGAGCCGTCCGCCCGGCCGGCTGGGGCGGATCTGGCATGCGCGGCGCAACAACGAGATGCTCGCCGGCTGGCTGCTCAAGGCCGTGTTGCGCCAACCGCTCAAGCTGCTCTTCACCTCCGCGGCGCAGCGTCGCCACTCGGCGTGGACGCGTTTCCTCCTGCGCCGGATGGACGCCGTGATCGCGGTCTCGCCGGAATCGGGCTCGTACCTCGAGGTGCCGCACGTGGTGAACCTCCACGGCATCAACACCGACACCTACCGTCCCGCCGCCGATCGCGCGGCCGAGTGGGCGGCGACGGGGCTGCCGGGCAAGTACGGCGTGGGCGTCTTCGGTCGTGTGCGAGCGCAGAAGGGCGTGGATCGTTTTGTCGACGCCATGATCGAGCTGCTGCCGCGGTATCCGGACTTCACGGCTGTGGTGGTGGGGCAGGTGACCCTCGACCAACGCGAGTTCGCCGCGCAACAGCAGGCGAAGGTCGCCGCTGCCGGGCTCGATAAACGCATCGTGTTTCTCGGCGAACGTCCGGCCGAGGAGGTGCCGCTCTGGCTGCGGCGCATGACGACCGTCGTGGGCCCGCAGCGTTGGGAAGGATTCGGGCTCGTGCCCGCCGAGGCGATGGCCAGCGGCGCGCCGGTCGTGGCGACGCGCGTGGGCGCGGCGATGCACCTCATCCGCGAGGGCGAAACGGGTTTCCTGTGCGACGTCGACGACATGGAGACGCTCAAGCGCCGTATCGGTGAGTTGATGGCCGACCCGGAACGCGCCGCCGCGCTGGGCCGCGCGGGTCGCGAGCACGTTGTTGCGAATTTCTCCATCGAGCGCGAAGCCGCCGGCATCGAGGCGGTGTATGCGCGGATGTTCGCCGAATGGGCTGCGTCGGGCGAGAAGCGCGCTCCGGCCAACTGAGCGGGCGACGACGATGGACCAGTTGCGCGTCATCCATTTCGGCAGCGGCGGCGGCAAGGGCGTCACGCGCGTGCTCACCGATCTGGCACAGGGCCATGCGCAGGGCGGGCGGTTCGCGCCGCTGATCATCTACCGGCGCAAGCGCGGCAAGGCGCTCGGCGAGGCGTTTCGCAAGGATCTCGCGGCGGCGGGCGTGGCCTACCGCGAAGTGTGCCCGCGCCCGAAATACCGCATGATGGCCGAGCTGCGCGCGATCATCCGCGAGTTCCGGCCGGATATCTTCGTGGCGCACGGCTACAGCGAACACATCTGGGGCCGCATGGTCGCGCTCGCCGAAGGCGTGCCGGTCGTGGTGCAGGTCGAGCACAACCACGAACGCTACAAATGGCTGCACCTGCGGCGCTCGCGCGAGCTCGCGGCGCGCACCGGGGCGATCGTCACCGTCTCGCATTCCGTCGGCCAGTATCTCGCCGAACGCGGACACCCGCGCCCGCTCCTCCGCACGATCTACAACGGCGTGCGCCTCGGCCGTTTCGCGAGCGGCACGCCGACTCCGCTCGCCGCGCGCGAACCGGCGGTGCTCATGACCGCGCGTTTTGGCCGGCAGAAAGACCCCGCGACGCTGATCCGCGCGGCGGCGATCCTGCGCGACCGCGGCACGCCCGTCCGCGTGCGCATCGCCGGCGGCGGCAAGAAACTCCACGAATGGGCCGCGCGCCTGCTCGCGTGGCGACTGCGCCTCGGCGGGCAGGTGGAGTTTCTCGGCCAACGCCGCGACGTGCCCGAGCTTCTGCTGCGCCACCGGGTATTCGTGCTCTCGACGCATTTCGAAGGGCTGCCGCTCTCGTTGATCGAAGCGATGGCGGCCGGCTGTGCCGTCATCGGTTCGCGCGTGCCGGGCGTGGAGGAGTTGATCGAGCCGGGGAAGACCGGCTGGCTCGCGGGCCATCGCGACCCTGTCGCGCTCGCCGATGCGATCACCGCAGCGCTCGGGCCGCAGGGCGAAACCTGCGCCGCCGGCGCGCGGCAGTATGCGCTCGAGCAGTTCAGCCTCGAGCGCATGACACAGGACTACGAACGCCTCTTCGAAGAACTCTGGGCGGCGAGAACCATCGCCTGAGACCTGAGATCCGGAGCGGCGGACAGCGGAGAAATCTGGGACTCAGGGACGGAAAGCGAGAGTAGGGCGAACCGTCCCCGTTGAGCCGCGGCCGGGCTGTAGCCGGGGCGCTGACCCCGGTGCCTTGTAGGCTTCTCACGCGGGATGCGCTGAGATGCGTCTCACCTCCGCCTCCGGTCTCCTGCCTCTCGGCTTTCGCCTCTCTCGCCGTTTGCAGCCGTGCGGTGTGCGCGTGCCGGCTCGTCGTTGGCGCCGGGAGCACTCGATGTCATACCTCCGTTGACACCAGCCGGCGCCGCGGGCTGTATCGCGGGCGTCCCCCGGTCTCGCCCCGACCCACGCGGGAGAGCGGCCGGTGGCACCGCTTTCAACCGCCGCCATGCTCCGGCCCTTCTGGCAGCCCCTCCGATCCTCCGGTCGCTTCCCCGCTCCGCCGCGGCGCGCCCTGACTCCGCGTAACCCGTCCG